>NZ_CP046914.1:1200000-1514645 GCF_009789675.1 Paraburkholderia acidisoli | reverse complement strand
CGGCGGCACGGTCCCTTCGCGCAGTCCACATTTGCCACATTCGCTCGCCGTTGCCATGCGCCGCCTGCTTCGCTCCGCATTCGCCCCGCTGCTTCTGACCTGCGCCGCCCTCGCGGCAGCAACGACCGTAGCCGCGCCCGCCGCGGCGAGCACGCTCACGGTGCGCATGTTTCACGCGGAGGCGCTCAATCGCGACTGGCCGTACGTCGTTTATCTGCCAACGGGCTATCGTGCCGATCAAGGCCGCTATCCCGTGCTGTATCTCTTGCACGGGAACAACGACGACGCCATGAACTGGATCACGCAAGGCCAGCTCCAGGCGACCGCCGACGCGCTGATCGCGCGCCACGAGATTCCGCCCGTCGTGATCGTGATGCCGCAAGGCGGCACCGACTGGTACGTGGATCGCAAGGAAAAGATGGAGACGGCGTTCTTCGACGACCTGCTGCTCGAGGTCGAATCGCAATTCGCGGTCTCGCAAGAGCGCGACGGGCGCGCGATCGGCGGGTTTTCGATGGGCGGCTTCGGCGCGCTGCGCTACACGATGGAGCACCCCGACATGTTCTGCGGCGCGCTGCTGCTTTCGCCGGCCATCTATTCGGGCGACCCGCCGCCCGCTTCTTCGGCGCGCCGCGTGGGCGTGTTCGGCGAGCATCAGTTCGATTCGCACGTCTGGCGCGCGCTCAACTATCCGGCGCTGTGGAACGCCTACTTCGCGCAACCGCGCCGCGTGCCGTTCTTCATCGCGGCCGGCGACGACGATCTCGTGATCCAGGCCGAGTCGTCGCTGCTGTACACGCGCTTGCGCGAAGCGGGCAATCCGGCGGCGCTACGCATTATCGACGGCGGTCACGTCTGGGCCGTCTGGCGCGACTTACTGCCCGCCGCGCTCAAATACACGCTCGCCTGCATGCGCTAACGAGGCGTCGAACGGCGGGAACGATCTCCCGCACCACGCCGTTAATCACGCGAATTTGCACAAACCTCGCATCAATTTCGCGCTATTCCGCCCAATTCGCCCACAACACCATCAGCACGGTCATGAGCGCCGGACCGATGAAGATGCCGATCAGCCCGAACGTGGAGGCGCCGCCCAGAATGCCGAACAGCACGAGCAAGAACGGCAGGCGCGTGGAATTGCCGATCAGCACCGGCCGCACGAAATGTTCGGCGACGAACACCACCACGCAGCCGCACGCGGCCAGGATCGCCGCCGCCACCATCGAGCCTTGCGCCGCGAGCCACAGCGCCGCGCCCGCGAACACGATGGGCGCGCAGAACGGCAGCATGGCCGCGACCGCCGTGACCGTGCCGAGCAGCGCCGCGTGCGGCACGCCTGTCGCGAGATACGCGGCGCCCAGCAGCACGCCCTCGCCCAATCCCACGACCACGAGGCCCGTGACGGTGGCCCGGATCGCCGCGGCCATGCGTTGCAGCAGTTGCGCACCGTCGGCGCCGAACGCGCGGCGCGCGCCACGCATCAACGTGGACGAAAGTTTCGGCCCCGCCTGAAAGATCACGAACAAGGTGACGAGCGTAAAGCCGAACGTGACGGACGCGTGCGCGGCACGCGCGCCGAAGTGACGGCCGAAGTTCACGAGCGTGTCGCCGTGCAGATGCTGCATCGCGGGCGACGCCTTGAGCGGTTGCGCGAGATTGGCCTGCCACCAGTCGTTCACCTGACGGCTGCCCACGGGCAGACGCGAGACGAAATCGGGCACCGGCACGCCGTTTTCCTGCGCGTCATGCACCCAGACGTAGAGTTCGTGCGCCTCGCCGCCCGCCTGAATGGCCGTGACGGCGATCGGCAGAATCACGAGCAGGCCGATCGCCACCGAGAGCAGCGCCGCGATCAAGGTGGTGCGGCCACGAAACCACGCGCGCGATTCGATGGCGCCGTACGCCGGCCAGAGGACGATGGCGAGCACGGCCGCCCACGCGACGGCCGGCAAAAACTCGCGCACGACCCACAGCGCGAGCACGACGAGCAAGGTGTACAGCACCGCCGAGGCGGCGCGCTGGATTTTCTGCTCGTGTGTGGAGTTCGGAGCAGGCGGGCGATGAATCATGTAACCTCGGGAAAATTTTAAAAAAGGCGCTCGCGCAGTCCAGCATGCGGCGCAGCAACATCGAGCGCGCAAAACCCGCTTTTCGTCAGATTCGCTCGCACTCCGGGCGTTCCGCCCCCTTCCTCCCAACGCCGTCGCAATGCCAATTTTCGGGGCATCGCATGTCGCGTCTCGCACAACAGTGCGTTGCACAAATTCAAGATGTCGACCCTAATCGGCCGCAAACCCGCATTCCTTCGTTCGCTGCAACGTCCGGCGGGGGCATTGTTGCCGGAAATGGAATGGTGTTTCAACGGCGACACAATGGCACTTGTCAGCGCGCAGGAATACAGTCGCGGCAACCCCACGTACGGAGCCGACAATGAAGAAAAAAGCGTGCCTCGCGCTTAACGGTGCCAACGGCGAACGCATCGAGATCCTGGAGCAGACCGATTCTGCGCTGGTGATCCGCTGGGTCGAACCGGGGCGCTGCCATTACGGCGAACAACGCTGGCGCCGCCGCTCGGCGCATACGTCCGGAACCTGCGCCGTTTCGCGCCGCAAGATCCGCCGTGGCGACGCCGTGTTCAAGCCGGCCGAGCGCCCCGCGCCGCTCAACGCCTCGGTCATGATCGCGGCCGAAGTGTTCGGCGAGCTCGTCGCGGTGGAAGCGTAACGCGCCTTCCGCGCGCCACGGACCTGCCGTCCAGCGCTGGCGTCCCGCTTTCACGCCGCTGAACTGCGCGTCTTCCGCGCCCGCTCGCCGCAGCAACGCAGCACCCGATGCCGCGGCCAACCCCGCGCCCCAAGCACCGCTCAACGCGCCAGCGCAATCGTCCGCGCGGCATGACGCGGCACGAAGCCTTCCGCCGATGACGCCTCCCGCAGCGCAGCCACGCGCGCGAGCACGTCGGCGTCGAAGGGCGCGGCGCGCGGCCCGGCGCGGTCCACGTGCAGCAACAGCTGCTCGCTCGCCGCAACCGGCGCGGCGCCATCCACCGCGACATCGCCTTCGGCGTACATCTCCAGATAGACGCGCACGCGTTTCGCGTCGTGCTCCAGCACCCGCATCTCCACGCGCAACCGCGCGCCGGCCTTCACCTCGCGCAGATAGTTCAGATGCGCCTCGAGCGTGTACATCGAACGCCCGCGCGCCTCGCGCGCCGCCGCATCGAGGCCGATGGCGTCGAGCAGCGCATCGGTCGCGAAGCTGTAGATCAGCATGTAATACGCGTCGCGCAAATGCCCGTTGTAATCGACCCAGTCGGCGCGCACCGTGTCGCGGTACACGAGCGGCGCCGTCGCGTTCGTCATCGCGTTCCTCCGTGAGCGGCGCGGCGCGGTCCGCCGTTTGCGCGTGCAGCAGTGTAACCGCAGCCGCGCCCCGGCCGTCGCGAGGCGCGCAATTCGTCTGACGCTTCCATCGAACGCCTTTTTGCGTCGATGGCCGCGCCCCGCGCGCCGATCCGCCGCCGTGCACACCCCCGGCCGCTGCGGTAAGGTTTGACGATACGCGGCGCCGGCCGCGCCCGGCTTCTCATGGCGCGCCGCCCTCGCCGCCCCGCAACCGCCGCCTTGCGCGGCGCTTCTGAGGCCCGGCCATGGCAGAGAACACGCCCCCGCTCCCGTTTCCTCCGCAGCAGTTTTCGCTCGATGTGATGCTCGAGAAGTACGCCAAGGGCGACGAGCAAAGCGCCGACGACATCTATCGCCGCGTCGCGCGCGGCGTCGCGGCGGTCGAGCCGCCGGAACTGCGCGCGGAAGTCGAGGCGCGCTTCGTCGACAACCTGCGCCACGGCGCGCTCGGCGCGGGCCGCATCATGAGCGCGGCGGGCGCGGGCATCGACGCCACGCTCATCAACTGTTTCGTGCAGCCCGTCGGCGACAGCATTCAGGGCGTCGACGACGAAGGCCGCCCCGGCATCTACGTCGCGCTGTTGCAGGCCGCCGAAACCATGCGGCGCGGCGGCGGCGTCGGCTACAACTTTTCGGCGATCCGGCCGCGCGGCGCGCACGTGCACTCGACGGGCTCGAGCGCCTCCGGCCCGTGCAGCTACATCGACGTGTTCGACGCGTCGTGCCGCACGGTGGAAAGCGCGGGCGCGCGGCGCGGCGCGCAGATGGCCGTGCTCGACTGCGATCACCCGGACCTGCCCGAATTCATCGAGGCCAAGCATTCGAAGGGCCGCTGGAACAACTTCAACGTCTCCGTGGCCGTCACCGACGAATTCATGCGCGCCGTCGAGGCGGACGCGCCGTGGCAGCTCGTGCATCGCGCCGAGCCCTCGCCCGCGCTGCGCGCGTCGGGCGATCTGCATCAGCGCGAGGACGGCAAATGGGTCTACGCCGAACTGCGCGCGCGCACGCTCTGGGACGCGATCATGCGTTCGACCTACGACGTGGCCGAGCCGGGCGTCGTGTTCATCTCGCGCATGAACGAGGACAACAACCTGCGCGCCCTCGAAGCGATTCGCGCGACCAATCCGTGCGGCGAGCAACCCTTGCCCGCGTATGGCTGCTGCAATCTCGGGCCGCTCGATCTCACGCGCTTCGTCGTCGATCCGTTCGCGCAGCTCCACGGCGGCACGCCCGATTTCGACTGGCAGGCGCTCGCCGCGCGCACGTGCACCCAGGTGCGTTTTCTCGACGACGTGCTCGACGCCACGCTCTGGCCGCTGCCCGAACAGCAAGCCGAGGCGGCCGCCAAGCGGCGTATCGGCGTGGGCTTCACGGGACTCGGCGACACGCTCGTGATGCTCGGCATCCGCTATAACTCGGAGGAAGGCTGCGCGTTCGGCGCGCGGATCGGCCGCACGATGCGCGACGCCGCGTATCGCGCCTCGGTAGAACTCGCGCGCGAGCGCGGCGCCTTTCCGCTGTTCGATGCGGCGACCTATCTCGCCGAGGGCACCTTCGCCTCGCGTCTGCCCGACGCCGTGAAGGCCGAGATTCGCGCGCACGGCATCCGCAACAGCCATTTGCTCTCGATCGCACCCACGGGCACCGTGAGCCTCGCGTTCGCCGACAACGTCTCGAACGGCATCGAGCCCGCGTTTTCGTGGACCTATCAGCGCACGCGCCGCATGGCCGACGGCAGCCGCGAAACCTTCGACGTGGAAGATCACGCGTGGCGGCGCTACCGCCAGCTGGGCGGCGACGTGGACGCGCTGCCCGCGTACTTCGTGAGCGCGCTGGAAATGAGCGCGCAAGAGCACGTGGCGATGATGGCGGCGGTGCAGCCGTTCGTCGACACCTCGATTTCGAAGACGGTGAACGTGCCCGCCGACTATCCGTTCGAAGATTTCGAGCATCTCTACCTCGATGCGTGGCGGCGCGGCTTGAAGGGTCTCGCCACGTACCGGCCGAACGAGACGCTCGGCGCGGTGCTGCAGACCACGCCGGCGCCGGCCCCGGCGGCCACGCCCGACGACGCCGCCAGCGACGCGCTCCTCGACCCGCTGCGCGTGGCCATCGATCATCGGCCCAAAGGCGAGTTGCCCGCCGTGATCGAGAAGATCGAATACATCACGCAGGCCGGCAAGGTGTCGCTCTACGTGGCGGTGTCGTTCATGGCAGTGACGGGCCAGGTGGGCGGCGCAACGGCCACGATCGAACGGCCGATCGAGTTCTTCATCCCGATTGGCCAGCGCGACGAATCGCAGCAATGGATCACGGCGACGATGCGTTCACTCTCGCTCGCGGCGCGCGGCGGTTTCGTCGCGCGCAATCTGCAGGATCTGCGCAAGGTCTCGTGGGATCGCGGCCAGGTGCGCTACGGCGAAACGCAGCGTCTGGACGGGCGGCGCACGCCGCTATGGCACGACTCGGAAGTCGCGGCGATCGCCTATGCGATCCAGCAGATACTGCACCGGCGCGGCTTTCTCGATGCCGAAGGGCGGCAGGTGCCGTCGCGGCTGCTCGCGCAACGGCATGGTGGTGGCGCTGCGGCGGTGGTGCCGGCTGCGACGATGGCGGCCGAAGCGCCCGTGGAAGCGGAACGCCCCGGCGATCAGGTGCTGCCCGTCGACAACGCCCTGCCCGCCGACGCGCAACACGCCTGGCCGCACGCGATGTTCGGCAGGCGCTGCGGCTCGTGCGGCGCGAACGCGGTGATCCGCAAGGACGGGTGCGACTTCTGCACGGCGTGCGGGGAGATCGGGTCGTGCGGGTGAGCGCGCCGGTGCTTCACGTTGCGGAGGCACTCGCCGGTCACTGAACGAGATCGACGCTCAGCGTGCGTTCGTTGCTACGGCCATGATCGTCGACCACGCGCACGCTGTACGTGCCGGTGGTCGACGGTTGCCAGAAGAGCGTGCCGCTGGGCGCACTCGTGCCCACGTACGCGTCGTTGACGAACCAGTAGAGCCGTTGCGTGCTGGCGTCGGCGGTTGCCGTGAAGGCGATGCGCGTGCCGCCCACGTCCTTCACCCGCATCGCGTAGCGACTGCCGCGCAGCGGCGAGCCGATCCGCGGCGGTTCGCCCACGATCTGGCCGGCGTCGCGACAAGCGCGATTCTGCGGCGGCCGGCGCACTGCGATACCGGCCTGCGCGAACACCTGGCGCAGATCGGATGGCCAGAATTCGAAAACCTCGGTATGCGTACGCCCGCTGTCATAGGGCGGGCAAGCCGCCTGCCCCGTGGCGTTGTCGATCACGACGGGCCGGTGCAGCGTGCTCACCCGGATCGGCGACTTGCCGGGAATGAACCAGGTCCAGCCCAGTTGCGGACACCACGGGTTCGGTAGATTGCCGCTCGCAAGACAAATGGGGACGCGCTTCAGCCCGGCGGGCACCGGGCGGGCGGGCTCGGCCACCGTGCGCTGCGCCGCCACCGAATCGACGATCTGGAAGAACAGCGGCGCGGCCGCATCCACGCCGACGAACGCCGTGTTGCTGGAGTTGTCGAAATTGCCCACCCAGACGACGAGTACGTACGGACCGAACACGCCGGCCGTCCACGCGTCGCGGAACGACCAGGACGTGCCGGTTTTCCAGTACACCGGCAAACGCGACGGCTGCGCATAGCTCGTCTCGTCGGGGCGCACGTGCTGGCGCAGGATGTCCATCGTCATGAAGCTCGCCTCGGCGCTCAGCAGCCGCTTGCCGGGCAACTCCGGCGAGTCGGCGCGCAGCCGCAGCGGCCGAAGCACGCCGCCGTTCGCGAGCATCGCGTAGAGCCTCGCAAGCTCCTGCATCGTCACCTCTCCGCCGCCGAGCACCAGCGCGAGCCCGTAGTGCTGCTCGCTCGCGGCGAGCCGGACGTCCGCGTTGCGCAGAAACTCATAGAGATCCGGATGCTGAAGTTGCGATGCGGTCCACACGGCGGGGACGTTACGGCTGCGGTTCAGCGCGTCGGTCGCGGTGATGGGGCCGAGAAAGCGGCCGTCGAAATTCTCCGGCGCGTACGGACCGAACGACGTCGGCACGTCGCGCAGTATGGTTTGCGGATGCAGCACACCCTGATCGAAGCCGAGCGCGTAGATGAACGGCTTGAGCGTCGAGCCCGGTGAGCGCCGCGCAAGCGTGCCGTTCACTTGCCCCTGGATCGAGCGATCGAAGAAGTTCGCCGAGCCGACGAGCGCCTTGACGCCCATGTCCCGCGTGTCGACGAGAATCGCGGCGGCGTTGCGAATCCCCTGACGGTCGTTGCGCGTGACATAGCGATCGATCTGCCGCTCGAGCGCGCGCTGCAGGTCGAGATCGATCGTCGTAACGAGCCGCGCGTCGCGGTCGCCTGCATCGCGGCGCTGCGGCTCGCGCGAAGCCAGCACCTGATCGACGGCATGCGGTGCGGAAAACGGCAACGCCGAAAGCGGCCGGAGTTGCAGCGGCAATTCGAAGAGCGCGGCAAGCGCGGTATCGGCAGGATGTTGCGCCGCCCAGCGCGCGTAGAGCCGGTTGCGCGCCACCGTGAGCGCCTGGTTGATCTGCGCCTGGGTGCCCCGCACGCGCCGCGCCGGATCCTGCGGAACGACGGCGAGCGCCAGCGCCTCGGGCAGCGTGAGGGCATCGGCGGCCTTGTCGAAGTACACGAGGCTCGCGGTGCCCGCGCCTTCCACGTTACGTCCATACGGCGCGTCGTTCAGATAGGCCTCGAGAATCTGTTGCTTCGAGTAGAACAGTTCGAGTTGCAGCGCGCGGCCGATTTGCCTGAGCTTGCCCAGCGGCGTGCGGGTGTTGAGCGGCCAGAGCGAACGGGCGAGCTGCATGGTGATCGTGGAGCCGCCCTGCGGATTGCCGCCGCGCACATACGTTACCCACGCGCCGCGCGCGAGCCCGTAGAGGTTGAAGCCCGGGTGCCAGTAGAACCAGCGGTCCTCGTGCAGCAACACGGCGTCGACGAGCTGCGGCGACATCCGGCCGAGCGGCACCCACAACCGGTAGCGGTCGTCCTTCGCGAGCGTGAGACGCAGAAGCCGGCCGTTCGCGTCCAGCACGGCCGTCGACGCAGGCTTCCAGTCGCGCAGCGACGGATGCGGCCACAGACGGCAGCCGGCGAGCAACGCGGCGACCAGCAGTACGCCGGCAATCCCGTTCTGCCAGCGCTGCACCCACCGCGCGAGCGCGCGCAGCACAGAGCGCGGCACGCTCTCAGCCGCCATGTGTCGCCGCCTTCCCGCGCACGGTGCGCCCGATCACGGACGCACGACGGTCAGCGCCGCGCCCCCGGGCGCTTGCGCCTGCACGCGCCGGTCGTACATTGACTCGCCATAGGCTGGCGGCACGACGAAGCGGCCCGCGTTACTCGCCTTGATGCGGTACACGAACTCGCGCACGTCGGTCGTCGCGGTGCCGTAGATCACGACGCGGTCCTCGCGCACGTCCACATAGGCGGGCTGCCAGCTCGACCCCGCGACGCCGATCGGCGAATGCCACGGTGGCGGCGCCGTGCTCGCGTCGCTCGACGCGGCATCGCTGCTGTCGGCGTCGCTGGACGGCGGCGGCGTGAGCACCGGATCGAAGCCACCCGGCAGCAGATCCACGATGGCGACGTTGCCGACACTCGTATTGCCGGTGGCGCGAATTTTCAGATGCACGTCGATCTCCTCGCCGGGCGTGATCTTGCCGAGGGGCTTGCCGCTCGTATCGGTGTACTCGCGCACGATTTCGAGGCCGTTGCGGATCGTTTTCGCGGCATTGCCGCGATCGTAGCCCGACTGGCTCGCGATCCACCACGCGGGCAGCGCGCTGCCGTTGATGAAATCGACGCGCGTGGCGTTCGAACTCCATGTGGCCGACTTCATCAAGCCGGCCTGCACCGTCGACACGTCCTTCGACGTGCCGTTGGCGAGCACCTCGTTGATCGCGAGTTGGTCGAGACTGCCCGCCGTCGCGCTCGAGTAGGCCGTGAGCGCGAGAATCGTCATCGACGAAGACAGCGTGTTGAAGCGGTCCTGTTCGAGCGGCGTCACGATGTTGGCCACGGCACGCGGCGACAGCTTCGCGATACGGTCCGGGAAATGCTTCGCGATCAGGTACAGGGTGGTCGCATCGCGCGTGAGCGGATCGATGAAATAGCCGAAGCCAAACGATTCGTCGCGCGGCGCGGCGCGCTCCAGCAGCTTCTGCGGCCCGGCGATCAAGGCGGCGGCCTCCTTGTCCTGCTTCAGCAATTGATAGGACGCCGCCAGCCACGCCGCCGCCAGGTCGTCCTTCCACTGGTTCGGATACGCGCTCTGCAACCGCTTCTGGACGGCCGCGAGACTGTTGGTCGTCACATTGCCCTCGCGCGTCAGCAGATAGACCGCGTACGCACGCTGCCGCAGCAGGTCGAGCGTGTCGAGCGCGTCGTTCGCCGCCAGCTTTTGCAGGTACTGATTGCCGGCATCCAGCATGTCGGGCGGCACGGCGACGCCGCGCTCGCCTGCGTCGATCAGCACGTGCATCGCGTAGACCGAGACGAACGGATCGGCGTCCTGCGTGGCGGTCCAGAGCCCGAACCCGCCCTGCGCATTCTGCCGGCTGCGCAGCAGCTCGAAGAACTGCCGGGTCATGTCCGCGCCCGTCGTGCCCTCGGCCGCGAACTGCGTTCGCGTGGGGCTCGTCAGCGCGCGCGCCGACAACCACTTCGCGGCGAACAGGCGCGGCACCATGGCGCTCACGAGTTGCTCGCTGCAGTCATGCTCGAAATTGACGAGATACGACGCCAACCCTTCCGACAAAACGACCGGCGCGGTCGAAATACTCGCGTCACGGGCGGCATACGCGTCGTACATCGTGCGCAGTTCGGGCACGCTTGCCTTCTTTCCCGGCGCGAGTTGCGCGAACCCGAGTTGCGTGCGGAATGGCGCGGCCGGCCGCACCGACACGTCGGCATGCTGCGCGGCCGATTTGTCGCCGTAGCGCGCGCCGAACGACAGCGCGCCGTCGCCGAGTACGCCGGTGGCTTTCACGCGGAACAGCGCGACGCCTTCGTGCAGCGGCGCGAGCGCGATGCTCTGCGTGGCCGCACCGACGACGTCCAGTTGCGGGCTGCCGGTCAGCGTGACGGACACGGGCACCGGCTTGTTGTCCACGCCGGTCAGATTGTTCGCAATGCCGACGCTGATCTCCGCCTCGTCGCCCGGCGCGAGTGTCGTCGGCGTATTCGGAGAGAGGACGAAGTCGCCGCGCACCGTGGTCTCGCTGGACGCCGTGCCGATGAGATCCGGCGAAACGGACACGGCCATGACGCGCATTTTGCCGTTGAAATAATCGGGCACGCGGTAGCTGAATCGCGAGTCGCCATGCGCGTCGACGATGCCCGACCAGAACACCACGGGCTTGTCATGCTTGCGCTTGAACGGATTGAGCTGCCGCCCGATGGCGTCGTCGGCGTCGCCGCCCGGCGCGGCCATCGACATCAGCTTGCCGAAGTCGGGCAGGATCAGGTCGAGGATCTGCGAGGTGCCCACTTCGAGCGTCCGCTTGCGGAAGAAGTACTTCAACGGGTCGCCGAGCTTGTAGTGCGCGACCTGCAGAATGCCCTCGTCGACGGCGAACAGCACCAGTTTCCCGGGCCGCGGCGAATGCACGGTGAAGGTCGCCGTCTCGCCCGGCTTCACGAGCGCCGGCGCGTCGACGGTCAGCGCATTGCGGCGCGCGTCGAGGTTCACGGAGAACGGCACGACGCCGTAGCTCAACGGGCTCATGAACACCTCGTCCGACGAGGGATCGCGAATGTACTGCACGTTGATGTACCCGCTGCCTTCGAAGCCGGCAGGCACCGTGATGTGCTGGATCGAACTGGTCGTGTTCGCATGGAACCACGCGTGCGCGTACACCTTGTCGCGCTCGATGGTGATCAGGCCACTGCCCGCATACGGCGCGCGTATCGCGATTTCGATCGGCTCGCCCGGCTTGTAGTCGTGCTTGCTCAGCGTGAGTTGCAATTCGGCGTTGCGGTCGAGCGAGCGCGAGACATTCGCGTCGCCCGCCACCGAATAGTCGATCCGGTTGACTTCCGCGCCATCGGGACCATGAATCACGAGTGCGTAGTTCCCGGGCCGGTCGGTACGCAACGGAAAGACAGTGCCGGCCGCGGCGATCGAAAGCGGCTGCTCGTCGAGCGGCACCTCTTTCAGCCTCGAGTCGTACTTGTACGCGCCCGAATCCTGTTTGGTCAGCACCGAGACATAGCGTTCCTCGACAAGCTGCGCGCGCAGCCCGCTCACCGCGATCGCCTTTGCGTGCGGATCGATCGCGACGAGGCGGACGCTACGGGGACTGCCGCGCATCACGTAGCCGAGACTGTCCGCCGACTTGTAGCCCACGAGCCAGTCGTTGTTCGACACGAGCGTCTGCGCATTCGCGGCGACGCTGCGGCCGCCGTCCGCTTCGTAAGCCTTGGCCTGGAAATAAAGCTGGTAGGTCGCGTCTTCGTACTTCTGCAGGTCGAGATCGAACTCCGCGTGACCTCGCGCGTCGGTTTTGCCGTCCTGCAGCGTGCTCGTGTAGTCCTCTTTCGCGCGATGCGCGCTGAAGAAATGATAGTCGGACCAACTGCGGAACGACGGCCACGCGGGCCGCAAGGTCAGCGTGGCCTCGACGCGCCGGTCCTCCGCCGGCGTGCCGAACAGGTTTTGCGCGTCGACGATCCCCTTCAGTTGCGCGGGCTTGACCCAACCTTCGGCGACTTGCTGCGACAACCGCGCGTCGACCTTCATGCGGTCGGGCATGAACTCCTTCACCTGCACCGTCACACTGCCGATAGGCGTGTCGCCCGGCCGCCCGTCTTTGACGATATACAGGTTGGCCGTCCACGTGCCGGTTGGCGCGGTTTCGGCCGGCGTGTAGTCGAGCGATGTGAAGCCGTTCGAATCGACGGCCAGCGAACGCCGTTCGACCGTGATACCGCGCGGATCGACGATCTCCGCCTGCAGCGGCACGCCTGCCGGGCTGCGCGACCAGTCCGCCGCGCGCACGATCATGCCGATGTGCAGCAGATCGCCCGGCCGGTACAGTCCACGATCGGAGAAGAGCCACGCCGACAGTTGTCCGCGGCTCGTCGCATTGGGTTCGCCACCCACATCGAAGCGCGAAAAATCGAGCTGGCGATCGCTGCCCGAGACGGGCAAAAACGAAAGATCGCCGTCTTTCGACACGACGTACAGCTCAGGACGTTTCTCGCGCTCGAGTCCCTTCAGGGTCGGGAAATGCGCGACGCCGTCAACGTCGGTCGACTGCGTGAAGAGCGGCTGGCCATTGACCGCGAGCACCGACACCTTTGCGCCCGCCACCGGTCTGCCGGTACGGATCGACTGGACGAACACGTCCTGACTGCCGTCGAGCGCGCGCTTGACGAGCATCCCGAGATCCGTCACGACGATCAGGCGCGTGTCGCGGGTGTTCGAATTGTCGGCATTCGCATCGTCGCCACTGCCGGCATCGTCCGAACTGCTTTGACTGTCGGCATTGTCCTGCTGGTTGCCGTCGCCGTCGCCCGAACTGGCGGAACTGTCTTCGTTGCCGTCGCTCGCCTTTTTCTTGTCGGCGGCCGGATCGTAGCTCGACAGATGAATCAGAAAGACACCGCGCTTGCCGTTCTTCAGATACTGACCGAGATCGACGCCGTCATAGCGCGCCTTGCCGGGGTCCGCCGAAGGGAACGCCCGCTTGATCTCGAAATGCTCGACGATATGGTCTTCGCTGAAGCTGTACGACAACTCCGGCCTGGCGTAGGTGCCCCGATTGAAACTGACCAGATGCTGAAGCTGCTCCGGCAGCACGCGGCCGATCTCGACCTTCATGCCCGGCAGATTTCTCGAGACGATCGAAATCCGCTTATCGCCGCTCAACGACAGCAACGAGCCGTCGGCGACGAAACGCAGCAGCTTGGGATAGTCGGGCACCGTGAGCGTGCGCGTGACCGGTGCGGCGAGCAGATAGCCGCCCGCCGATTTGAGGCCCGCGTCAACGCGCACATAGATCCGCGCGCCGGGCGTGGCGTGATACTTGAAGCTCTGCAGCGCGGCTGAATCCGTTTCGGTCGGCGTCACGCCGAGGGGCAGCGGCGTGGACTGCTTGAGCACGGCATCGCTCACGTCATCCACGTTCCACGCGTACGGCGGATCGTCGTCGGCCTGCTCGACGCCCGCTTTGCGTTTGGGCAGGACCCAGGCCCTGGCGTGCGCCGCGATGTCTTCGGCGCGCACGGCGTCGGACAATTGCGCCACGAGCACTTGCTCGGGCTCGTAATGGTCGCCGTCCACGAGCGTGGGCGAGATGTCGCTGAGCGTGAGACTGTATAAACCCGGCACCGCGACCTCGGCGCGCAGCGGCGCCGCCGTGCCGTCTCCGCCACGCGCGCTGCGCACGCCCTTGTCGAGGTCCAGCCGCGCCGAAAGCGGATCGCGCGGCACCTCGAGCGGCTGGGACCGCACCCACGCGGTCAACTTGTGCGTGTCGTAGCTGACCGTGTAGCGCAGCGGCGTCGTCGCCTTGCCGTCGCGGCCGACCAGCGCGAAACCGAGACGCTGCTCGAACGTGGCCGGATCGACCGGATAGTTGAAGCGGATCTCCATGATCGCCTGCTTCAACGCCGCATTCCGCGGGTCTTGATAGAACGCGTTCGAGCCGAATTGCGCGGCGAATGCCGGCACGTCGAACGCGAAGCGGTCGTCGGCCATCGTCACCTGCGGCGCAAACGCCTCGCGAACCGCGAAACGCACCGCCACGTGCGCACCAACCGGCCAGTCGGCGGCGGGCGTGAATTGCAGCGTATGGTCGTCGGTCCAGACCCACGCGCCCTTCAACGCCGGTTGCATCTCGATGCCCTGCGTTACGGCCTTGCCCACGAGCGCGAGCGGCGCGGCCGACTTCGAGAACGCCACCTCGAGCGGATGCACGATCGTTTGCGGCTTGCCACTGTCGTCGTCGCTATAGGTGGTGACCGGTGGCGCATTCACGCGGAAGGTGACCCGATCGGGCTCCGGCGCTTTCGGCCGATGCTGGTACCAGTAAATGCCGTAGGCCGCCGCGAGCGCGACCACCGCCACGCCCACCGTCCGCCCCGGCCTGCGACGTACGTGTTCCGCGGCATAACCGGGCCACGCAGGCGCCGTCCAGGACACGCCGCCGACCAGCGGCCGCAACAGGCGCCCGAGCAGCCGGAAAACCCGTGCAATCGTGCGAAACGGGAGCAGAAGCAGGAAGCGGAGCAGATCCATGATGGTCGGTCGTGCGCTAGCTGAAAATCACTACGACAATGCGTTGGAGGCGTCGCGCAGAAAACTCTGCGCGATGCAGCGTTTTAATCCGTCGATATCACAACGACTGCGCGCGGCGAGCGATCTCTCCCGCGGCGAATCACGCCAATTCACGAACGGCCCGACGTTGGCCTCCCGAATTGAACATCTACTTTCATTCGACACATTTCCGTGGAATAACCGGCAATCCACGATGCCGAAAATCCGGACGCGCACGGGAACGATGAAAATCGCATCCCGCAGACAAGGAGCGCGAGCGCACGACATGGCCGCCCGCACGCGACGGCGATTATACCGACTCGTATCGACCGTCGATAGCGAGGTCCGGCCGTGCATTTTTCCATGCCGAGTGAATTGAAAATCGCCCACGTCGATTTTCAAATTAAACAACTCGCAATTTCCGCCCGATAAAATAGCGCCTCTCATCTATTTATTCTTCTCCGTCGTCACGCGCCGGCCTCGCTGGCCGAGTCGTGCATATTTACCCAACCGATAGAGACGCGGCAATCGTATCAATCCGAAGCTTGTGCATCATCAAGTTTTCCTGACTTGCGTTCATTTTCCCGGCATCGGCAAATACCCCACAAACCCCTGCGCCAACGCGTTCCCCTCGCCCGCCCTCACGAGTTTCAGCACCTGCGATTCATAAGGATTGCTCAGCAGCGGCCGGAACACCACACGCTCGCTCCCCACACGTCCCAGCGCGGCGGGCACGAGCGCGATGCCCATGCCGAACTCCACCATCGTCACCACGGTCTGCCAGAGCCGCGCCTCGTGACGGATCTGCGGACTGAAGCCGGCTTCCACGCAGGTCGCGATGATTTGATCGTGATAATGCGGCGAGACCGAACGCGGAAACAGAATGAACGGTTCGCGAGCGAGCGTCGCGAGTTCGATGCGCCGCTTGCGCGCGAACGGATGCGCGGCGGGCAAACAGCACAGGAAGGGCTCGGAAACCAGCACCTCGGTTTGCACCTCGGCGGGAAAACGTCCCCAGTGCGCGAAGCCCAGATCGATCTGCAAGCGCTGCAACGCGTGCATCTGTTCCGCCGTGTTCATCTCGCGCAGCACGACCTCCACGGCCGGATGATCGGCTTCGAAACGGCGCACCGCTTCCGGCAAGCCGCGATACAGCATCGAGTTGACGAAGCCGATGCGCAAACGCCCCGCCAGCCCATGCGCCGAACGGGCCGCGATACGCCGCACTTCGTCGGCCTGTTCGAGCAGCCGGCGCGCCTCTTCGAGCAGCACGTTGCCCGCGTTCGTGAGCGCGACCGCCTTGTTGGTGCGTTCGAGCAACTGCACGCCCAGTTGCTCCTCGAACTTGCGGATGTCGAAGCTCAGCGCGGGCTGCGAGATGAAGAGCCGGCGCGCCGCGCGGCCGAAATGCAACTCCTCGGCCACGGCCACGAAATAGCGCAATTGCTTGAGTTCCACGGCGTCGTCTCCCGCGCGATGTCCGCGATTTATCGATAGATAACGCTTATCGTACATGACATCGGTTGTATTGGACCGTTATCGAAGCCGCGCCTAAGCTGTGTCGAACTCGCCGTGACAGCGGCGGCAAAACAGCAATCCGATGGAGACACCTCGATGAGCGACCGGCCCGCCTTCGCCACGCCACTCAACGGCGCGGACAACATTCCCGACAGCCGCGGCATCAACTTCTACACCAGCGATCCCGGCTTCGCGCCCCTGCTGCGCAGCTATCTCGGCGACGACGCCTTCCGCGCGATCGAAGCGCAACTGACCGAGCTGGGCTTGCGCGCGTCGGACGAACTCGACGCGCTCGCCTCCGTCGCCGACAAGCATCCGCCCGTGCTCGCGCCGCGCACGCGCCGCGGCGAAGCGATCCAGAGCATCGAAAAGCATCCCGACTACGTGGCGCTCGAACGCGTCGCCTACGCCGAACTCGGCCTCGCCGCGATGAGCCATCGCGAACACGCGAGCGCGCCGCTCGTGAAATACGCGCTCACCTATCTGTTCGTGCAGGCCGAATTCGGCTTGTGCTGCCCCGTGAGCATGACCGACTCGCTCACGCGCACGCTGCGCAAGTTCGGCACGCCGGAACTCGTCGCGCGCTATCTGCCAATGCTCGCCTCGCAGGACTTCGACACGCTGTTTCAAGGCGCGATGTTCATGACCGAGCAGGCCGCGGGCTCCGACGTCGCGCGCATCGCCACGCGCGCCGTGCGCACGCGCAACGCGCAAGGCGAGGACGTCTGGCAGTTGCACGGCGACAAATGGTTCTGCTCGAACGCCGACGCCGATCTCGCCATGGTGCTCGCGCGCCCCGACGACGCGCCGCCCGGCATCAAGGGCCTCGCGCTGTTCCTGCTGCCGAAAACGCTTGCCGACGGCTCGCGCAACACCTACCGCATCGTGCGCCTCAAAGACAAGCTCGGCAGCCGCTCGATGGCGAGCGGCGAGATCGTGCTCGAAGGCGCGCAGGCCTATCTGATCGGCGAAGTCGGGCGCGGCTTTCACCAGATGGCGGACATGATCAACATGTCGCGGCTGTCGAACGGCGTGCGCGCGGCGGGTCTCATGCGCCGCGCCGTCACCGAGGCGCTGCACGTGGCGCGCCACCGCGAGGCATTCGGGCGCAAGCTCGTCGACATGCCGCTCATGCAGCGCCAGTTGCTCAAGATGATGCTGCCCGCCGAGCAGGCGCGCTCGCTGTTCATGCGCATCGCCACGCTGCTCCCGCGCGCCGATCAAGGCGACGCGCCGGCCGCGAAATGCGTGCGTATCCTCACGCCGCTCATCAAGTTCCGCGCCTGCCGCGACGCGCGCCGCGTGACCGGCGACGCGATGGAAGTGCGCGGCGGCGTGGGCTATATCGAGGAATGGAGCGACCCGCGTCTCGTGCGCGACGCGCATCTGGGCTCGATCTGGGAAGGCACGAGCAATATCGTCGCGCTCGACGTGGCGCGCGCGGCGAAACGCGAAGGCGCGCTCGACGCGCTCGCGCAATACGTGAATGCCGAACTCGCGGCCAGCGGCCTGCCCGCGCAAAACGTGGCACTGCTGCGCGACGTGTTCGACCGCGCGGGCGCGGCGCTCGTGAGCGTGGCCGAATGCGGCCGCGACGAGTCCGTGCGCCAGGCCGCGAGCGCGCTGTATCACGCCACCACGGCCGCGTTCATGGCCTGCGAGGCGGCCGCGATCCAGAGCGACTACCGGCGTCTCGCGCTCGCTAACCTGATCGTGCAGCACAAGCTGCTGCCGCGCGATCCGCTGGCGCTCGACGAACGCGACGCGCATGCGGCCACGCTGCGCGCGATCGTCGACGAGCGAAGCATCACGCTCGCCGACGCCGTTGCGCTGATGCCCGCGCAGTGAGGTCCCATCATGTCGATTAATTCGGTTTCCCAGGTACATGGCGCGCTGCACGGTTTGCGCGTACTCGATCTGAGCCGCGTGCTGGGCGGCCCGTACTGCACGCAGGCGCTCGCCGATCACGGCGCGCAGGTCATCAAGCTCGAACCGCCCGACGGCGACGAAACGCGCGGCTGGGGGCCGCCGTTCGTGGGCGAAACGGCCTCGTATTACGTGGGCGTGAACCGCAACAAGCAGGGTATTGCCGTCGATCTGTCGCGCGGCGAAGGCCGCGCGCTGCTCTGGCAACTGCTCGAAGGCGCGGACGTGCTGGTCGAAAACTTCAAGCCCGGCACGCTCGCGCGCTGGGGCATGGATTACGAACGCGATCTGCGGCCGCGTTTTCCGCGCCTGATTCACTGCGCGATTTCGGGTTTCGGCGCCGACGGCCCGCTCGGCGGCTTGCCCGGTTACGACGCCGCGATCCAGGCGATGGCGGGCCTCATGAGCGTAAACGGCGAACGCGACGGCCCCGCGTTGCGCGTGGGCTTGCCGATCGTCGACATGGTCACGGGGCTCAACGCGCTCGCGGGCATTCTGCTCGCGCTGGCCGAGCGCGAGAAAAGCGGCCTCGGCCAGTCGGTGGACATCGCGCTCTACGACTGCGGCGTGTCGCTGCTGCATCCGCATCTGCCGAACTACTTCGGCAACGGCCGCACGCCGCAGCGCAGCGGCAACGCGCACCCGAACATCGCGCCTTACGACAGCTACGCCACGCGCACGGCGCCCATCTTTCTCGCCGTGGGCAACGACCGCCAGTTCGCAAAGCTGTGCGCGCATCTGGGCGTGCCCGAACTCGCGAGCGACGCGCGTTTCGCCGACAACCGCAGCCGCTGCGCGCATCGTCCCGAACTCAAGGCGGCGCTCGAAGCGCGGCTCGAAGCGCACGACTGCGAGCCGCTCGCGCGCGACCTGATCCAGGCGGGCGTGCCCTGCGGTCCGGTGCAGACCGTCGATGCCGTGGCGGCGCATCCGCATACGCGGCATCGCGGCATGATCGTCGAAATGAACGGCTATCGCGGCACTGGCGCGCCCGTGAAACTCTCGCGCACCCCGCCCACCTACCGCACGCTTCCGCCCGCGCTCGGGGCCGACACGCGCGCCGTGCTCGACGCACTGGGTATCGACGCGCACACGCAGCAACGCCTGTTCGAATCCGGCATTGTCAAGGAACCCGAAGCAACGGAAATCGTGCAGAACTAACCACGTCAACGGAACATAGACCGGCCCGAGCCGGCTCAACCCGCTTCAGGAGACACGCATGAATCGCCACGCCCAACTCGCCCGCCAGCCCGCGCGCGCCTCGCTGGCCGCCTTCTTCGGCACCACCATCGAGTGGTACGACTTCTACATCTACGCCACGGCCTCGGCGCTGATCTTCGGCAAGCTGTTCTTCCCGTCGAACGAACCGTTCTACAGTACGCTCGCGTCGTTCGGCACCTTCGCCGTGGGCTTTTTCGCGCGCCCGTTCGGCGGTCTCGTGTTCGGGCATCTCGGCGACCGCATCGGCCGCAAGAAGGCACTCGTCGCCACGCTTTCGATCATGGGCGTGGGCACCGTGGGCATCGGCTTCCTGCCGACCTACGCGAGCGCCGGCGCGCTCGCGCCCGCGCTGCTCGTGCTGCTGCGCGTGGCGCAGGGCGTGGCCATCGGCGGCGAATGGGGCGGCGCGGTGCTGATGGCGGGCGAGCACGCACCGAAGGACAAGCGCACGTTCCTCGCTTCGTTCGCGCAGCTCGGCAGTCCCGCCGGGCTGATTCTCGCGCTGCTGGCGTTTCGCAGCGTCGCGCATCTGGACAAGGACGCGCTCTATGCGTGGGGCTGGCGCCTGCCGTTCCTCGCGAGCGCGGTGCTGCTCGTGGTGGGCTTGCTGATTCGCTCGGGCGTGGGCGAGTCGCCGGAATTCGAGGCGCTCAAGACACAACGGCGCACCGCCGCGATGCCGATCGTCGAGGTGCTGCGCGATTCGTGGCGCGCCGTGCTGCTGTGCCTGGGCGCGAACGTGATTGGCGTGGCGGGCGCGTGGTTCGTCAACACGTTCATGCTGAATTACACGACGCAAACGCTCGGCCTCGATCGCGGGCTGATTCTCGACTGCCTGTTCGTCGTGGCGTTCATCCAGCTGTTCACGCAGCTGTTCTCGGGCTGGTTCGCGCAGCGCGTGGGCGCGGGGCGCTTTCTCGTGCTCGCCGCCGCGCTCGCGACGATCTCGCCCTATCCGATGTTCGTGCTGGTTGCCACCGGCAAGCCGGTGGCGATCGTCGTGGGCATCGCCATCGCGGTGATGTGCATGTGCAGTTCGTATGCGGTGATGGCGGGCTTCATGACGAACGCGTTCCCGGTGCGGGTGCGCTACTCGGCCATTTCGATTTCCTACCAGTGCTGCGCGGCGCTCGCGGGCGGTTTGACGCCGCTCGTCGGCACGCTGCTCGCGCATCACTTCCCGGGCCAGTGGTGGCCGCTGGCGATGTTCTATAGTGCATTGGCCGGCATCTCGCTGCTGTGCATCGCCGTGCTGCAACGGCGCCAGCACGCGGCGAAAACGGACGACGTGGGCATGGCGGTGGCCGAATAAGCGCCAGGCCACGCTTCGGCGGCGCGGCTCAAGCCCGCGCCGTCGCCCCGATCGCCGCCATCAGCGTCATGACGGCCACGCGCCACGCCTCGCTCTCGCGCCCTTGCGCGAACAGCGCCCCGACGATCTCGCGATGCAACGCCTCGCGCTGGGCGCTGGGCGGCAAGATTTCGCCGAAGCTCATCAACGATTGCGCGAGCGCCGCGCTCGGGCCGCCGCTCGCCAGCGCGGCCAGCAGATTCTGCGCGGCGTCGGGAATCGCGGCGATCATCAGCATGCGCTCCTCCCAGATCACGAAGCGCGCGAGCCGCGCGAGCAGGCTGTGCTCGCCGCCGCTGGCGAACACCGGCATGCCGTCGAGCCACGCGAGCAGGCGCGCGCCCTCCATCGGCCGGGCGATCACATAGCCCTGGGCGCCGTCCACGCCGAGCACGGCGAGCGCGTTGAGCAGATCGAGCGAGTCGATACCTTCGGCCAGCACGAATTGGCCGAGCGAATGCCCGAGCCGCGTGAGCTGATAGATCACGCGCAGCGTGTTGAGCGCTTCGTCGCCGCTCACCTGCACGAGTTCGCGGTCGAGCTTGATCCAGTCGAACGGCAGTTCGCGCAGCCGCGTGAGACCGCTGTGCCCCGAGCCGAGGTCGTCCTGCGCGAGCAGCACGCCGAGCGCGCAGAACTTCTCCAGAATCGCGCGCTGCCCCTGGCTCAGCGTCAACGATTCGTTCTCCAGCACTTCGAGCGTCAGGCACGCGGCCGGGCAATCGTGCGCGTCGAGCGCGCCGCGCAGCGCGTCGTAATAGCGGATGTCGTTGAGCGCGGCGGGCGGCAGGTTGATCGAGATGTCCAGCACGCGGCCGCGCGCGCGCCAGCGCAACCGGTCGCTCAGCGCGAGATCGAGGCCGCGCGTGAACAGCGCGAGCAGGTCGTCGGACGACAGCGCGGAGAGAAACTCGTCGGGCGCGAGCAGACGCTCGCCGTCGCGCAGCCGCGCGAGCGCCTCCACCTTGCTCACCGTGCCCGTCGCCAGATTGAGCAGCGGCTGATAGTGCATCTCCAGCGCGCCCACGCGCACGAGCGCGGCCCAATGCTGGCGCACGCTCACCGGCACGGCGGCGCTCATGCCGTCGTGCGTCTGGATACGCGACGCCGCGCAGCCGAGCAGCGTTTGCAGCAATTCGACAAATGCGACCTGATCGGTCCCGACAAAGCCGCCCGGAAACTCGCTGTACAGAATCAGCAACGCGAGCGGCGGCTGGCCGGGCGCGGCGAGCGGAACCGCCACGAGGGAACGCACGCCCTCGTTGGCCGCGATTTCGCGCCACAGCGCGACGAGCGGATCGGTCTGAAAGTTGACGACGCGCTCGGGCTTGCCGCTGCGCCAGGCGCGCCCGACGGCGCCTTGCCCGTGCGGATGATCGGCGCGTACGCTCACGATCTGATCGTGCGCCGCCAGCACGCCGAGCAGGCCGCCCGCGGCCTTGCCGCCCGCGCCCGCCTCGAAGTGAAAGATGCCCGACGCGTCCGGCCGGCCGATCACGCACGCCGTGATCTCGTCGTGCCCGGCCAGCGTCTCGATCACCTGATCGATGAAATTCGTGTAGCTGCCGGCTTCCCACACGAGCCGCGTGATGCGCAGCAGCGCTTCCTGCTGGGAATCCTGCACGTCTTGATACGCCTTCAATTGCCACGCCAGGTCGGACGTCAGGCGGCGCGCGTAGAGCGCGAGCGATTCGTTGCTCACCACGCTTTCGATCTGCGCGTAGAGCAATTCCTGCAGCACGCTGCGGCTGCGCACCAGTTCTTCCTTGTCGAGCCCGACGATCGCGTGAATGCGGCCGATGCGCTGCGCCATCTCGGCGTGCTCGAGGGGACTGAGGTTGGGATCGGCGAGCGCGAGGAGATTCTCGATCTGGCGCGTCTTCAGATTCGCGAGTTCGTCGCCGGCGAGCATTTCCAGAATGCGGCGGGATTTGGGCAGGCGCGCGAGTTCTTCGTAGAACTTCTGCACCACGAGGGCCGCATGGTCATGCAGTACCCCGATCAGCGTTTTCATTATTTGAGCCTTTTAGTCCCCGCTCTGGCGCAGCGGCGTTCGCCGACCCGCGCCAGATTCCCCGGCCATTCGTTTTCTATGGATTTGCTGGCGGCCGCCTGGATCGCGTTACGACTATGCTTTTTGGCTCGCTCGCGCCGAGATCATACGTCATCGGCGAGCGCCTTCCGTACGCAAGACCGCGTTGGCGCGAAAGAATGAGACTAAAACGACAAAAAAGCGCTGAAAAAAACTGAGGAAAATTGAAAATTCCACCGCCGCGCCCGGCCGCCCGGCGCCCGGCGGGACGGCCACCCGCGCGCCGAACGAAACGGCGCGCGCGACGGCAAGCCAAACGGCGAGTTAAACGGCGAGTTAAACGGCGAGCTAAACGGCGCTCAGAGCGGCGTGAGCAGCGGCTCGCCCGCGAAGTGACGCGCGGCGTTGGCGATGAAATGGCGCACCGTGGCGTTGCGCACGTCGGGCGAGGTGCCCGCCGTGTGCGGCGTGAGCACGATGTTCGTCAGGCCGACGAGCGCGGCGGGCGGTTCCGGCTCGCCCTCGTAGACGTCCAGGCCCGCGCCGCCGAGCGTGCCCGCCGCGAGCGCCGCCGCGAGCGCAGCCGTGTCGACCACGCTGCCGCGCGACACGTTGACGAGAAAACCGTCCGGCCCGAGCGCGTCGAGCACCGCGCGATCGACGAGATGCGTCGTTTGCGGGCCGCCCGGCGTGGCGATCACGAGGTAGTCGCTCCATTGCGCGAGCGCCATCAGCGTGTCGAAGTAGCGGCCGTGCGCGTCCTCACGCGGCTTGCGGTTGTGATAGCCGATCTCCATGTCGAAACCGGCGGCGCGCTTCGCGACCTTCGCGCCAATATGCCCGTAACCGACCACGCCGAGCTTGCGCCCCGTCACCGTGGGCCGCATCGCGAGGTCGTCGCGCCACACGCCCGCGCGGCACGCGGCGTCGTACTGCGGCACGGCGCGCACGGCGGCGAGCAGCAGCGCGAGCGCGTGGTCGGCCACGCAATCGGCGTTCACGCCCGCGCCGTTGCTCACGGCGATGCCGCGCTCGCGCGCGCGGTCGACGGCGATGTTCTCGTAACCCGCGCCCAGCGCGCTCACGAGTTCGAGTTGCGGCATGCGGTCGATTTCCGCGGCGGTGAGGCCGGTCGTGCCGTTCGTGAGCACCGCGCGCACGCGCTCGCCGTGCTGCGCGACGGCTTGCGCGCGCGAGTCGGCGTCGGGCGCGTAGATCAGTTCGTAAGTGGCGCCCAGCTTGGCGCGGTCGTCGTCGGTCAGCAGAATCAAGGTCAGCAGGCACGGCTTCATCGGCTTGTCATTCCTCTGTAATCACTCGGTGATGATCTATACGGCGAACACACTACACGGCGCGCCTTACATCGCCATCACACGATGATCGAATCCGCCGCGTCCCCATCGTGCTCGAGCCGCGTTCACACCGCGTTCACATAGCGCGGCGGCGGCGCGACTTCCACGCGCGGCGCGACGACCACGGCCGCATCGCGCGCACGGCGCATTTCGTCGGCGGGACTCATGCCGAACAGGCGCTTGAACTCGCGGCTGAACTGCGAGGCGCTTTCGTAGCCCACGCGCACGGCCGCCGCGCTCACGTTCAGACCGTCATGCGTGATGAGCAGCCGCGCGTGATGCAGGCGCGTGGTTTTCACGTACTGCATCGGCGAGGTGGACGTGACCGCCTTGAAGTGCGCGTGGAAGACCGCGAGGCTCATGCCCGCCTCGGCGGCGAGCGTCACCACGTCGAGATCGCCGCGATAGTCGCTGTGGATGCGGCGCAGCGCCTTGGCGATGCGCCCAAAGTGATGTTGATGCGTGAGCGCCGCGCGAATCGCGTCGCCCTGCTCGCCCGTGAGCACGCGGTAGCAGATCTCGCGCACGATCGCCGGGCCGAGAATGCGCGCCTCGCACGGCTGCGCGAGCGCTTCGAGCAGCCGCAGCACGGCGTTCGAGAGCGGCGCGTCGAGCGGCGTGGCATAGATGCCCGAAGGCTCCGAGTACGCGCCGCCGCGCGAGTCGTCGAGCGCCATCAGCAGTTCGGCGACGGTCGTGAGGTCCACGCGCACGCCAATTGCCAGAATCGGTTTTTCGGGGCTCGCCTCGGTCTCGCACTCGAACGGCATCGGCACGGACAGGACGAGATACTGCTGCGCGTCGTAGATGAACACCTGGTCGCCGAGAAAGCCGCGCTTGCGGCCCTGGCAGACGATGAAGATGCTCGGCTCGTACATCACGGGCTGACGCGGGTGGCTCTGGCTGCCGCGATAAAGCCGCACGCCGTCGATAGGCGTGACGTGCACGCCGTCGCGCTGCGTGAGATGCAGCATCAGTTCGACGATGCGGGTCTGGTTGGCGGCGGGCGGCGCGACGGCCGGCGCCGCGACGGTTTTGACGTAGACCATTGCGGTTGTACCCCAAATGGATGAGGCGGGCAGAGAAACAGGCTTGCCAATCTATCACCGAACGCACGCGCGCGTGCTTCGCCAGGAGAAACAGGCAAGTCTTCGATAGATTCAGGTATTCCCTGGGTGGCTGCCGATCCTTACGATGGGAACCCTGCCGCAACGCCCCAGCCGCACCCGGGGCGCGGCCTGAAGCAACACCGCACACCAACCCCGCACGACACCGCACGAGCCCGCGCAACGCTTCGCGGGACACCGCGGCAACGCACCAGCAACACCCTCGCAACCCGGATCAAGGAGCCCCCATGTACCCGACTCAAGGCTATGCAGCACGCGACGCCGCTTCGCCGCTCGCCCCGTTCGAATTCGAGCGCCGCGACCTGCGCGACCTCGACGTCCGTCTCGACGTGCTCTTCTGCGGCGTGTGCCACTCCGACCTGCACCAGGCACGCGACGAATGGCGCAACTCCATTTTCCCGGTCGTGCCGGGCCACGAGATCGTCGGCCGCGTGACGGAAGTGGGCAACGGCGTGACGAAGTTCAAGGTCGGCGAACTGGTCGGCGTGGGCTGTCTCGTCGACTCCTGCCGCACCTGCCCGAGCTGCGACGAAGGCCTCGAACAGTATTGCGAAAACGGCTGGGTCGGCACCTATAACGGCGCCGACAAGCTGACCGGCGACATCACCTTCGGCGGCTATTCCACGCAACTCGTGGTCGACGAAGCCTTCGTGCTGCGCGTGCCGGAAAGCCTCGACGCCGCCGCCGCCGCGCCGCTGCTGTGCGCGGGCATCACCACGTACTCGCCGCTGCGCACGTGGGGCGCCGGTCCCGGCAAGAAGGTCGGTATCGTCGGTCTCGGCGGCCTCGGCCACATGGGCGTGAAGCTCGCTCACGCCATGGGCGCGCACGTCGTGCTGTTCACGACCTCGGCCTCGAAGATCGAAGACGGCAAGCGCCTCGGCGCCGACGAAGTCGTGATCTCGAAGGACCCGGAGCAGATGGCGAAGCACGCCAACAGCTTCGACCTGATCATCAACACCGTGGCCGCGCAGCACGACCTCAACCCGTTCATCGAGCTGCTGCGCCGCGACGGCACGATGACGCTCGTGGGCGCGCCCGAGCACGATCACCCGTCGCCGCAAGTGTTCAACCTGATCATGAAGCGCCGCCGTCTGGCGGGCTCGCTGATCGGCGGCATCGCGGAAACGCAGGAAATGCTGGACTTCTGCGGGAAGCATGGCATCACGTCGGAAATCGAAATCATCGACATGCAGGACATCAACAACGCCTACGAGCGCATGCTCAAGAGCGATGTGAAGTACCGCTTCGTGATCGATCTCGATTCGCTGCGCAAGTAAGCCGCGCCGCCCTTCTGACTTAACGCCGTGCCCCGCCGGGCCGTCCGATCGGACGGCCCGCCAGTCCTTCCGCTTCCTCCGCATCGAAACCACGCGCAGCCGTGCGCGCCGGTTTCCGTAGTCGAGCCGGCGCCCGCGTGCGCCGCCCTGTCACCGTCACTGAATGGCCCGCTGCCGTGCGTCGCTGTCCGCGAGACGCCCGCTGATCGTTTGCTCTTGCCGTTGCAACGCGGATTTCGTTCCAAGCCGATAAACCGAAGGAGCTCGCCCGTGATCGATCGCATCCAGGCGATGCGCACGTTCGTCCGCATCGTCGATACCAACAGTTTCACCAAAGCCGCGCAGTCGCTGGATATGCCGCGCGCCAGCGCGACTACGCTGATGCAAAACCTCGAATCGCTGCTCGGCACGCAATTGCTCGTGCGTACGACGCGGCGGCTTTCGCTTACGCCCGAAGGCGCCGCGTATTACGAGCGCGCCGCGCAGATCCTCGCCGACATCGACGATGCCGAAGCGAGCGTGCGCCAGCAGCCCGGCGCGATTGGCGGCCGGCTGCGCGTGGAAATGCCCGGCCTGATCGCCAACGCGATCGTGCTGCCCGCGCTCGACGACTTCCACGCGCGCTATCCGCAGATCGACCTCGTGATCGGCGTGAGCCTGCGCAACGTCGACCTGGTCGGCGAAGGCGTCGATTGCAGCATCCAGCTGGGCGAGTTGCCCGACTCGGGGCTCGCGGCGCGGCGTCTGGGCGTGCTCGAACACGTGACGTGCGCGAGTCCCGCGTACCTCGCGCGGCACGGCGCGCCCACCACGCTCGACGACCTCGGGCGGCATCGCGTCGTCAATTTTCTTTCGCCGATCACGGGCCGCCCGTTCGAATTCGACTTCGAAGTGGACGGCAGCGCGACCAAGGTGAAAGTGGACGGCTTCGTGCACGTCTCCGACGAGTTCGCGTATCTGACCTGCGGCCTGCAAGGCTACGGCCTCGTCCAGCCGCCGCTGCTCGCGGCGCAACCGTATCTCGACAGCGGCGCGCTGAACGAGGTGCTGCCGCAGTGGAAACCGCTGCCGACGCCGGTCTCGGTGGCGTTCGTGAAGTCGCGCCAGCTTTCGCCGCGCGTGCGCGTGTTCGTCGACTGGCTCGCCGAGCTGTTCGACGACGCCGGGCCGATCAACCGCGATCTCTCGCACGTGCGGCGTCTGCTGGAAGGCTTGCAGCCGGCCTGACCGCCCGGAGACGAAGCCGCGCCGCAGCCGCGCGCCGGTTTATCGGCAGGTGGCGGGGGCGCGGCGCCGGTTCAACGCGGCTTCGAGAGCGCCATGCCGCGGCGCGCATGAAAGCGCGCGACGGTGGCGCAGGGCAGCCAGGCGTTGGCCTGATACGGCGCGACACCGGACGGATTGTGGAACCACACGCCGCCCTCGCCGCGCCCGTGCAGCAGGATCAGATGGCCGCCCTGGCGCGCGCTCGGGCGGTCCGGATAGCGGATTTCCGGGCTCACGGAGACGATCACGAGCGTGTCCTCGTTCAGGCGCGCGGCGCTCGCCTCGATGGGCTCGTCGGTCATCACCTGCACGCGCACGCCGAACTCCGCCTCCACCCACGCGGCGAACGGCCGGTAAATGAGGCCGTCCACGCCGCCGTCCTCGCGCACGCGGTACACGCCGTGACGCAGCGCCGCCTGGAGCAGGTCGGCGCGCGGCGCGTGCGCGACGCCCCAATAGTCGAGCGCCGATTCCAGGCAGGTCAGCCCGCACAGGCGTTGGGCCCAGAAGCGGTAGTCGTCGGGTCGCGCGAAACCGCTGCGCCGCCAGCCGGGGTCGTCGCACGGGTCGGCGCGCGCCTCGACGATGTTCGCCACCCACTCCGGGCTGCCCCATTGGCTGTAGTACGGCACGGCGAAATGCCGATAACCATGGCCGCTCCCTGCCGCCTCACACGCGTCTTCCAGCACTCGATTGCCTCGTTGCGATCCGGGTAGAACGCGCCATCTTCGCAGATCGCCCGCGCATGCCGCAACGCCGCTCCCGGGCGCTTGCGCGCCCGCGCGCGCCTATACCACACGACCCATCGCACCCCAATTAAGCCGCACGAAAAAAATCGGTCAACTTTTCTCATTTGATGCGATTAGAATATCGAGCTACCCGCACGCAACCGGTCCGGACGCCCATCACGCGGCGCTCGCGGGGGCGCGCCATAATGACTCAGACACCCAATCCACCTTTCCCCCCTTAACGCAGTATGTCGAACGTTGCAGACACAACCGACTCGGCTACGGTCGCGGAACGCGTACGCGAGTTGATGACGCGCCACGGCATCGGCAAACGTCAGCAAACCACGGAGCTGTGCCGCATTCTCGACCTGAGCTTCTCGCAAGGGCACCGCAAGCTGCGCGGCAACAGCCCGTGGACGCTTGCGCAAATCAAGAAGGTGGCCGAGGCGTTCGGCGAGCCCGCGGGCCAGTTGTTCGGCGCGCAGTTGCTCGACCCGGGCATGGTCGGCGCGAACGCGCAGGAAGCGGTGCTGTGCGTGAGCGCGGCCGAACTGCCCTGCACCGCGTGGATCGGCGCGCCCGTGGAAGCCGGCAGCCGCCCCGACTTCGTCGCTTACGAGAAGCAGGGGCAGTGGCGCGTGGTGCGCCCCGACGGCGCGCTGTACCAGAACGCGCGCGAAGTGCACAAGATCGAGATCTATCCGCGCCGCGCGGAATCGGACAAGCCGCTCATCGCCGTGGTCGACGACGACCACGCTTCCGCCGACAACCTGCGCGACTACCTCGAACACAGCGGCTACACGGCGCACGCGCTGTACGGCCTCGCGGCGTTCAACGAGGCGCTCGAGAACCAGGTGTTCGACGGCGTGGTGATCGACTGGCTGTTCGGCCCGCAAACGGCTGCCGAAGCCATTCGCCGCGTGCGCGCCTCGGAAAACCCGGAAGCGCCCATTTTCGTGCTCACCGGCGAACTGCTCACGGGCAAGGCGAGCGAGTCGGAGATCAGCCAGGTGGTGCGCCACTACAACGTGGCCTGCTACGAAAAGCCGGCGCGCATGGCCATTCTCGTGGCCGATCTGTCCAAGCGGCTGAATCGCGGCTGAGCTCGCAAACGTTGGCTTATGCCTATTTCTTGCCGTGAAGGCGTGTTTCGCGCGCCGCCGCACCGCCGCACAACGATGGCGTGACGCGAACCCGCGCGACCGCCATTACCCGTGCCTAGCGGCCCGGTTTGCGCCGCGAGCGCTCAGGCGCGCGCCTCGCGCGGCGTGCCGAGCGCGCGTTGCACGGCCGCGCGCAGCACGTCGTAGTGCACGGGCTTCGAGAGCCGGTCGAAAAATTCCGCCTGAACGCCAGGCGCCGCTTCGGCGAGCGTGGCGATCCCTCCGACATCCGCGCTCACCGCGATCACGCGCGGTTTCTCGCGCGCGCCGTAGTCCGCGTCCAGCGCGGCGGCGAACGCATAGCCGTCGCGGCCCGGCATGTGCAGATCGAGCAGCACCACGTCGCACGGCACGGCGTCGAGCAGCGCGAGCGCGCTGTCGGCGTCGGCGGCGGCGAGCGCCACGTAGCCCATGTGCGCGACCATCTCGCAGAGCGAATCGCGCACGAGCGGGTTGTCGTCGACGACCAGCACCTGCGGCGGCGCCTGCACGCCCGGCTCGGTCACGGGCACGATCGGCGCGGCCGGCGCGTCCACGGTCATGACGGGAATACGCACCGTGAAAGTGGTGCCCTCGCCCACGCGGCTCGCCGTGTCGATGCGGCCGCCGAACAGATCGACCAGCCCGCGCACGATCGCGAGCCCCATCCCCGCGCCTTCGTAGCGCCGCGAGCGCGACGCGTCGAGCTGCGTGAATTCCTGGAAGATGAGCGGAATCTGCTCCGCCGCCACGCCCGGCCCGGTGTCGCTCACGACGATCGCGAACGTACCGGCTCGCGCGCCGCCGCGAAGCCGGGCAGCGGCGTCCGTGCTGGATTGCGCCGCTTCAGGAGAAGCCGCCGCAGACTCGGCCGCCTCCAGCGCGAATTCAACGCGCACCGTGCCGCGCTCCGTGTAGCGGATCGCGTTGGTCACGAGATTGTTGGCGATCTGGCGAATCCGGTGCGGATCGGCGACCACGCGCCGCGCGCCGCCCGTGAAGCCGTGCTCGAACACGAGCGCGCGAGCGCGTGCCGCCCGTTCGTTTTCGTCGACGATCGATTGCAGCAGCTCGTGCGGATCGAACGCTTCCTCGCGCAGTTCGAGCTTGCCCGCGCCGAGCCGCGCGTAGTCGGTGAGATCCTTCATCTGCGCTTCGAGCTGGCGCGCGGCGGTTTCCAGCCGCGTGATGACCTTGCGGTCCGCTTCCGAGTGCGAGTTGAAGCCGAGCAGTTCGATCGACGAAACGATCGCGTGCAGCGGCGTGCGCAACTCGTGGCTGATCATGCCGAGAAACGCGTCCTTCGCCATGCTCGCCTCGCGCGCCGCGCGGCTCGCCTGGTGCTCCGCCTCCAGCGCCGCGCGCTGCTGATGCAACAGCCGCGTGCGCCGATAGCCGTTCATCACGAGCAGCACCGCCGCCGCCGCCGAGAGCACGAGCAGCACGAAGCCCGCCGCGAACAGCTCGCGGCGCTTGGCGATGAAGTCGCGCCGGATCGCCTCGCGCTCGCTCACGTCGACGGAGCGGCGGCTCAGCGCCAGGTCGGTCACCTGCGCCCAGTGCAGGTCGAGCAAGGTGAGCATGGGCACCGCGCTCGACGGATGCGTGTCGAGCGTGGCGATCTGCGATTCGAACGGCGTGATGGTCGCGTCGAGGACGGCGAGATCGGCCTCCTGGCGCTTCATGAGGCGCGGCGTGGCTTCGAGCGAGCGCGTGGAGCCCTTCATCACGTTGAGTTTGGATTGCAGCAGTTCGTAGCGCAGCCGCACCTTGTCCGCGTCGCGGTCCATACCGCTGGCGTAGATCAGCAACTGGCTCTCGAAGCGCGCATAGGCGATCTGCAACTGCGCGGCGTCCCAGTACAGCCCGTCGTAACTGCCGGTCAGACGCTGCACGACGCGCGGATTGAGCAGGTTCGCATACAGCAGATAACCAACCGCGACCACCGGCGGCGCGAGCGCCGCGACCCAGATCGCCACCTGCACGATACGGCGCAGGCGGGACTGCAGCGGAGTCAGCAACCGGTCTTGCATCGCCTGCGGCTCACCGTTTGATGGTCATCGACTTGATCTGCCAGGCGAACTTGGCGTCGCCGGCCGCGCCGTCGAGATCGAGCGGATATTGATCGCGCGGATAGATCAGAAAGAGCGGGCCGAAGTCGCTGACCTTGAGACGCTGGCCATTCATCGCGTAAGCGAGCACGACGCCGTAGCGCGCGGCGTCGGCGACGGGCACGACGCAGGTGTAGTCGTCGATCGTGTGGATCTCGATCTCGCTGCCGTACGCGCCCACGGCCTTCAGCACGTCGGAGAGCAACGGGCCCGTGAAGGTGGATTTGGGCGTCCACGTGGTCGAAGTGGCGATGGCATGCACGGGCAACTGGAGCAACTGCGCCTCGCTGAAATGAAACGACGTGTGCTCGGGATTATTGGTCACGCGCACTTCGCCGTCCACGTCGAGCGACAACGAACCCGAGGGCGCCGCGTGCGCGAGCGGCATCGTTTCCACCGTCACGGCCAGCGCGCATGCCAGCGCGGCGGCGAGACGCCGCCAGCGCGACCCGTCCTTGAAATCCTGCATCTATTTCCACCTTTTTTCGCGCGATGAATCGCGTCGTTTCCTGCTGTTCTGGCCTTTCCTGCAGCGGCCCCCGCCGCCTCCTGCGCCCCGTCGGCCTGCACCGGCCCGCGAGCATAGGCATAATATCGTCAAACCTTGCGCCGACAATAGACGTCTTCTTTTCGCACAACAGCGTGAGAATGTCGCGTCGGAGTCCGATTGCATTGCATTTCCTCCGAATGGATAAGCCCATCGTTCCGCTCACTTACGAACAGCTCGACCACTGGGTCGAATCGCTGCAACCGGCCCTGATCGCAGAGGAATTCGCGATGGTGGTCGGCATTCTGCGCGGCGGCGCGCCGCTCGCCTTGATGGTTTCGCACGCAACGGGTGCGAGCGTCGCTTTCCTGCGCTACGACCGCGGCACCCGCGAAGTGCGCTGGGATTCGACGCTGCCGCTTCCCGAGCCCGGCTCGAAAGTGCTGCTCTGCGAAGACATTGCCGGACGCGGCAATACGCTCGTCGACTGCATCGGCTTCTTGCGCGAACACGGCGTGGTCGTGCGCACGCTCACCGGCGCCTTCGACGATCTGAGCCGTTTGCGCCCCGATTATTCGATCGACGCGAGCGGCTATTTCGCGCTGTTCCCGTGGGAACGCCAAGCCTACACCGAACGCTACCGCGCCGACTGGTCGCGCGACGCGAAAGGCGAAGGCACGCGCATGGCCGACGACCACGAATACGCGGTCTACGCGATCGATTTGGACGGCGTGCTGCTGCCCGACATTTCGCCCACGCGCTACGACGAAGACCTCACCGCCGCGCTCGCCGAACGCGATGCGCTCGTGCCATTCGACCGCCTGCCCGGCATCGATCTCAAGCACACGCGCGCCATCATCACGGGCCGCCCGGAAATGGATCGCGAACGCACGCGCGTATGGCTCGAACGGCACGGCTTCGGCCATCTCGAACTGGTCATGCGCACGCCCGACTCGCACGACGAATCGCCCACGGGCGCGGCCGCCCACAAGGCCGCGGCCGCGATCAAATGCGGCGTGACGCATTTCATCGAAAGCGACCCGGTGCAGGCGATTCTCATCGCGCAGAGCGCCCCGCTGTTGCGCGTGATCTGGTGGAATGCGCAAACGCGCACGGGCACGCTGATCGGGGCTTCGGCCTGGAGTTGAGCGCCAGCGCCGAGCCGCGGCGCCGGTGTGTCACCCGCCGCGCCGCGCTTCGATAAACGCGGCCGCGCGCGGCGACGCCACCACGATCAGCTTCATGGTCGCGCGCGTGGCGCCCACGAACAGCTTGCGCGCCGCGCGCTCGTCGAACGTCTCGAAGTCCACTTCCGTAAGAATCACGCACGGCGCGGACTGCCCCTTGAAGCGATAGATCGAATCGAGCAGCACGTCGCCCTCGCGGTACTCGGGATTGCCGAACAGGTCGTACTGGCCCGTGAAATGGCGCAGCCGATGTGGCCCGAGATCGTCGTGCGTGGTGAAGCGCGAATGCTCGCGCCCGCGAAATGAGAGCACCACGATGTCCTGCTTGCGAAAACCCAGCGAGAGCGCCTGGGTGATCGCGCGTTTGGTGGCGTCCACCACGCCGGAATCGTTTGAAACCTCCGCGCCTTCGTCCCATGCCGATACCGTCACGTCCGAGCCGTCGAACGGACTGCCCGCCACGAGTTGCGCGATAGCGGGCACGGTCTCGCCCGCCACGTCGCGCAAAAACGCGAGCACGTCGCGCGGGCTCCGGTAGTTGGTCTGCTCGCGCAACACGGTCCAGCCGGGCAAAGCGGCCGGCGCGCGCGAGAAGAGGTTCTGCAGCGGGTCTTCGAGCCACCACCACGCCGCGCCCCGGCCATCGTCCGCTGCGGTTTCGGGACGCAGCAAGCGCGCCAGCGCGCTCACCCACGCTTCGTGAAAATCCTGCCCTTCGTCGACGATCAGCACGTCGAACTGCCAGTGCTCAGGGATGGGCGCCTGCGCGAAGCGGCGCTCCAGTTCCTCGAACGGGTTCGGGCCTTCGAACTCCGGCACGTGACCGCCGTCGCGCGCAACCCAGTCGCATAGCTGGTGATAGTTCGCGACCTTGACCTCGGGCGGTGCGAGTTTCGCGATGTGGTCCGCGAGCGGGCGGTTGAAACACACATAGAGCGTGCGCGCGCCGCGAGCGACGGCGTCTTTCATGACCTGCACGGCAAGCTGCGTTTTGCCCGAGCCCGCCGTGCCGATCACGCGCAGCCGGAACGGCGCGAATTCGAGGCGCCGCGCCCAGGTGGCGAGGCCGCCCGCGAGCCGCGTGACGAGCGTGTCCGCCGCGCCGATCAGCGCGCTGGTGTCGGGCGTGAGGGAGAGTTCGTCGGCGAGAAAATGCGGGATGCGCGCGGCGCACGGCAGACGCGGCTCGTTCTCGGGCAGCGCTTCGAGCACGACAGCGGCAAGCTTCGCCTTGCGCGTGGCGTCGACGATACGCGCCGGGTTCACGCCCGCGATGGCCGGATTCCGCACCACGTGGTCGGGGCAATAAAACAGCTCTTCGAGCCCGTAGGTGCCCGCGCCGAACGCCGCCGTGAAGCGCCGGTGCAGATTTTCCATCGTGCGCGCAAGACCCACGGCCACGTTGCGCTCGGTTTGCAGATGCGCCTTGACGAGCCCGTTGGCCGTTTCGCGCAGGAAGCCCGCGCGCTGCTCCACCAGCATCACGCGCCCGGCCGGGCTCACGATCACGAATTGCGCCTCGCCGAACACCGAAAAGCTCTCGGCGAGCCGGGTCCAGTGAACGCCGTGATAGACGGTATAGGTGTCGGGTAAGCCGTGCGCGAGCGCCGCCAGCGTTTCGCGTTCGCGCGCGGCGGCGCCGGTGGCTTCGAGGTGTTGCCAGTCGTCGGGGACAATGCGGGCCATAGCGTTCCAATGTGGGGCGATGCGCGCGCTGGACCGCGTTTCGGGCACGACTGCGGAACTCCTCGCGCAACGCAGCGCCTATTCTACGAAAAGCATCGCTGGCGAAAAGCCGGCCAAAAGACATAGGCCGAACGGGCGCGGAAAAATCGCGCCAATTCGTGTATCGTGGCTGCCAGTCCGCGCCTGACTGGCGCCCTAATTTCATTGCAAGGAGAACGCACCAGATGATTACGATCTGGGGACGCGCCAATTCGGTCAACGTCCAGAAAGTCCTGTGGTGTTGCGACGAACTCGTACTGCCGTTCGAGCGCATCGACGCGGGCGGCCAGTTCGGCCGTCTCAACGAGCCTTCGTTTCTCGCCCTGAATCCCAACGGCAAGGTCCCCACGCTCGTGGACGGCAACTACGTGCTGTGGGAATCGAACGCGATCGTGCGCTATCTCGCGCTGGAATACGGTCCGTCGAGCATGCTCTACCCCGCCGAGCCGAAAGTGCGCGGCTCGATCGAGCGCTGGCTCGACTGGTCCGCCACCTCGCTCGCGCCCGCCGAACGGCCGGTGTTCCTCGGCCTCGTGCGCACGCCGCCCGAAAAGCGCGACATGGCGCAGATCGCGGCGGACCTGCATCAGGTGAGCCAGCACTGGCGCCTGCTCGACCAGCATCTCACGGGCCGCTTTTTCCTTGAAAACGAGCGCTTTTCGATCGCCGACATCGTGCTGGGCGCCTTCGCGCGGCGCTGGTTCGGCCTCGAAGGCGTGGAGCGCGAGCCGTTGCCGAATCTCGAACGCTGGTATCAGCGCATTGCGCAACGCGAGGGCTTCCGCAAGTACGTGGGCATCCCGCTCACGTGAAAGGGCTGCGCGGGCGGCCGAACGGCGCGCCCCGTATAATCGAGAGATGAAGACAGCAAAACCGTCCCCGGACGCCGCCCGCCACGGCGCGGCGCACGACCACCACGCTCAGGGTCACGACTCCGCTCATGACCACGAGCATGCCGACCACGGGCACGTTCACGCGACCGGGCCGGTGTCGGGTTCGTCGCTCGAAGCCGCGCTCGCGATGGCCGAGAACTATTGCCGCGAACGCGGCGAAAAGCTCACGCCCATCCGCCGCAAGGTGCTGGAGTTGCTGCTCGCTTCCGGGCGGGCGACCAAGGCCTATTCGCTGCTCGACGAAATGCGCCAGATTCACCCCGGCTCCGCGCCGCCCACGGTGTATCGGGCGCTCGACTTCCTGCTTTCGGCGGGGCTGATTCACCGTATCGAATCGATCAACGCGTTCGCGGTCTGCCACGACCTCACGCAATGCCAGCACGGCATTCTCGTGGTGTGCCAACAGTGCGGGAACGTGACGGAACTGCACGAGCCCAAGCTGCGCCAGGCGCTCGTCGCGCAGATCGAGGCAGCGGGTTACCGGTTGGCCGGCGACGGGATCGAACTCAAGGGTTTGTGCGCGGAGTGCCAGACTGCGCAGGCCGAGGCGGCGTCGGCATCGGCAGAAGCCACCGCGCATTCCTGAGCATTCGCCGCGCCGCGCGGCGCCATGCCGAATCGCCAAAAACGCCGCGAGATCCGCGGCGTTTTTCTTTTTACGCGACGCTTTCCGCCCGCCCGCGCGAGCACCGCGAGCGGCTTACGGCACCCGTTGCGAAGACGGAAAGCGAAGGCTTACAGCGAATGCCGTTCTTCGAGCGCGTCGCTGAGCAGCGTCACGAGCGCTTCGGGTTTCGCCGGTTTGGTCATGAAGTGCTGGAAGCCTTCGCCGATACTGCGCAGCCGCCAGCTTTCGTCGGTATGCCCCGTGAGCGCGACGGCGACGGCCGGTGCGTGATCGCTGCGGATTTCGTGATCGCGCAAGCGCTGGATCAGATAAAAGCCATCCATGGCCGGCAGGTCGAGATCGCAAACCACCGCGTCGGGCAGGAGTTCGATGGCGGCTTCGACGCCGGATTCGGCGTCTTCGACCGCGACGACGCGGGCGCCCTCCGCTTCCAGCAGCGAAGTCAGGGAGGCCCGGCTTTGCGGGTCGTCTTCGACAAGGACGATGGTCGTCCGGTCGAGCTTGTGTACTGCGTTCATTGTCGTGTTGATGCCTTTCTGTCTGTCAGGCCGTATCGGGCCCACCGCGAGGCGGCCCTGCTACGGCAGTGACCGGCGCGCATGCAAGGCGGCGAAAACGCTTCGCGCCATGACGTGCGTCGTCGCGGGCCGTCCTGATAGAGCAATATTGGTGCCGCAGGGTTCCGCTCAATGCGACAAACCGTGTTGCGCCGCGCACATTATCCGCGCGACAAGTCAGCCCGATGAACGGCGCGCTTACGCTTCCTTACCGCTGCCCGCGTTATCGGGATTTTCGGCGCTCTCGGGCGTGGCCAGCGCGCGCTGCCTGCCGGTTTTCGCGAACGCTTCGAGCGCACGCTTGCGCGCGAGATCATGTTCGACGACCGGCTCCGGATAGTCCTTGCCGAGCCGCACGCCCGCCGCGCTCAATTGCTCCGCGCTCGCTTTCCATGGTTCATGCACGAATTTGTCGGGCAGCTTCGCGAGTTCCGGCACCCATTGGCGGATATACGCGGCGCGCGGGTCGAACTTCTGCCCTTGCAGCACGGGATTGAAGATGCGGAAATACGGCGCCGCATCCACGCCCGAGCCCGCCACCCATTGCCAGTTGGCCGGATTGCTGGCCGGATCGGCGTCGACGAGCGTGTCCCAGAACCACGCCTCGCCCGCGCGCCAGTCGAGCAGCAGATGCTTGGCGAGAAACGACGCCGCCACCATCCGCACGCGATTGTGCATGAAGCCCGTGTGCCACAGCTCGCGCATCCCGGCATCGACGAGCGGATACCCCGTGAGCCCGCGCTGCCACGCGCGCAGGCCCTTGCGGTCCTTCAGCCACGGCATGGCGTCGAAGGCCGGCCGCAGATTGCGGGTCGCGAGATCGGGATAGTGGAAGCGTTGATAGTGGCAAAACTCCCGCCAACCCAGTTCGCTGGCGAATTTTTCGGCGCTCGACGCGCGCCGCGCCGACCCGCGCCCGTGCGCATGCTGCGCGGCCCGCAGCGCGGCCCAGACCTGACGCGGCGACACCGCGCCCACCGCGAGATACGGCGAGAGGCGGCTCGTCGAGCCGTCGGCGGGGTCGTCGCGGCCGTCGCCGTAAGCGTCGAGGTCGTCGTGGAGAAACACGCGCAGGCGTTCGAGCGCCGCGTCCTCTCCCGCCGGCCACGCCTCGCGCATGCCGCCCGCCCAGTCGGGCTTGTGCGGCTCGAAGCCGAAATCGGCGAGCTTCGATGCGCGTTGGGTAAGACCTGCTGGCAGACGTTGAAATTTCATCCCATCGGGCTCGCCTTCCGGCGGCGCGGGATCGCCCTTCTTCAGGCACGCGCGCCAATAGGCGCTGTACACGAGGAACGGGCTGCCCGACTGGTTGAGCACCGTCCACGGCTCGTTCAGCAGTTGCCCGTTGAAGGTTTCCACCGTTAGACCGCGCTCGCGCAGCCCGGCCTTGAGCTTGCCGTCCGACTCGCGCTGCGCCGCGCCGTAGCGACGGTTCCAGTACACGGCCTGCGCGCCGCTGGCTTCGGCGAGCCATTCGATCGTCTTCGCCTCGTCGCCTTCAAGCAGCAGCAGCTTGCCACCGCGCTCGTGCAGCGCCGCCTCGAGCGCGCGTAGCGAAACATGCCGCCACCAGAGTGCGGCGGCGCCGTCCGGGCGCTCGCCCGCCGCCTTGGGATCGTGGATCCACACGCAGATGAGCGGCGCGCCGCTCGCCGCCGCCTGCGCGAGCGCCGGGTGATCGGCGAGCCGCAGATCGTCGCGAAACCAGACGATGGCGGGCGCGGCGTGGGAAGAAGACTTGGAAGCAGTCAGACGAAACCTCGGCCTTGGTGAGAACACCGAAGCGCGCGGGCAGCGACGCATCGGCGGGATGTACGGATTGCGCGCGACAGGCGCACGAATCGTGCCAGCCCGCCGCGCTGAATCCGGCGGCCCGCAGCGTATCACGTTGCCTGGCGGCTGCCAGCCCTGAATCTTCCCCAATTACCGCCCGGCGTCGCACGGTCGAATGCCGTGCTCATGCGTAGCAACGGAACCGCCGAAATCCGCACCGTGACCTACGCGGCGAAGCCGCTCGCCGATGTGCCGCGAACCAGGCAGTTAGTTGCGATGGTCGTGCGAAGCCACGGGCCCCACGCCTTGCGTAATGAGCGCCACGGCATGCCGGGCGATGGTTTTCGCGTCGACGTCGCGTTGCTGCGGCCCGTTGCGCCAGATCGGCGCGGTGGCGAGCGGCAGCAGCGTGAGCCCCATCAACGAATGGAACAGCAGCGACGGCTCCAGCGACGCGTTGAGCCGCCCGGCGCGCTGCCAGCGCTCGATGGCCGCGTGCGCCTTCTTCTGGTTCTCGTGCCCGTAGCGCTCGTGCATGCGCTGACGCAACAAACCGCCCTCGCTGATGACCTCGCGCACCCACAGCGGCGCGAACCACGCATAGGTTTGCGCCACTTCGACGAAGCGCTCGGCCAGCGCCGTGAGCGCGGTCACGGGATCCTCCGGATGCGCCTCGAAAATGCCGCCGAACGCCTCGCGCAGCGGCACGAAACGCTCGTCGATGATGACGTCGATCAACTGGTCGCGCGTCTTGAAGTAGTAGTGGACCATTGCGGGCGTGACGCCGGCCTCGCGCGCGATCGCGGCCAGCGACGTGTCGAGCATGCCCTGACGCGCGAACAGCGCGAGCGCGGCTTCGATCAGCCGCAAGCGTTGCTCCGCCCCGCCCGCGCCGCCGCTCGGCCTGCCGGGACGGCGCGCGGGCGCGGTGGCCGCGGCGGCTGCGGCGTGGGCGAGATCGCCGTCGACGGCACTGGCACCGGCGCTCGCCGGCGTGGAATCGGAGGTTGTCATACGCGCTTGCCTGCTTGCATCCCGTTACGATTTGAATTTTGACCAACTGGAATAATTGTCTTAATATTAATCGCCCGGTTAATTAATTTCAAGCTTGAACAAGCTATGGAAAGTACGTTGAAGTCCCCTGCCGCCTCCGCGCCGTCGTCCGCCGATCACCCGCCGCTCCGGCTGCTGTTTCCGGCGCTGCTGCTCGTGATGCTGCTCGCCGCGCTCGACCAGACCATCGTGTCCACGGCGTTGCCCACCATCGTCGGCGAACTGGGCGGCCTGGACCGGCTCTCGTGGGTCGTCACCGCGTACCTGCTCACGTCCACCATCGTCGTGCCGCTCTACGGCAAGTTCGGCGATCTGTTCGGGCGCAAGATCGTGTTGCAGGCCGCCATCGTCATCTTCCTGGCGGGCTCGGCGCTGTGCGGCGTCGCGCAAAACATGCCGCAGCTGATCGTGCTGCGCGCGCTGCAGGGCATTGGCGGCGGCGGCCTGATGGTCGTGACGATGGCGGCCATAGGCGACGTCATTCCGCCCGCGCAACGCGGCAAGTATCAAGGCATGTTCGGCGGCGTGTTCGGTCTCGCCACCGTGATCGGGCCGCTGCTCGGCGGCTTTCTCGTCGAGCATCTGTCGTGGCGCTGGATTTTCTACATCAACCTGCCGCTCGGCGCGCTCGCGCTCGCGGTGATCGGCGCCGTGTTCAAGCCGCGCGCCGCGCACGTGAAGCACGTGATCGACTACATGGGCGCGGCGTGGCTCGCGGGCGCGCTCACCTGCCTGATCCTGTTCACGAGCGAAGGCGGCTCGCTGCTGCCGTGGAACTCGCCCACGCTGTGGCTCACGCTCGTGCTCGGCGCGGTGTCGGTCGCGGGTTTCATCCACGAGGAAAAACACGCCGCCGAACCGATCATGCCGCTCGAACTGTTTCGCGAGCGCACCTTCGTGCTGTCGAGCCTGATCGGCTTCATCGTGGGCGTGTCGCTGTTCGGCTCGGTCACGTTCCTGCCGCTGTATCTGCAGGTCGTGAAAGGCTCCACGCCTTCGCAGGCCGGCATGCAGATGCTGCCGATGATGGGCGGTGTGCTGCTCATGTCCGTGATCACCGGGCGCCTCATCAGCAAGCTCGGCAAGTACCGCATGTTTCCGATCATGGGCACGGCGCTCGTGGCCGTGGCGATGATGCTGCTCGCGCGCCTGCAGATCGACACGCCGCTCTCGCGCATGTACGTGTACATGGGGCTGCTCGGCTGCGGGCTCGGGATGGTGATGCAGGTGCTGGTCCTCGCGGTGCAGAACGCGGTGGCGTTCCGGCACATGGGCGTGGCCACCTCGGGCGCGACGCTGTTCCGCTCGATCGGCGGCTCGGTGGGCGTGGCCGCGTTCGGCGCGGTGTTCTCGCACGGCCTGCACGCGCGCCTCGAAACGCTCCTGAGCAGCGACGTGGCACTGCCCCAGCCGCTCACGCCCGAGGTGATCCGCCACTTGCCGCCCGCCGTGCACGCGCAGTATCTCGACGCGTTCGCGGGCGCGCTGCACACGGTCTATCTTTCGGCGGCGTGCGTGGTGGTGGTCTCGTTCGCGCTTTCATGGCTGCTGCGCGATTTGCCGCTGCGCAAGCAGCAATAACGCGTTTCGCTCGCGGCACGGTTTTTTTTACGTACGCCGATCAAGCCAGTTGCGCCGCGCGCGACATCGCGCACTCCAGCGTCTCGTACACCTTGGGCCGGTTGCACTGCGAGACGTTGAAGCGCAAGAACGCGCCCGCGCTGTGCGACACGCTGAACACGTTGCCGGGCGCGAACACCACGCCTTCGCCGAGCGCCTCGCGCGCGACCGGCGCGGCGTCGAGTCCGCCGGGCAGCGCAGCCCACACGAACAAGCCCGCCTGCGGACGCGTCCATGCGCGCAAACCGAGCGCGTCGAGCCGGTGCAGCGTCTCGCCCATCGCGTCGGCGAGCCTCGCGCGCAGGCCGTCCAGATAACGCCGGTAGGTGCCGTCCACGAGCAGCCGCTGCACGAGGTCGGCGGCCACTTCGCCGTTGCCGAACGATACCGCCAGCTTCAGATCGACGAGCGCCTCGATCCAGTCCGCGCGTGCGGCGATGAACCCGCAGCGCGCCGCCGCCGACATCGTCTTCGAAAAACTGCCGATGGTGATCACGCGCGCGAGGCCGTCGAACGCCGCGAGACGCGGCGCGCTTTCGCTCTCGAAGTCCGCGAAAATGTCGTCCTCCACGATCAGCAGATCGTGCGCCTCCGCGAGCTTGAGCACGCGATGCGCAACCGCGGGCGCGAGCGTCGCGCCGGTCGGATTGTGGACCGCCGAATTCGTCACGTAGAGGCGCGGCCGGGCCTCGGCGAGCGTCTTCTCGAACGCGGCGAGATCGGGGCCGGTGGGCGTGTACGGCACGCCGATCACGCGCACGCGATGCGCGCGCAGCAACGCCTGAAAATTGAAATAGCACGGGTCGTCGACGAGCACGGTGTCGCCGGGTTCGAGCAGCAGGCGGCACAGCAGGTCGAGCGCCTGGGTGCCGCTGTCGGTGAGCACGATCTGGCCGGGCGCGGCTTCCACACCGTGCTGCGCGAGCCGCCACGCCAGTTGCTGGCGCAGCGCGGGCAGCCCGAGCGGCGAGGCGTAGTCGGTCAATTGCGCGCGCGGGTCGCGGGCGATCGCCCGTAATGCGCGCCGCACGGCGTCCTGCGGCAACCACGCGGCGGGCAGCCAGCCGCAACCGGGACGCAGCGCGTCGGCCTCGGTTTCGAGCGACTGGCGCGTGAGCCAGAGCGGATCGATTTCACGGTCGAGCTGCGGCCCCAGCGCCGCGAGCGCGAGCGGCGGCGCGTGACCGGCCACGAAAAATCCCGCGCCGCGCCGCGACACCAGCACGCCTTCGGCCACGAGCCGTTCGTACGCGTCGACCACCGTCGACTTGGAAATGCCGGTCTGTTCGCTCATCGTGCGGATCGACGGCACGCGCGCCCCGGCCGCGAGCGAGCGCGCGGCAATGCGCTGGCGCAGCGCTTCCATCACCTGTTCGACGCGTGTGATCGCCATTCCCGGCTGACCGTTGAGCTTCATCCGTACTGCTCCGTAATCAATACAGTTTGTCGAAATTGTACTGATCTGTAGCTTACCGTTCGCGCGCGGGAAGCGCATCATCGGCGCATCGATTTTTGGTTTTCTCACGATTTCCGCCCATGCGCAAAACGCTCGACTCCACCACCGACGGCTGGCTTTGCGGCCTCGCCGGCGTACTCATCTTCAGCGGCTCGCTGCCCGCCACGCGGCTCGCCGTAATCGGCCTCGACCCGGTGTTTCTGACCGGCGCGCGCGCGACCATCGCCGGCGCGATCAGCGCGTTGCTGTTGCTGGTCTTGCGCGCCGCGCGGCCCGCGCGCAACGAAATCTGGCCGCTCGTGATCGTCGCGCTGGGCGTGGTGGTGGGCTTTCCGCTGCTCACCGCGCTCGCGTTGCAGCACGTGAGTTCGGCGCACGCGATCGTCTTCGTCGGCTTGTTGCCGCTCTCCACCGCGCTGTTCGGCGTGCTGCGCGCGGGCGAGCGGCCGCAACCCGCGTTCTGGGTGTTCTCGGCGCTCGGCAGCGCGGCGGTCGTGGCCTTCGCGCTGCGTCACGGGCTCGACGCCTCGCCGCTCGGCGACGCGCTGATGCTCGGCTCGATCGTGGTCTGCGGGCTCGGTTACGCGGAAGGCGCGCGGCTGTCGCGGCGGCTCGGCGGCTGGCAGGTGATCTGCTGGGCGCTGGTGATCTCGCTGCCGGTGATGGCGCCGCTCGCGGCATGGCTGTGGCCCGCGTCGCTCGCGACCGTAGGCGCCGCCTCGTGGTGGGGGCTCGCGTACGTCTCGCTGTTCAGCATGCTGATCGGCTTCGTGTTCTGGTATCGCGGGCTCGCGCTCGGCGGCATCGCGGGCGTCGGTCAGTTGCAGTTGCTGCAACCGTTCTTCGGCTTCGTGCTCGCGGCGCTGCTGCTGCACGAAGCGGTGCCGCCCGCGATGATCGCGGTGACGGCCGTGGTGATCGCCTGCGTGGCGGGGGCGCGGCGCTTCGGACGCGCCTCGGCGGCGGCAGCGCGGGCGCGGGCGTGATGGTTCGGTGTGCGTGCGGCGTTTCGCCTTGACCTCGACGCCGGTTGAAGGTGGCTTCGGCGCGCGTTGTCGCAACGTCTGGCGACGCGCACGCAGTACGCAACATGACGCATGCAGCGGATAGCGGCAAGCGGCATGCGGCAGCGGCAGGCGGCGCCCATCGTCGGCGAATTTTTTTAACGCGCTTCAAAACCGCGCCGCCGCAAGGCATAGTGAAGGATTCGCCTCGCCTCGCGCCCCGCCCGTCATGACGCCCGCTTCCCTCTCCCACGCGCCCGCTCTGGTGCGCGACGCCACCGCCGCCGACTTTCCCGCCATCGCCGCGATCTACGCGCATCACGTGCTGCACGGCACGGCGTCGTTCGAGGAAGCCCCGCCGGGCCCCGACGAACTCCTGCGCCGCCACGCCGCCGTGCGCGAGCAAGGCTTGCCGTGGATCGTGGCCGAACTCGAAGGCCAGGTCGCGGGCTATAGCTACGCGACGCCGTACCGGCCGCGCCCGGCGTATCGCTATTCGATCGAAGATTCGATTTATATCGACGAGGCATTTCGCGGACGCGGTCTCGGCCGCACGCTGCTCGCCGCGCTGATCGCGCGTTGCGAAGCGGGCCCGTGGCGGCAGATGATCGCCGTGGTCGCCAACCCGCAAGGCGGCTCGCTCGCGCTGCACGAGCAGCTGGGCTTCACGCTCGTCGGCACGCTGCGCGGCATCGGCTTCAAGCACGGCGAATGGCGCGACACGGTGCTGCTGCAACGCACGCTAGGCGCGGGCGCCGATACCCCGCCGAACGCCGCGCCCGCGCGCTGACACGCCCACGCGGCGAGCGCCGCCAATCCCGGCGCCGCGCGCGAAACGCCGCTCGTACAATACGTCCCTGGCTCACCGGCGCACCCGCGCCGACAAGGACTTTTCGCTCATGCAATCCCTTCTCGCGCACGTCCACCCGTCCAACTGGAGTTTCCTGTGGGACGCGCTCACCGTGTTCGCGCTGCGCCTGTGCGCCGCCGTGGCGATCCTCTGGCTCGGCTGGTGGTTCGCGCGGCGCGTCGCGAACTGGCTCGCGCGCCAGGCCAGCATCGACCCGACCCTGCGGCCCATCGCGCGCGACACGGCGTTGTGGGGCGTGCGGCTCATCGCCATCGTCGGCGCGCTCTCGCAGATCGGCATCCAGACCGCGAGCATCGTCGCGGTGCTCGGCGCGGCCGGTCTCGCCATCGGCCTCGCGCTGCAAGGCACGTTGCAAAACATCGCGGCGGGCATCATGTTGCTGCTGCTCCGGCCGTTCAAGGTGGGCGATTACATCGACGGCGGCGGCGGCAACGTCGCGGGCACCGTGGAGGAAGTGAACCTGTTCACCACGCGCCTCACGAAACCCGACGGCATTTGCGAATACGTGCCGAACAGCGGGCTGTGGAGCAACTCGATCCGCAATTACAGCCGCAATCCCACGCGGCGGCTCGATCTCGAGGTGGAAGTGTCGGTGCGCGACGACGTCAATCGCGCGCTCGACGCGTTGCGCGCGCTCGCCGCCGCCGACCCGCGCGTGCTCGAAGCGCCCGCGCCGCAAGTGATGGTCGCGCGTTTCGACGACAGCACCGTCGTGCTCAACGTGCGCGTGTGGGCCAACATCGACACGTACTGGGAGATGCGCTGGGATCTCTCGCGCAAGGTGCGCCAGGCGCTCAACGACGCGCAATGCTCGCTGCCGCTGCGCACGCGCGAACTGCATATCGTGCAGACGCCCGCCGATCCCAAAGACACCTCCGGCGACACGCAACGCTCGTCGCCATAACCTCGTTTGCGCACGGCGGCCGCGCGGGTAAAACCGCGCGCAAATAGCCGATATCAACGCGCGCGCATGCCGCTGGCGCGCCGCATCGCCTATGCTCGGCTTTTTGTTCGCGCCGCCGATGCTCTCCGCCCGTTTTTCCGTCGATGCCGATATGTCCCGCGATGCCAACGCCTCGGCGCTTCGCACGCTGTTGCGCAGCCTCGGCCAGATCGTCTTGCAGGCACACGCGGGCACGGGCGCCTGCGTCCTCGCGGCACTCGCGCTGACCGACTGGCGGCTCGCGTGCGCGGCGCTGCTGGGCGCGACGGCGGCCAACGTCTGCGCGCAGGTGAACGGCCACGCCGGCGCCGCGATCCGCGAAGGCCGCGCCGGCTTCAACGGCGCGCTCGCGGGACTCGCGGCGCAAAGCGTGATGGGCGATGCGTCGACGGCGGCGGCCGTGGCGCTGATCGCGGGCGGCGCGAGCGCGTGGATCGCGCCGCTGCTCGAACGCCCGCTCGCCCGCGCGCGACTCGCGCTGTATTCCACGCCTTGCCTGATCGTCACGTGGCTGTGGCTGCCGATGCGCGCCAACGTCGCTGCCGACGCGGCTTTCGTTGCGGATTTCGTCCATAAGCATGCCGCGTTGAATCCCATCGCCAGCGTGCTGGGCGGACTCGCGCAAACCGTGTTCGCAACGGGCGCCGCGCCGGGTGCCTGCGTGCTCGCGGGCCTCGCGTTGTCGTCGCGGCGCGCCGCGAGTTTCGCGTTATGCGGCGCCACGTTCGCCACCGCGCTCGAATTCGCGTGCGGCGCCCCGTACGCCGATCTCGACGCGGGCCTCGCCGGTTTCAACGGCGCGCTGGCCGCGCTCGCCACCCACACGCTGGGCGCGCGTGCCGCGTTCTGTGCGACGATGCTGGCCGCGGCGCTGCATCGCCTCGCGGCGCACTACGGCTTGCCCGCGCTGACCGCGCCGTTCGTGCTGGCGAGCTGGAGCGCGCATCTGGCCGCGCGACGCTGGCGCGGCCACGCATCGGCCGCGCACTGAAACGCAAGCGGCCATCACCGAAGGAACCGCCATGTCTTTCGCTCATCGCCCGATTAGTACGCACGCCGAAACCGCGCCGCGCTCCGCCGCCGAAACGCAGATGCGTGTCGATCTGGCCGCGGCGTACCGGCTCATTGCGCTCAACGGCTGGGACGATCTGATCTACACGCATGTCTCGGCGGCGGTGCCCGGCGAGCCGGGACGCTTTCTCATCAATCCGTTCGGTCTCGCCTTCGACGAAGTGCGCGCCTCGAATCTCGTGAAGATCGACACGGAAGGCCGTATCGTTGGCGCGAGCGAGCATGCGGTGAACGCCACGGGTTTCGCGTTGCACGCCGCCGTGCATCTCGCGCGCGCCGACGCCGTCTGCGTGATGCATCTGCACAATACCGCCGGCATTGCCGTGTCGATGCAGCGCGACGGCCTGTTGCCCGCTTCGCAGCACGCGCTGCGTTTTCACGGCGACCTCGCGTATCACGACTACGAAGGGCTCGCCTTCACGCCCGCCGAAGGCGCGCGGCTCACGGCGAATCTCGGCGCGCGTTTCGCGATGCTGTTGCGCAACCACGGCACGCTCACCACGGGCCGCACCGTCGCCGAGGCCTACGTGCTCATGGCAACGCTCGTCAAAGCCTGCGAGATCCAGTTGCAGGCGCAAGCAGGCGGCACGCCGCTCGTTCGACCGCCGGCCGACATCGCCGCGCGCACGGCCGAACAACTGCGCGACGGCGGCGCGATCGAAGGCGAACTCGAATGGCCCGCGCTGTTGCGCAAGCTCGATCGCATCGACGCGTCGTACCGCGAATAACCTTCACCTCACTCTCTCATCAGGATCGCTAATCATGCCGACTTTCCACATCGAAATGTTCGAAGGCCGCAGTGTCGAACAGAAGCGCCAACTCGCCGCCGCGCTCACCGAGACCACCTGCAAGGTGCTCGGCGTCGAGCCGCAATCCGTCGACATCATTTTTCACGACGTGAAGCCCGAGAACTGGGCAACGGCGGGCAAGCTCTGGAGCGATCCGCGCTGAGCGCCTTTATCGGCACGCCTTCGTCGACAATTTGCACGAATTCCGCCGCCAGGCTCCGTGTCATGCGAGCGATGTCGTTCGCGTGACACGCGTCGCGTTTCTCCGTTTCTCCCCGCTCTTTTCGCTTGCCCGTTACACCCCTGGGCAGTTTGACGCAGTGCGCGCCGCGCGCGCGGTCGATTGCCGCACTTCGCTGTCACACACCGCGCGCGCCTCAACGTCCGCTTCGCGACTTACTTGATTTTTATCAATGCGTTAGCGCATCCCAATATCGGCTTTCCATTGACCGATGCGACAAGCTGGCGCACATCGCACCGCAGCAAAAGCGCGGCCATTCCCCTACGCTTACGCCATTCGCACCGCACATCGGCGCGCACGCATCAGGCTAAGCATAGGCACGCACATGCACACGTCACTCTCCGCTTTCGATCTCGCCCGGCTGCAATTCGCCTTCACGGTTTCGTTCCATATCGTCTTTCCCGCGCTGAGCATCGGCCTCGCGAGTTTCATCGCCGTGCTCGAAGCGTGCTGGCTCAAAACGCGCCAGCCGTTCTACAAGGAACTGTGCCTGTTCTGGTCGAAGGTGTTCGCCGTGGCGTTCGGCATGGGCGTGGTCTCGGGCGTCGTGATGAGCTACGAGTTCGGCACCAACTGGGCCGGCTTCTCGTCGTTCGCGGGACCGATCACCGGGCCGCTGCTAATGTACGAAGTCATGACGGCGTTCTTCCTCGAAGCGGGCTTTCTCGGCATCATGCTGTTCGGCTGGAATCGCGTGAGCCCGCGCGCCCATTTCGGCGCGACGCTGATGGTGGCCATCGGCACGCTCATCTCCACGTTCTGGATTCTCGCTTCGAATAGCTGGATGCAAACGCCGCAAGGCTTCGCGATCGAGAACGGCCACGTCGTGCCCACCGACTGGTTCAAGATCATCTTCAACCCGTCGTTTCCGTACCGGCTCGCGCACATGGCGATCGCCGCTTTCATCGTCGCCGCGCTCGTGGTGGCCGCGACGGGCGCATGGCACCTGCTCAAGGGCCGCCGCGATCCGGCCATCAAGAAGATGTTTTCGATGGCGCTCGGCCTGCTGCTCGTGCTTGCCCCCGTGCAGGCTTTCGTGGGCGACGCGCACGGCCTGAACACGCGCGAATATCAGCCCGCGAAGATCGCCGCGATCGAAGGCATCTGGGACACCGAGCAAGGCGGCACCGCGCTCAATCTGTTCGGCCTGCCCGACATGAAGGCGGAAACCACGCGCTACGCGCTCAAGGTGCCGCATCTCGGCAGCCTGATCCTCACGCATAGCTGGGACGGCGAAATTCGCGGCCTCAAATCGTTCCCCGCCGACGAACGCCCGTATTCGCCGCTGCTGTTCTGGAGCTTCCGCGTGATGGTGGGCTTAGGCATCCTGATGATCGTGCTCGGCGTGGCCGGCTGGGTGTTGCGCAGGCGCGGCACGCTCTACGAATCGCGCCGGTTCCAGCGCTTCGCGCTCGCCATGGGTCCGACCGGTTTCGTCACGTTGCTCGCGGGCTGGATCACCACCGAAGCGGGCCGCCAGCCGTGGGTCGTCTACGGCGTGATGCGCACCTCGCAAGCGGTGTCGCCGCTCACCGCGCAGCAAGTGGGCATTTCGCTGATGGCGTTCGTGGTCGTGTACTTCCTCGTGTTCGGCACCGGCATCTACTACCTGCTCAAGCTGCTGCGCGAGGGTCCGCCGCTGCCCACGAGCACGCCCGCCGCGACGCCGCCCGAACCGGCTCATACGCCGCACGCCGCGCTCGAGGCGAACCAGACCGCGCGCCGCCCGATGTCCGCCGCCGATCAGCTGATCGACGCCTGATCCCGCACGCCAACATCTTCCGCAAAGAGGCAAGACAAGCATGGACGTCACCGTTATCTGGGCCGCGATCATCGCGCTCGGCGTTCTTCTCTACGTGGTGCTCGACGGCTTCGATCTCGGCATCGGCATCGTGTTTCCGTTCTTCCCCGACGAGTCCGAACGCGACCTCATGATGAACACGGTCGCGCCGGTCTGGGACGGCAACGAAACATGGCTCGTGCTCGGCGGCGCGGCCCTGTTCGCCGTGTTCCCGGTGGTCTATTCCACCGTGCTCTCGGCGCTCTATCTGCCGCTCGTGTTCATGCTCGCGTGCCTGATCTTCCGCGGCGTTTCGTTCGAGATTCGCGCCAAGGCCAACCGCACGAAGCATCTGTGGGATCTCGCCTTCATCGGCGGCTCGACGGGCGCGGCGTTCTTCCAGGGCATCGCGCTGGGCGCGTTCCTGCAAGGCATTCCCGTCGACGACGGCCGCTTCGCCGGCGACGCCTTCGGCTGGCTCACGCCGTTCAGCCTGCTTTCGGGCTTCGGCCTCGTGGCCACCTATGCGCTGCTCGGCAGCTGCTGGCTCGTGGCGAAAACGGAAGGCGATCTGCAACGCCGCCTGCACCGGCTCGTGTGGCCGCTCACGGTCATGCTGCTCGGCTTCATCGCGCTCGTGAGCATCTGGACGCCGATGCAGGACCCCGCCATCGCCGACCGCTGGTTCCACTCGGGCCTGTTCTGGCGGCTCGCGCCCGTGCCGCTGCTGGTGGTCGCGTGCGCCGCGTGGATGCGCTGGGCCGTGGTCGCGCGCCATCACAAGTCGCCGTTCGTGGCCGCGCTCGCGCTCGTGCTGCTCGGCTTCGTCGGCCTGCTCGTGAGCCTGTGGCCCTATGCGATTCCGCAAAGCCTCACGCTCTGGGAAGCGGCCGCGCCGCGCGAAAGCCAGACCTTCACGCTGATCGGCGCAGCGTTCATTCTGCCCGTCATCCTCGCGTACACGGCGCTCGGATACTGGGTCTTTCGAGGCAAGGTGCGTCATGGCGACACCCATCACTACCACTGAAGCGCGGCGCGAACGCATGCCGCGCAAACTGCCCGGCTGGCTCTGGTTCGTGCTGCTCTGGTGCGGCGGCGTGGGCGCGGCCGTGTCGCTCGGCTTCGTGTTCAAGGTCTTCATGAACCTCACGCTGTTCGCCGTGCACTAGCGGCGCGCCGCGCGAGCCTGCGCACCCGCTCGTATTCGGATTCGCCGCGGCACGCTAGACTGTAGGCCGTCTGTCAACTACAGCGAAACCGACATGCAACCGATGACCTTCATGGAATGCGTGAAACGCGCGTGGGCGAGCGCGGCACAAGCCGCCGCCAGCATGCCGCTGCTCATGCTCGGCACCTTCTTCGCCTATGCGGCGCTCGGCGGGTTCGCGCTCGCGGGGCGGCCGGTGCCGGACGAAGGCGTCACACGCTCGGGCGGCCTCGTGCTGCTCGGCAATCTCGCTTCCATCGTCAATGCGCTGATCTACCTCTGGTTCACGCTCAAGGTCTCGCGCTTCGTACTGCTCGGCGAACGCACGAAGCCGCTCCTGCCCGCGGGCGCGAAGCCGCTGCTACGTTTGTTCGCCGTCGGGGTCATGATGGTGGCCGCGCTCGCGGCCGTGGCGCTCGCGCTGTGGTTGATCCTGCGCCCGCAATATCAAGGCGGCGCAGCGTTCCTCGGCATCCTGATCTCGGTGATCTGGATTTTCGTGGCCGTACGGCTCTCGCTGCTGTTTCCGTCGATCGCGACGGGCGGCCCGATCGCGTTCGGCGCCGCGTGGCGCGACAGCCGCGGGCACTTCTGGAATTTGTTCGGCGTTGTGTTCGTGGCCGCGCTGCCCGTCGTGCTGGCCGAGATGATTCTGCTGATCGGCCTGGGCATCGCGGGCGCATCGCCGGGCGTCGTGCAAACGCCCGCGTGGATCGCCGCGCTCGCGGTCGGCCAGAGCATCGGCAATATCGTGTTCGCGCTCCTCACGACCACGGCGCTCGCCTGGCTGTATCGACGTTACGGCGACGCGCTCACGACCCACGCCGCTTCGTAAGCCGCGCTACCGCGCTACCAGACGCCCGGCACGAAGCGATAGCGCACGCGCTCGCTATACGCGCGGTAGCCGGGCAAGTTTTCCGCCAGCGCGCGTTCCTCGCGCACCGCGCGCCACGCAAGGGCGAGCACCATCGGCGGCACACAGGCCACGCCCCACCACGAGCCGAGCATGAGCGGCGTGCCGAGCAACAGCAGCAGCGCGTAGCCGTACATGGGATGGCGCACGTAAGCGTACGGCCCGGTGTCGACGACAGTGTGGCCGCGCTCGTGCTGGATCTTCACCACCGGCGCCGCATAAGCGTTCGCCGCAAACACGCCGCGCGTGGCGTAGATGTCGACGAACACCATGGCCGCGCCAATCACGCTCAGCCACACCGGCATGTGCGAGCCGCGCAGACGCACCGCGTCGAGCCCCATGAGGCACAGCCACGCGCACCACGCGAACGCCACGCACGCGAGAAATACGCGATCCCACGCCTGTTGCTCGCGTTGCGCGATCGGCTTGAGGCGTTCGGCGAGCAGAGCGGGATTTTCGCGCGCGAGCCACAGGCCGAGCCACACGGCGCACGCGCTCCATTCGAGCAGCCAGAGCCACGCATTCGTCCACGCCAGCGTGCCTGCCGCGCCGAACAGCAGCGCGCCCATCACCGCGAACGAGATCGCGATCTCCACGAACAGCTTCGTGCGCAACGCAGTCTTCATGGTGCCCTCCCAGCGCGCCGCAGGCGGTAGCCATCTGCTCCGTCGCTCGCCTGCCCGACGTCTCGCTCGTGCCCGATGCGCGTTATGGCTTCGCGGCGTGCGACATCATGCGTGCAAATAGCGCGCCAGCGTCGAGCGGCGACGTGTCGATGCCGAAGCGCTCGCGCAGGCATTGCGCGAGTTCCGCGCCGTTCGCGAGCGTGCGTTCTTCCGTCACCCGGCCTTGCAGATCGCGCTCCGTGAAGCGCTCGTTGAACAGGATCGCGCGGCCGCTTTCGCGCACGACACAGGCGATCAGGCTGAACGTGAAGAACGATTCCGGCGACGCCGAGGTGTACCAGTTCGCGACTTCGTAATCGCACCATTCGGCGGGCGTGGCTTCGAACCGATACACGTCGAACCACTTCTCGCCATCGAATAGTTCGAGCTTGTGCTCTTGCGCCGACAAGGCCAGCACGCGCGCGAGTTCGTGCGGCGTTGGCTGCGGCGCCCCGGTCGAAAGCGCGAGCGGCGCGCACAAAGTCGCGCCGCCGAAGCCCACGTCCACGAGCCATGTATCGCCCGCCACGGCCACACGCAGCAGCATGTGCGTGCGCGGCGTGCTCGCGCCGGGCGCCTGACCGAACAGCACGCGCGCGGCAAGCGGCGTCACGTCGAAGCCGAGTTGCATGAGCGCGTGCGCGAACAGCGTGTTGTGCTCGAAGCAATAGCCGCCGCGCCGCTGCGCCACGAGTTTCTCGACGATATCGGGCAATTTGACCGATACGCGCCGGCCCGCGAGCGGGTCGAGATTTTCGAAAGGAATCGCAAGCGGATGCAAGCGATGCAGTTCGCGCAGCACGTCGAGCGTCGCGGCGCGCGGTCCGTGATAGCCGATGCGCTGAAAATACGCGTCGAGGTCGAGGGCGTGGTCGGAATGAGTTTGGGTCATGACGCTTTAATCGAAATATGGGCGAATCGAGGTTCGCGCCCGAATCATAAGCTAATGATGGCGACTTCATCGGCACGCAAAAAAGGCCGCCGATAATCGACAGACAATCGTAATCCACGCCGTGCCGGCGCATTGTCCCGGCGTTGGAAAAACGTCGCGCATCGATTGACTCGGCGGAGCGCGATCAGTACGATTGCGCCGTCCGCAAAACGACGGATATTCAATGGCTTGCGAACACCGGCGCCGTTAGAAAAAAGACCCGCAATACGATGAATACGAACCGTTCAATCCGCCTCGCCTCGCTCGCGGCGTGTGCGACGTTCGCCTATGGCGCGGCTTACGCGCAAGGCGACGCCGCCGCGCCCGAAACGGCCGCCGACACCGCCGCCGACGTCACCGCCGAAAAGCCCGCCGACGACGCACCGGCGAGCCTCTGGACGCGCCCCACGCTACTTGGCGACATGGGCGGCGTGCGGCCGTGGCTCGCGCAATACGGCGTAAGTTTCGCGCTCACCGAGACGAGCGAGTATCTCGCGAACCTGCGCGGCGGACTGGCGCGCGGCGGCGATTACGACGGCCTGACGCTCGCCACGCTGCAACTCGACACGAGCAAGGCGCTGCACATTCCCGGCGGCCTGTTCAACGTGAGCGCCTTGCAGATTCACGGCGCGAGCGTCAGCACGACGCATCTCGGCACGCTGAACACGGCGAGCGGCATCGAGGCACCCGACGCCACGCGGCTCTGGGAGCTGTGGTATCAGCAGTCGTTGTTCGACAAGCGCCTCGACGTGAAGATCGGCCAGCAAAGCGCCGACACCGAATTCCTGCTGAGCCAGTATGGCGCGCTGTTCGTCAACACGATGTTCGGCTGGCCCGCGGTGCCGACCTACGATCTGCCTTCGGGCGGACCGGCATATCCGTTCGCGAGCCTCGGCGTGCGCGTGCGCGGGCAGATCACCGAGTCGCTCACGGGCCTGCTCGGCGTGTACGACGGCGATCCGCTCGGCAACGATCCGCAAAACGTTAGCGGTACGAACTTCAATTTGCACAATGGCGCGTTCGTGATCGGCGAACTGCAATATGCGATCAATGCGCCCGATACGGAAGGCCACGCCAGCGCGCACGGTTTGCCCGGCACCTACAAGCTCGGCTTCTGGTACAACAGCAACCGCTTCAATGACCAGCGCTTCGACACTCACGGCGTGTCGCTCGCGAGTCCCGCCTCCACCGGCGTGCCCGCCACGCACGGCGGCAACTACAGCCTTTACGCGGTCGCGGATCAAACCGTGTGGCGCCCGAATCCGGAAGAAGCGCGCAGCGTGGGCGTGTTCGCGCGCGTGATGGGCGCGCCCGGCGACCGCAGTCTCGTGAATTTCGCGGCCAATCTGGGCGTGGTGATGAAGGCGCCGTTCAAGGGGCGCGACAACGACAGCGTCGGTCTCGCGGCCACTTATATCAAGGTCGGCAACGCCGCGCACGACCTCGATCTCGACCATCTGAACATGCTTGGCGGTCCTTACGGCATTCGCACGCAGGAGACCACGCTCGAAGCCACGTATCAGTATCAGGTCGCGCCATGGTGGCTGCTGCAAGCCGACGCGCAATACACCTTCAACGCGGGTGGCGGCCAGAATCCGCAGAATCCCGCCGCGCCGCTGCGCAATACCTTCGTGATCGGCGTGCGCACCAACGTCACGTTCTAGGCGCTCGCTAGGCGCGCTGGCGCGGCAGCGAGAGGTCTTGCACCATTTGCTGCGCGAGATAGTCGCAGGTCGGGCGATTCGACTTCAGGCTGCGCGCCACGACAATATCGAGCGGTTCGATCTTCGGCAGGCCATGCGCCTCGCCCAGTAGCGCGAAGCGCGGCGGCACGCTGCAGCGCGTGAGCGCGACCACGGCGATGCCCGCCTCCACCGTGGCCATCAGCCCCATCAAACTCGCGCTGCTATACGCCGCGCGATAGCGAATTCGCGCCGCGTCGAGCGCCGCGACCGTATGCGCGCGCGCCACGCTGCCGTGCTCGTAAAGCCCCACCGGCAACGGCGACATGGCGAGCGGCGCCGGGTCCGTGGCCGAGCCGACCCACACCATTTCCTCGGCGCGCACGAATTCGCCGCGCAGCTTGCGGTCGCGCGTGACGAAGGCAATGTCGATCTTGTTGTCGGCGAGCATGGGCCCGAGCGCCACGCTCTGCGCGCAGACGATTTCGATTTCCACGTGCGGATACAGCGTCGAAAAGCGCCGCAACACCGGCGACAACAATGACGCCATGTAGTCGTCGGGCGCGCCGAGCACCACGCGACCCGTCACCTCGGGCCGCACCATCGCCGCCCACGCCTCTTCCTGCAGATCGAGCGCGCGCCGCGCGTATTCGAGCAGCGTATTGCCCGGCCGCGTGAGCGCGAGATTGCGGGTGTCGCGCGTGAACAGCGTCGTGCCGAGCATCTGTTCGAGCCGCTTGATCTGCATGCTCACCGCCGCCTGCGAGCGATGCACGGCCACCGCGCCCCTGGTGAAGCTGCCCGCGTCGGCCACGGCCGCGAACGTTCGCAGCAGATCGATATCGAACTCGGGGTTCATGATTCATAAGCGCAGTTGATGGAATTGTTCAATTTAATTCGTTTGCCGATGGCTCGCAACTCCCGAATACTGAAAGCGTTTTCAACCTGCTTTCGATTTTTCGCGTGACCGCCATGCAATCCGAAATCCACGGCAACCGCCAGCAAGGCGTGCTCATGCTCGCGAGCGGCGGCCTGTTGATGGGCACGCTCGGCGTGTTCGTCGAAGAAGCGCGCCTCGGCGCGCTCACGCTCGTCTTCTTCCGCTGCCTGTTCGGCATGCTCGCGCTCGCCGCGTATTGCGCCTATAAAGGTTGGCTCTCGCCACGGCAATTCACGCGCCGCACGCTAACCCTCGCGCTCGTCTCGGGCGTGCTGATGGTCACGCAATGGGTGGGATTTTTCGACGCGATCCATCGCACGAGCATCGCCGTGGCAACCGTCGTGTTTCATGTGCAGCCGTTCTGGGTCGTGCTGATCGGCGCGGCGCTCTTTCATGAGCGGCTGGGCGCGGACCGGCTCGGCTGGATCGCGATTGCGTTCGTCGGGCTCGTGCTCGCCTCGGGTGTGCTCGCCGAAGATCACATGGCCGATCATCCGCGCTATCTGATCGGCCTGATCGAGGCGCTGATCGGCTCCGTGCTGTATGCGAGCGTCACGCTCATCGCCAAGAGTCTGGGCGGCTTTCGCCCGCATCTGCTCACGCTCATGCAGTGCGTGGTGGGCACCGTGTGTCTGCCGATCATCGCACCGTTTTTCGCGCCGCTCGAACTCGCGCATATTTCGCCCACGCAATGGGGCTGGCTCGTCGGCATGGGCGTGCTGCACACAGGTTTGTCGTATGTGCTGATCTATGGCGCGCTGCCCAAGCTCACCACGCCCGTGATCGCCGTGCTGCTGTTCGTGTATCCGCTCACGGCCATTGCCGTCGACGCGCTCGTCTATCACCGCGCGCTGAGCGCGCCGCAACTCGCGGGCATGGCGCTGATCGTGACGGCGAGCCTGGGCGTGAATCTCGGCTGGCGCCTGCTCCCGCCGAGGCTCGTCAAGTTGCGGCGATAAACCCCGTTAAACCGTCAGGTCGGCAAGGTTTCGCCCTTCGTTTCCGGCGCAAACGGAATGATCAGGAGTCCTAGCACGAACGCGATCGCGGTGAGCGCGACCGGCACGCCCAGCGTGTGCATATGCAGCACCGCCGCGCCCAGCAGGAAGTTCACGCCCGCGCCCACGAAGCGGCCGAACGAGGTGCAGAACGCGAACGCCGTGGCGCGCACGCGCGTTTCGAACTGCTCGGGCAACCACAGGCTGAATAGCGCGAAGTTACCGCCGAAGAAGCCCAGCACGAACAGCAGCGCGATGAACGGCACGAGCCCGTTCTCAAGGTAATACGCCCAGCCGAAACTCGCTGCGATCGTCACGGCCATGCCCGCGAAGTAAATGGCGAGCGTCCACTTGCGGCCGATGCGCTCGGCCATGGGCGGCAACGCGAGACAGCCGAGTATGGTGCCGATGGAGAGAATGCCGGTGGCGATCGACGCCGTGCGGATCGCCTCGGCCTTGCTCGCGCCCGCCTTCGTCGCCAGTTGGATCACGGCGGAAGGTTCGTACACCGCGCCCGCCCACAAGCCGATGATCGCGATCGTCAGAAGCGCGCAGGCAACCACGGTGCGCACGCGGTACACGTCGCCGAAAATCTCCCGCAGCGGCCGGCTGCGATGCACGTGGCTCGCCTCCGACTTCTGCCACTTTTCCGGCTCCTGCACGCGCGTGAGCACGAGTATCGCCACGACCACGGGCAGCGCGCCCGTGAGGAACATGGCGCGCCAGCCGAAGTGCACGCCCACCGTGTAGTTGAGCGCCGCGGCAATGAAAAAGCCCGCGTAATAACCGGTCTGCAGATACCCCGCGCCCATCTTGCGGCGATCCTCGGGCCACGACTCGGCCACGTAGGTGCCCGCGAGCGCCCACTCGCCGCCAATGCCCACGCCCGCGAGGAAGCGATAGATGCCGAGCGCCCACACGCTTTGCGCCGTGGCCGACAGCCCCGTGAAAATCGCAAACATGAAGATCGTGCCCGCCAGCACGCGCGTGCGGCCGAAGCGGTCGGCGAGCGGGCCCCAGATGAACGACAGCCCCCAGCCGACCAGAAATAGCGCGAACAGAAGCGAGCCCGCGAGCCCGACATTCGCGGCCGTTGCCGGATAACCCGAGCGCGGCAGCAGTTCCGTGAGCGCGGGCGTGAGCACGAGCGCATAGATGAACGAATCCATGCCGTCGAGCGTCCAGCCCGCCCACGCGCCCCAGAAACCGGCAATTTGCGACCGGTTGAGCGGTGTCTTGCGTTGAGCACGCCGCGCGGGCTCGGTGATCGAATTCATGATGCGTCTCTCTCCTTGGCTGGCTCGCGCCTGCGCGGTCGCGCTCGCGATGCGTGGATACGCCACTGCGGATGCGGCCGGTCTGACGCCGGCCGTCATCGAAACTCCCTATGCTTGCTGTCAGCGTTGCTTTCTTTCGTCTGCCGATACGGCGTGTTGCGCGCGCCGCGGGTTTTGGAGGCTTCCGCCGCGTTCGTTTTATATATAATATTTGATCTTATGAGCGACGCAACGAATGGTTTTCCCCTGGACGACAGCGCGGCGCCGGGCCTGCCCGCCGCTGCCGCGCCGCGCACCAGCACGTCTCGCATGATCGCCGACGCCTTGCGCGCCGCCATCGTCGAGGGCAAGCTCGCGCCGGATTCGCCGCTGCGCCAGGACGCGATCGCGCGGCATTTTTCGGTGAGCGCAATTCCCGTACGCGAGGCGCTGCGCCAGCTCGCGAGCGAGGGCTGGGCGAAGATCGAGGTGAACAAGGGCGCGAGCGTCGCGTCGCTGTCCGCCGACGAGGCGCGCGAAATCTACGAAATCCGCTCGGCGCTGGAGAGCCTCGCGCTCGGCCTCGCCGTGCCGCATCACACCAGCGCGTCCCTGCGCGAAGCGAGCGCGCTCGCGGCGGCGGCGAAGCGCGAGCGCGACCCGTCGCTCTACGTGGCGCGCAACGAGGCGTTTCACATGAGCCTCTACGGCCCCGCCAATCGTCCGCAATTGATGGAGATGCTCACCGCGCTGCACCGGCGCGGCGAGCGTTATCTGCGCCTGAAGTTCGGCTTTCCCGAGTACAAGGGCGAGTCGGATTCCGAACACGCCGAGATCATCGCGGCCGTGAAGCGTGGCGACGTGCCCGCCGCGCAAGCGCTCGTGGCCGCGCATCTGCTCGGTACGGGCGAGCTGATCTACCGTTTCCTGACCGAGCGCGCCGCGTTGTCCGCCGCGCCCGCCAAAGTGACCCAAGCGGCGGCGCAGCCCGCGCCCACCGCGCGGCCCAAAGCCGCGCGCGCCGCGTCCACCCGCTCACGGAGTCGAACCGCCGATGAAGCCTCAAGCTGATACGCCGAGCGTGCCGCGCTCGTGGACCACACGCCGCGACGAGAAAGCGCGCCGCCTTGCCGCCATTGCGGACTGGCTCGAAGACGGCGTACTGCCCGCCGCGCGCATGACCGACGCACTCGAATTGTTGATCCGCCCCGGCGACCGCGTGGCGCTCGAAGGCGACAACCAGAAGCAGGCCGACTTTCTCTCGCGCTCGCTCGCGAAGGCCGACCCAGCGAAAGTCAACAACGTGCATCTGCTGATTTCGAGCATCAGTCGTCCTGAACATCTCACGCTGTTCGAGCGCGGCATCGCGCATCGCGTGGATTTCGCGTTTGCCGGGCCGCAAAGCCTGCGCGTGGCGCAGCTGCTCGAAGACGGCCAGCTCGAAGTGGGCGCGATTCACACCTACGTCGAGCTTTACGCCCGTATGTTCGTCGACCTGATTCCGCAAGTCGCGCTACTGTGCGCGGAGAAAGCGGACCGCCACGGCAACCTCTACACCGGCCCGAATACGGAAGACACGCCGACGATCGCCGAAGCCGCCGCGTTCAGCCAGGGCATCGTCATCGTTCAGGTCAACGAAATTGTCGATGAACTGCCGCGCGTGGACATTCCCGGCTCGTGGGTCGACGTGGTCGTGCAGGCCGACCGCCCCTTCGCCGTGGAGCCGCTGTTCACGCGCGACCCGCGGCATATCGGCGACTTGCAGGTGCTCACCGCGATGATGGTCATCAAGGGCATCTACGCGCCGTATGGCATTTCGTCGCTCAATCACGGCATTGGTTTCGACACGGCCGCGATCGAGCTGCTGCTGCCCACATACGGCGAATCGCTCGGCCTCAAGGGCAAGATTTGCCGCAACTGGACGCTCAATCCGCATCCCACGCTGATTCCCGCCATCGAGTCGGGCTGGGTCGACAGCGTGCATTGCTTCGGCAGCGAAGTGGGCATGGAGGCGTATATCGCCGCGCGCCCCGACGTGTTCTTCACCGGCAGCGACGGCAGCCTGCGCTCGAACCGCGTGCTGTGCCAGCTTGCGGGCCAATACGGCGTCGATCTCTTCATCGGCTCGACCTTGCAGATCGACGCGGACGCGAATTCGTCCACCGTCACGCGCGGGCGTCTCGCGGGCTTCGGCGGCGCGCCCAACATGGGCCACGATCCGCGCGGCCGGCGTCACGCGAGCGAAGCGTGGCTCAAGTTGCTGAAGGACACCGGCCCGGTTTCGCGCGGCCACAAGCTCGTCGTGCAGCTCGCGGAAACGTGGAAGAAAGGCGGCGAACCGACGTTCGTCGACGAACTCGACGCCATTGCCGTGGGCCGCAAGAGCGGCATGCCCATCGCACCCGTGATGATTTACGGCGACGACGTGAGCCACGTGGTGACCGAGGAAGGCATCGCGCACCTGCATCGCGCGGAAGGCATCGACGAACGGCGCGCGGCGCTCGCAGCCGTGGCGGGCGTGACGCCTATCGGCTTGCGGGCGCAGGCGGAGAAAACCGGCGAACTGCGCCGCAAAGGCATCGTTCAGTACCCCGAAGATCTCGGCATTCGCCGTGGCGACGCCAAGCGCTCCTTGCTCGCGGCGCGCAGTATCGACGATCTCGTGACATGGTCGGGCGGCCTCTACACGCCGCCCGCGCGTTTTCGCAGCTGGTGAGCGCGATGCGCACGCTCGCTTCCCTGGACGCACTCGCCACGCATGCCGAAGGCGCGGCGTCGATCTTCCCGCCGCCGCGCTCGAACGAGGCGGCACGGCTCGCCCGTTTCGCGCGCGACGCGCTGATCGACGAAGCGCGTCTCACGCCGAAGCCCGCGCTCGTGGATGCGCGCGGCAGCGGCGCGCATGTCGATCTCGATCTGGCGACCATGCTGCGTTCGGCGCACGCGCTCGAACCCACGTTCGAAGCGCTCGCGCGCGCCTCGCGGGGCGCGCTGCCGGGCACGGCGTTGCGCACCGATCTCGCGCGTATCGGCCGCTCCGGCGAAGCCGCGATGATGCGCGCGACGCAAGGCAGCAACGCGCATCGCGGCGCGATCTGGATTGTTGGCTTGCTGGTTGCGGGCGCAACCATTTCGCACACGCCCGCGCCCGGCGACAGCGGCTACGCGCACGCGGCGCGCATCTGCGAAACGGCCGCGCAGATCGCGCGTTACGACGATCTGCTCGCGCAACCGCTTTCGAGCAACGGTGAACGCGTGCGCGAGCGCTACCACGTGGGCGGCGCGCGGCGCGAAGCGCAGGACGGCTTTCCGCACGCGCTGCGCGTGGGCTTGCCCGCACTCTACGCGGCACGCGCGCACGGCAGCGGCGAGGCGCACGCCCGCGTGAACACGCTGCTCGCGATCATGGCCTCGCTCGACGACACCTGCGTGCTGCATCGCGCGGGACTCGCGGGCCGCGCCGCCGCGCAACAGGGCGCGCAACGCGTGCTCGACGCGGGCGGCATCGCCACGCAAGCCGGCCGCGCGGCATTCGACGCGCTCGAACGCGCATTGCTCGAACTCAACGCATCGCCGGGCGGCGCGGCCGATCTGCTCGCCGCGACGCTCTTCATCGACACCCTGATTCAGCACCGCATCGGCGGAAGGACGGTTTCATGGAACAACTGAATTTCGACTATCCGGCGCAGCGCGCCGTGACGACGCGCGCGCACGTGGGCGTGGTCGGTTCGGGCGATCTGGAAGTGCTGCTGCAGCCCGCGACCGGCATGCAGGCGCACGTGGTCGTGCATACGAGCGTGGACGGCTACAGCCATATCTGGAAGAGCGTGCTCGACCGCTTCTTCACGCGCTACGACGGCGCGGCGCTCATCGAGATCAATGACTTCGGCGCGACGCCGGGCGTGGTCGCGCTGCGGCTCGCCGAAGCCGTGGAAGCCGCGCAAGACAACGCGCAAGGAGGCCGCTCATGAGCACGCCCACGTTGCTGCGCGAAAGTTTCATCGAACTGACCGCGCGCGAGCGCGCCGCCGCCGTGCTCGACGCGGGCACGTTCCGCGAACTGCTCGGGCCGTTCGACCGGCTCGAATCGCCGTGGCTGCCGTTGCAGGGCATCGTGTGCCAGGCCGACGACGGCGCGGTGATCGCACGCGGCACCATCGACGGCGAACCGGCCGTGGTGGCCGCGATCGAGTCGGCGTTCCAGGGCGGCAGCATTGGCGAAGTGTCGGGCAGCAAGATCGCCGCGGCGCTCGAACTCGCGTTGGCCGACTGCGAGCGCGGCAAGCTCGTGCGCCCCGTCATCCTGTTCGAAACCGGCGGCGTGCGCCTGCAGGAAGCGAATCTCGGCCTCGCCGTGATCGCCGAAATCCAGTCGGCGATCGTCGCGCTGCGCCGTCACGTGCCCGTGGTGGGCGTGATCGCGGGCATGGTGGGCTGCTTCGGCGGCATGTCGCTCGCGGCCGCGCTGTGCTCGTATCTCGTGATGACGAAGCAGGGCCGCCTCGGCATGAACGGGCCCGAGGTGATCGAACAGGAAGCGGGCATCGAAGAACTCGACGCGAGCGATCGCCGCCACGTGTGGCAGTTGATCGGCGGCGAGCAACGCGCGCGCACGGGTTTCGCCGATGCGCTCGTGGACGATGCCGTGGATGACGTGCGCGCCGCCGTGCGCGCGGCGTTCGCGCAAGGCGTGCCCGCCGAACCTCGCTCACAGGCCGTGGCGGCCACGCTCGCGAAGCTCGCGCAGGTCGATCCCGCCAGCGTGACGCCCGACACGATGCGCGCGATTTTCGCGGCCACGCCCCTCGACATTCGCGGAGAACTCGCATGAACGACAAGACGAACCTCGCGACAAGCCGTGGCGCGACGTGGCTGCGCGCACTCGCGGGCCAGCACGCGGCAGGCACCTGCGTGCAGTTCGCCGATGCGCCGCTCGATGGCGCGCACGGCGAAAGCGCGCGTTTCATCACCGTCGCGCCCGACGCCGAGAATCGCTTCCCGCGTGCGCGCGACAACGTCGTGGGCCTCGAACAAGGCTGGCGTCTCGCGCAAGCCGTGCGCGACGCCATCGCCGAAGATACGGCCAGCGGCACGCGCCGCCCGATCGTGGCGATCGTCGACGTGAAGAGCCAGGCGTACGGCTATCGCGAGGAAATGCTCGGCATTCATCTCGCGTGCGCCGCAGCCGTGGATGCGTACGCGAGCGCGCGGCTGGCCGGGCATCCCGTGGTCGCGCTGATCGTCGGTCCGGCGATGTCGGGCGCATTCCTCGCGCACGGCTATCAGGCCAATCGCATCGTCGCGCTCGACGCACCCGGCACGATGGTCCACGCGATGGGCAAGGAAGCGGCCGCGCGTGTCACGCGGCGCAGCGTGGAAGACCTCGACGCGCTCGGCGAAAAGATCGTGCCGATGTCGTATTCGATGGCGTCGTTCGCGAAGCTCGGGCTGCTCGACGAACTGATCGAAGGCGTGAACGCCGATGCGCCCAGCGATGCCGATATCGCGCGCGTGCGCGACGTGATCGCGCGGAAGGTGCGCGAAGCGCGCGACGACAAGAGCGGCATGGCGCACCGGCTGCAAGGCGAGTCGGCGCAACGCACGCGGGCGGCGTCGATCGAGGTGCGCAAGCGCCTCGCACAACAGTGGGACGCCAGCTGATGCAACCCTGCGCCGCGCCGCCGTTCGCCGCCGATGCACCGCGCGCGGACGACACGCGCTGGCGCGCGCACGACCTGCTGCGCGTGACGCGTCTTTCGCAGGCAAGCGACGCGCCGGATTGGGTAGCCGAGGCGATGACACACGCGCCGTGGGTGGTCGTGCGGCGCGCGCAGGCGGCGGCGGGGTTTCTTGCCGTGGGCGTGCGTGGGTTCACGCGCGCACAGCGTTTCGGCACGTGGATTGATAGTCAGGATGTCGAAGCAATTTTGCGTCCCGAGCAATTGCTGGATCGCGAGCCGCTATCCGCACGCGCAACGTTGCCAGCGTGGATCGCGCTGGCAACGTTGCGCGAGACGCCCGGCTCGCCGCTTCGCGATTTCATGTGGGGACCCACGGGCAGCGCGGGATTCGAGCTTGCCACGGGCGCCGCCACCGTGGGCGCGGCGAGTGACCTCGATGTGCTGATTCGCGCACCGCATCGGCTGGATCGCCTGACGGTCGAGGCACTTTCGCGCGCGCTGGAGCAGGCCGCCAGCCGCGCGAATACACGCGTGGACGCGCAACTCGAAACGCCCGCGGGCGGCGTCGCGCTGGCCGAACTCGCGGCGGCCAAGCCGCGCGTCCTCGTGCGCGCGAATCGCGGCGCGCAACTGCTTGCCGATCCGTGGCGCCCATCATGACGCTCGCCCTGCTCTTTCCCGGCCAGGGCGCGCAAAGCGCCGGATTTTTGCATCGATTGCCGCAGCACGACGCGGTGCGGGCGACGCTCGACGAGGCGTCGGCCGTGCTCGGTGTGGACGTGCTCACGCTCGACACCGCCGAGGCGCTGCAATCGACGGTTGCCGTACAAATCGGTCTGACAGTCGCGGGCGTGGCGCTCGCGCGCGCCCTCGCCCGCGAAGGGCTCGAGCCTGAATTCAGCGCGGGCCTTTCCGTGGGCGCCTACGCTGCGGCGGTTAGTTGCGAATCACTTGCCTTTGCCGACGCCTTGCGCATGGTGCGAAAACGCGCCGAGTTGATGGAACACGCGTGGCCTTCGGGATACGGTCTCAGCGCGGTATCGGGGTTGAGCGAAACGCAGATCGAAACGCTCATTGCCGTTCATGCGCGCGAGGGCGGCGGCGCGGTCTATGTCGCCAACGTCAATGCGCCGCGCCAGATCGTCGTGGCGGGTGCGAATGCCGCGCTCGACGGCTTCGCCGCGCGCGTGCTGGCCGCCGGGGCGCGCAAGGCGCAGCGGCTCGCCGTATCGGTTCCTTCGCATTGCGAACTGCTCGCCGAAGCCGCCGATGCCCTCGTCGAATTTGCGCGCGAGATTCCATTTCGCGCCCCGCGCGGCGTCTATGTCGACAATCGCGGTGGCCGCCCGCTCCATAGCGGCGACGCCATTCGCGCCGACCTCGCCACCAACATGCGCTACACGGTGCGCTGGTTCGACGCGCTCACGGTCATGATCGAAGCGGGCGCGCATGTATTCGTCGAAGCCCCGCCGGGACAGGTGCTCACCGATATCGCGCGAGAGCATTATCCGGACGCCGCGGCCATCGCGGCCGCCGGTGTGGAGTTTGACCGGTTGGTCGCGATCGTAAAACGGCGGCTCGGCGCGGCCAGCTGAAAACGTTTCCAGCGCCGGACGTTTATGCGCATAAAGTCTTATCGCAATTTTAGCGAAATCGACCGCGCACCAAGCAATCGATCAACTTCGCTTATCTCACCGGGAATTACGCGCTATTTTCGATAACCCTCGGTCACCACGCGAAACGTGAGATTCACGCGCTCGCCATTGACCGACGGCGCTTTCGGCACGCGATGCCGCCACTCCGCTTGTGTTCGCCCTTTCATCACCAGCAAACTGCCGCTCATCAAGCGAAACGCGCGCACGACGCCCGTGGCGTTGTGGCGCAGATCGAAGCGGCGCTCGGCTCCGAGACTCAGCGAAGCGATGACCGGTTCAGAGCCGAGTTCAGGCTCGCGGTCGGCGTGCCAGCCCATGCTGTCGGTGCCGGTGCGGTAGCGATTGAGCAGCACGCTGTTGAAGCGCACGCCGCAGAGGCCGGAAATGGCGTCGCGTAATTCGGCAACGGTACTCGACCACGGCTGCGGTTCATTGCGAATGCCCGAATAGACATAGATCGCGCCGGGGTCGCCCTGCCACGCCGTCAAGCGCGGTTGATCCACCCAGCCACCGGGCGTGCGAATGCGCTCCTGGCGCCAACCGGCTTCGGCGACGATGCGCGCGAGCGTTGCGGCAGCCGCCTCCGGCGCGAGCCAGTCGGGGTACCAGTCGACATCGGGTTGAGGGGTATCGTCGAAGAGATCGAACATCGCGTGCTGTTGCGCGAGACGCGCAAAAAACGAGGAATCACAGCACGCAGTGTCGCATGACACGGACCCGGCAGCCCGTGCGCATCTTGCTCATTCATCCCGCGCAAGCGCGTTTCTAACGGCTCGCATCAGCCGACGATGCGAGCCCCGCGACGCGACGCGGCATGTCACGCAACATCAGGTCAGCAAGGCGATGTAGAACACCACCGCGCCGATCAACGCGCCGATGAAGCAGAAGCCCTCGGGCGCGTCGTCGCTGGTCCGGGAGCGCAGCCAGCCGCCCACCGCGCCGAAGAAACCCGCGATGCCGAGCGCGACGAACACCATCGTCACGTCGAACAGCGCACTGCGCCCGATCTCCAGCATGTCGATGCCTTTGACCGCGACGTACACGGCAATGGCCATAACCGAAAGCACGACGAGCGGCAGCATGACGTGACTGCCCTCGTGCCCGACGTGTCGACCGTGAAAACCATGGTGTTCATGAGCAAGCGGCTTGGTAATTTTCATGACCGTCTCCCTCAAAGCGCCCGAATTGCGGGGCCCTGTTTCGAGCATAGTCCAAGCTTCGAGCCGATTCAATGAACGTTTAATAGCCTGCGACGGCACCGCGCGCCGCATCGCAAAATCCGATTGTGCGGGAGACGCCTGCGCTGGCGTCGCGCCCGATCGCGGCAACGCAGCAATCGGGTCGCACGATTCGAACGCCCCTTTCATACACGCATGGATGTATGCGATGTGGTTCGCATCGGCAACACTATGCGGCGCCGCGACATGGGCTCGCCATCCCATCCGGCACGAAGTCTGCTATCTCGTTTGTAGGTAGAATGCATCGCATTCCCAGTCCGCCGCGCCGTGCTTTTTCGAGATCCTTTTCGGAAGCGGCACACCGCGGTCGACCCCGCACGCCGGCGCCACCTTGCGCCCCGCGCGCTCGTCTACTCCTTCCGTTTGCGCCGCCATGCCCCGACTTTCGTTTCTGGTCCGCTTCATCGCCATCGGCGTGCTGCTGCACGTTTATGTCGGCTTCCGCCTGATTCCCGAGTTGCCCGTGCCGGCCGCGGGCAAATGGCTCGCCGTGCTCTGGCTCGTGCTCTCCGTGCTGTTCATTCCGCCGGGCATGCTCGCGCGCCGCTTCGAACGGCAACCGCTCGGCGACCGGCTCGCGTGGATTGGCATGCTCGCAATGGGCTTCTTCTCCTCGCTGCTGATGCTCACGATCCTGCGCGACATCGTGCTCGCCTCGGCGATGACGGTGGCCGCGCTGTGGCCCGGCGTCATCGACCTCAACATCTGGCGCACGGATAGCGCCGCCGCCGTGATCGTGCTGTCGTTCGTTTCCAGCGGCTTCGGGTTCTTCAACGCGCGGCGGCGCGCGCCGGTGCGCAGCGTCGAAGTGCCGATACGCAATCTGCCCGCCGCGCTCGACGGCTTCACGATCGTGCAACTGAGCGACATCCACGTTGGGCCGACGATCAAGCACGGCTATGTGGAAGCGATCGTGCGCGCGGTGAACCAGCTCGAAGCCGACGTCGTGGCGATCACGGGCGATGTCGTGGACGGCAGCGTCGCGCATCTTTCCGCGCACACGGCACCGCTCGGCGAACTGAGCGCGCAGTACGGCGTGTATCTCGTCACGGGCAATCACGAGTACTACTCGGGCGCCGACGCGTGGATCGCGGAGTTTCGACGCATCGGCCTGACCGTGCTGATGAACCAGCACGTGGTGATCGAGCACGACGGCGCGCGCCTCGTGCTGGCCGGCGTCACCGACTTCACGGGCGGCCATTTCGATCCCGCGCATCGCAGCGACCCGGAAGGCGCGCTGCGGGGCGCCCCCGACGATGTCGGCACACGCGTGCTGCTCGCGCATCAACCGCGCAGCGCGCACGCCGCCGCCGACGCGGGCTTCACGCTGCAGCTTTCCGGACACACGCACGGCGGCCAGATTTTCCCGTGGAATTTCCTCGTGCGCCTGCAGCAGCCGTTCACGGCGGGCCTCGCGAAACTCGGCAGCCTGTGGGTCTATACGAGCCGTGGCACCGGTTACTGGGGACCGCCCAAGCGTCTTGGCGCGCCCTCGGAAATCACGCGCGTGCGGCTCGTCGGCGCGCGCTGATCGTCGCTCCGTCCTTGCCGGTATCATGAGGCGACGCATGCGCCCGCATGCCCCCGCATGCACAGCGTGCGCGCCTCACGAGGAATGTCTCCGCTCATGGACGGCAACAAACACCTTCACCAGACGTCGTTCTATCTTCTGCTATTCGTGGTGTCGATCGCGCTGTGCTTCGTGCTCGCGCCGTTCTTCAGCACGGTGTTGTGGGGCGCCATTCTCGCGCTGATCTTTCAGCCGGTGCAACGGCGGCTGGTGGCGAAGCTCGGGCGGCGGCGCAATCTCGCCGCGTTCATCACGCTGACGATCTGTCTGCTCATCGTGATCTTTCCGCTCACGCTCGTGACGGGCACGCTCGTGCAGCAGATCGCCTCCGCCTATGCGCAGGTGCGCGGCGGCACGCTCGATATTGGCGCGTATTTCAGTCAGATCGTGCACGCGTTGCCGCAGTCGATCCAGAACCTGCTCGCGCGCTACGACCTCATGGATCTGCCGGGGCTGCAGCAGCGTCTTTCGGCGGGCGCCGCGCAGATCAGCCAGTTCGTCGCCACGCGCGCACTCTCGTTCGGGCAGAACACCCTGCAATTCCTCGTGAGTTTCGGCGTGATGCTGTATCTGTTTTTCTTTCTCGTGCGCGACGGCCGCGAAATCTCGCGCCTCATTCGCGACGCCATTCCGCTCGATGAGCAGCACAAGCTGCATTTGATCCGCAAGTTCACGACGGTGATTCGCGCAACGGTCAAAGGCAACGTAGCCGTGGCGGTCGTGCAGGGCACGCTCGGCGGCATCGCGTTGTGGGTGCTCGGCATTCAGGGCGCGCTGCTGTGGGGCTTCGTGATGATGGTGCTTTCGCTGCTGCCCGCGGTGGGCGCGGCGCTCGTGTGGGCGCCTATCGCCGTCTATTTCATTTCCACCGGCGCGCTCGCGAAAGGCATCGGTCTCGCGATCTTCGGTGCGGTGGTGATCGGCACTGTCGACAACGTGTTGCGTCCGGTACTGGTCGGCAAGGACACGCGCCTGCCCGACTGGGCCGTGCTGATCTCCACGCTCGGCGGTATATCGCTGATCGGCATCAACGGCTTCGTGATCGGGCCGTTGATTGCCGCGCTCTTCATCAGTTGCTGGGACTTGTTGCGCCGCGATCAGCACAGCATCGAGCACGACAATCCCAACACGGACGACGACCCGGTCTAGGCGACCCGGTCGAGGCGACCCCGTCTTGGCGACCCCGGAATAGCGCGAACGCGCGTTACGGCGAGACGTGCAACGGCACGCCCGCGCGCCCTTGATTCACGATGCCGGCCGCCGGAACCACGAACGCACCGGCGCTCTCCACGGCCACGGAAAACCCGAACGTGTTGATGCCGCCCGCGCTACGCACGAACACCGTGCCGCCATGCATTTCGGCCACGGCCTTCACGATCGACAAACCGAGCCCGTGATTCTCGTGGCTGTTCGAACGCGCCTCCTGAATGCGATAGAAGCGATCGAAAATATGCTCGCGCACGAACGGATCGAGCGGTTCGCCGGGATTCGACACGGCGATTTCCACGTGCCCATCCTGCGGCGCCACGGTCGCCTGCAACAACGTGCCCGGCGGCGAATGCTGGATCGCGTTGACGAACAGGTTGCTCACCGCGCGGCCGATCAGCGAAGTATTGACCCAGGCGCGCGCGTCGCCCTGCACTTCCACGCGCAATTGCGCCTCTTCCAGCGGCATTTCGAGGAACTCGAGCATGCGTTCGATCTCGCCGCGCAACGACACCTCGGTGAGGTCCGTGGCGCGCTCGCCGCGATCGCTGCGTGAGAGGAACAGCATGTCGTTGACGATCACGCGCAATCGTTCGAACTCCTCGAGATTCGATTGCAGCGTCTGTTGCAACTGTTCGACGGAGCGGTCGCGCGTGAGCGCCACCTGCGTCTGGCCGATCAGAATGCTCACCGGCGTGCGCAATTCGTGCGCGACATCGGCATTGAACGACTCGAGCCGCTCGTAGGCTTTATCCAGCCGTTCGAGCGCGCCGTTGAACGACGTGGCGAGTTCGTGCAACTCCTCGGGCAACGCGTCCGCGTGCAGCCGCTGGCGCCGGTTCGACGGACTCAGTTGCGCCGCTTCGCGCGTCAGCCGCCGCAACGGCGCGAGGCCGAAGCGCGTGACCGCACGGCTCAGCAGCGCAACGGCCACCGTCGACAAGGCAATCAGCGCGCCCAATGCAAGACCGAAACGCCGCAACATGCCTTCGGTGCGCAGGCAATCGCTGCCCACGACGAGCTTCACCTCGGGCCGGTCGCCGCTCGCGGGAATCGTATAAGTGGACGTGATGATGTCGTACTCGCAGCCTTGCGGGCGCACGAGCAGATGATTCGGTCCCACGTCGCCGGTGACCTTGCCGACGATGGGCGTGCCGAACCGGAAGCGCGGATCGGGGCCTTCGACGTAGTAATGCATCGGGCTGTCCGCAGGCGAGAGATCGCGCAATTTCTCCTGCACGAAGGCCCATTTCTGCACATCGGGTGCGTGCGCAACGATCAGGCTCGCAATGCGCGCGCGCGTGTCGAGCGTCTCGCGCAGCTCGTTGAACAGCAGCCCCTGCATGAGAAAGAACAGCCCCGCGCCCGTGAGCGTGAACACCACGAGCGACACCGCCGCGAACATCGCCGACAAACGCAGCGTGATCGAGCGCTTCATGACAGCATGCCTCCGTCCTCGCGCACTTCGAGCACGTAACCCATGCCGCGAATGGTGTGCAGGAGTTTTGCCGCATGCGGGCCGTCGAGCTTGGCACGCAGACGCTTGATGGCCGTTTCGACCACATTGGCGTTGCTTTCGAAATTCACGTCCCAGACGAGTTCGGTGATGAGCGTCTTCGAGAGAATTTCGCCGCGCCGCCGCGCGAGCACGGAAAGCAGTTGAAACTCCTTCGCGGTGAGATCGAGTCGCACGCCGTCGCGCGTGGCGCGGCGGCTGATCAGATCGACCTGTAGATCGCCAACCGAAATCAACGTGGATTCCTGCGCGCGGGCGCGGCGCGTGAGCGCGCGTAGCCGTTCGACAAGTTCGAGAAACGAAAACGGCTTGGTGAGATAGTCGTCGGCGCCGTCGCGCAAACCATGCACGCGGTCGTCCACACGGTCGCGCGCGGTCAGCATGATGACCGGCGTGTCCTTCTTCGCGCGCACCGCGCGCAGCACGCCAAAGCCGTCCAGCTTCGGCAGCATCACATCGAGCACGATCACGTCGAAGTCGTACTCAGTGGCCATCCATGCGCCCTCTTCGCCGTCCATCGCGACATCGACGATCCAGCCTTGCTCCGTGAGTCCGCTGCGCAAATAGTCCACGACCTTGCGCTCGTCCTCGATCACCAATACTTTCATGCCCGCCCTCCTTATTGCGCGTTGCTCCGTGGCGCGTGCGGCGCGCTTCCTGCGCGCCGCACGACGCCCGCTGCGGCTCATGGCCGCTTCCTCACCTCACGCGCCTTTCTACGCTACGGTGTATGGCATTTGCGATGCCTGTTATGGGTGCGGCGAATTCGTTGCCGCCGCTTCCAGCGCGCCGCTTGCCGGTTGACCCGGCTGCGTCGCGCTCATATTCACTGCGTTGTCCTTCGACGCCGGCTCGCGGCACGTTCCGGCGCTGCACGCCAGTTCGCGATCGCCCGCGCTCCAGCCGCCGCCCAGCGCTTTCGCGAGATACACGACCGTGGCCACCTGCTGGCCATGAATCTGCACCTCCTGACGCTCGCTCGTGAGCAACTGCTGCTCGGCGTTGATCACGTCGAGAAACGCCACGAGGCCGCCCTGGTAACGGTCGTTGGCCAGATCGAACGATTTGCGTGCGTCGTCCACGGCCGCCTGGCCGTCGGTCGAGGCGCGCTCCAGCACCGAAAGGCCCGTTACCGCATTTTGCACCTCCTGGAAGGCCGTGAGCACGGTTTGTCGATATGAGGCCTGCGCCGACTCGTAGCCAGCCTGCGCATAATCGACGCCGGCGGCCCGTTTGCCGCCGTCGAACAGCACCTCGCCCGCCGTCGCGCCCACCGACCACATCAGGCTCGGCACCGAGAAGAGCCCGCCAAAACGCGTGGATTCCCACCCGAGCGTGGGCGAAAGCGTGAGGTCCGGAAAGTACGCCGAGCGCGCCACGCCGATCTGCGCATTGGCCGCCGCCATTGCCCGCTCCGACGACGCTACATCGGGACGCCTTTGCAACAGCTCGCTGGGCAGGCCCGTGGGCAGCGCGGGCACCGGCAAGGCCGTGGTTCGGGGCGCCAGCGCGAACTCCGGCGCGGGCTTGCCAACCAGCACGGCAATCGCATGCTCGTCCTGTTGACGCTGATTTTCCAGCAAATGCACCTGCGTTTTCGTCGCGTCGAGTTGCGCCTTTTGCTGCAACAGATTGAGGCCGGACACGGCACCCAGATCGTGCTGCGCGTTCACGAAATCGAGCGCTTTCTGCTGCAACGCGACGGAGCGATTTACCACGTCGATCTCGTCGTCGAGTTCGCGCAGCGCGAAATAGTCGGTGGCGAGTTCGGCGGTCAGCACGAGGCGCGCGTTCGCGAGATCGTCGCCCGCCTGCTGCGAAGAAGCTTGCGCCGACTCCACCATGCGCCGGATGCGCCCGAACAGATCGAGCTCGTAACTGATGGTCGGCCCGACCTCCACGTTGTTCTGCACCGTGGATTGATTCGGCGTGGCGTAATTCGTGAGCGGCCGGTTCGCCGAAATGCGCTCGCGCTCCACGCCCGCCGCGAGCGACACCTGCGGGCTCTGTTGCGACGATACCGAAGCGAGCGTCGCGCGCGCCTGCGCATAATGCGCAACGGCCACGCGCAGCGTCTGATTCCCGGCGAGTGCCTCTGTTTCGAGGCCGTCGAGTTCCGTGTTGTCGAACACCTTCCACCACTGCTGATCGAGTTGCGCATGCGAAGGCTGCGCCGCATGCCAGTACGAATCGGCGGGATCGACACGCCATGCCGCCGGGCTGGCCGTTTGCGGCGCATGATAATCAGGACCGACCGTGCATGCCGACAGGGCGATCGCGCCAATCGTCAGGCATCCTCCATATTTGCCGAAGCCGCTCACGTCGCGCTCCGCTGCGGCGCTTCGTGCCCCGCGCTGGCCTTCTTCTGCGGCACGACCACGACGGTATCGCCATCGGCAATCGAATCGCTCGGATTCATCACGACGCGATCGCTCGCCTCGAGACCATGACTGATCTCGAGCGACTGCCCGAGGTCCTGCGCGATCTCGATCGGCTTCAGCTTGATCTTGCCGTCCGCATCGACCACGGCGAGGCGCGGCCCTTCGGCGCGAAACAGCAGCGTATTGCCGGGCACCGTCAGCAGGCCCTTCGAGTCGGTCTGCAACGCCGCCTGCACATAGGCGCCGGGCAACAGCTTGCCGTCGCGATTCGGCAGCGTGATCTCGACCTGCAAGGTCCGCGTGGCGACGTCGATAGCCTGCGCCGTGCGCGTGACGGTGCCGTCGAACGTGACGCCCGGCATTTCCTGCTCGGTCACGCTCACGTGCTGGCCCACCGCCACTTGCTGCGCGTAGGTCTGCGGCACGTCGATGTAGAGCCGCAGCGGGTCCGACTGCGCGATCGCGAACAGCGCGTGCCCCGCGCCGCCGTTGCCCGCGTTCACGAGATCGCCAATATCGACGTTGCGCTGCGTGATGATGCCCGTGATCGGCGCGACGATCCGCTGAAACGACTTCATCTCCGCGAGGCGATGCATGTTCGCTTCGGCGGCCGCGAGATTCGCCTGATCCTGGCTGAACGCGCCTTGCCGGTCGTCGAGTTCCTGCTGCGAAACCGCATCGCGTTGACGCAATTGCTGGGCGCGATCGAACGACGTCTTCGCCAGCGACAAGGTCGAGACGGCCTGATCGCGCTGCGCCTGCGCCTGCGCGAGTTCCTGATCGATCTCGGGCGTGTCGATGTCGGCGAGCAATTGCCCTTGCTGCACGTGCGCGCCGATATCCGCATACCACTTGCGCACATAGCCGTTCGCCCGCGAGTAGATCGGCGCTTCGACATAGCCGCGCAACGTACCGGGCAACACGATACGCCCGTCGGCACCCGCGGCCTTGGGTTGCACGACGCTCACGTACTGCTTCGCGTTCTGCTTCGTGACGGCGGCCAGATGATGCGAGCCCACCAGGTTCGAAACGATCGTGCGCGTGGCGCCCGCCGCGAGCAGCAACGCGACGACGATCACCGCGAGGCGCGCGCGCTTTCCCGCCTGGCCGCGTGCCGGCAGGTCCAGGCCCTGCTCCCCGCCCACGGAGATGTCGAGCGATGAATGATGGTGAGGTTCGTTCATGTCTTCGGCCAGTTCGGGATAACGGGTTTGACGTGACGTTGCTTCAACGGGTGACTCAATCGCGGCGGCGCTCCGCATCGCGCCGTTGATTGCGCGCCTGCTTCGCCTCGGCACGGCGCGCGAGCCGCGCATGCACGGACGCGAACATGAGCGGCACGAACAACAAGGTGGAAACGGTGGCGAACAGCAAGCCGCCGATCACCGCGCGGCCGAGCGGCGCATTCTGTTCCGCGCCTTCGCCGAGACCGAGCGCCATCGGCACCATGCCGATCATCATCGCGAACGCCGTCATCAAGACCGGGCGAATGCGCGTGGCGCCCGCTTCGAGCGCGGCCGCGAGCGGACTCGCGCCATCGGCAAGACGCTGACGCGCGAACGAGACCACGAGAATGCTGTTCGCGGTGGCCACGCCCACGGTCATGATCGCGCCGGTGAGCGCGGGCACGCTCAAATGCGTACCGGTGATGAAGAGCATCCACGCGATGCCGGCGAGCGCCGCGGGCAACGCGCTGATGATGATGAGCGGGTCCGCCCACGACTGAAAGTTCACGACGATCAGCAGATACACGAGCACCACCGCCACCGCGATGCCCACGCCGAGACCGATGAACGACGTGCGCATCGTGTCGATCTGGCCGCGCATCGTGATGGTCGTGCCACGCGGCGCGTGCGCTTGCGCCTGCTTGATGATGCTGTCGATATGCGCGCCCACCGCGCCGAGGTCGCTGCCTTCCACGCTCACCAGCAGATCGATCACGGGACGAATGTTGTAGTGCGAGACGATGGCGGGACCGTCGTGCGGCTTCAACTGCACGAGGTTGCTCACGAGTTGCAGCGGGCCGTTGGCGTTCGTGGCACGCGCCGAAACGGGCGTGCCCATCACTTCGTTCACCGACGCTTCGCGATACTGCGGCGTCTGCACGGCGAGCGGGTATTCAACACCGTTCTGCGGACTCACCCAGAATGCCGGCGAGGTTTGCGAGCTGCCCGAGAGCGCGATCAGCACGTCTTGCGCCACGTTCTGCGGACTCAAATTCAACTGCTGCATGCGCGTGCGATCCATTGCGAGCATGAGCGCGGGTTCGTCGTTGCGCTGCTCGATATGCGCGTCCACTGCGCCGGGCAACTGCCGCACGCGCTTGAGCAGCGTGCTCGCGAGCGCCATGTTCTGGTCGAGATTCGCGCCGACCACTTGCACGTCGATGGCGGCGGGCTGACCGAAGTTGAGGATCTGCGTGATGATGTCGGCAGGCTGGAAAAAGAATTCCACGCCGGGAAAACGTTGCGGTAGCAACGTTCTGAGTTTGTCGACGTAGGTGAGCGACGGGTCGTGGCCGTCCTTGAGCGCGATCTGGATTTCGCCGTCGAGCGTGCCGACCGTGCCCGAGTTGCTATACGAGAGATTGATACCGCTATACGGCAAGCCGAGATTATCGACGATCGTATCGAGTTGGTCGGCAGGCACGACTTCACGTATCGTCTGCTCGACTTCATCCGCAAGGCGCGCGGTTTCCTCGATGCGAAACCCGGTGGGCGCGCGCATGTGCAGACGAATATCGCCCGCATCGACGGTGGGAAAGAAGTCACGCCCGAGAAAGAACACGAGACCGACCGACAGCACGCAAAACGCGAGAAACGTGCCGCCGAACAACCGGCGCCGCGCCAGCAATAAACTCAGGAGCGCAATATAGTTGGCCCGCACGCGCTCGAACGCGTGATTGAAGCGCCAGTGCACGCGCGCGAAGAACGAACGCGATGCCTCACGGCTCGCATGCGCGGCGGGATCGTGGCCTTCGAACAGCAGCATCGCGAGCGTGGGCACGAGCGTGCGCGAGAGGATGTACGACGCGACCATCGCGAACACCACCGCCTCCGCGAGCGGCACGAACAGAAAGCGCGCCACGCCGGTCAGGAAGAACATCGGCACGAACACGATGCAGATACACAGCGTGGAAACGAGCGCGGGCACCGCGATTTCCCCCGCGCCTTCGAGAATGCCGGTGTGCAGATCGGAGCCTAAATGCAGATGTCGTTCGATGTTTTCGATCGTGACCGTGGCATCGTCGACGAGAATCCCCACCGCGAGCGCGAGCCCGCCGAGCGTCATGATGTTGATCGTTTCGCCCAATGCATAGAGCGCGATGATCGACGCGAGAATCGACAGTGGAATCGAGACGGCAATGATGAGAGTACTGCGCCAGTTGCCCAGAAACAGCAGGATCATCGCAGCCGTGAGCGCGGCGGCGATCAGCGCTTCGCGCACCACGCCCTGCACGGCCGCGGAAACGAAAATCGACTGGTCGAAGAGCGGCTTGATGACGAGATTGCTGGGCAGCGTTTCGCGCGCCTTCGGCAGCAAGCTCTTCAACGCGCCCACCACCTGCAAGGTGGACGCATCGCCGCTCTTGAGCACCGACATCAGCACGCCGCGTTGACCATCCTGACGCACGATATTCGTTTGCGGCGTGAAGCCGTCGCGCACGTGCGCGACCTCGCCGAGGTAGGTGGTCGCGCCATTGACCGTTTGCACGGGAATGCGATTCAGGCCCGCGATAGTATCCGGCGACGCATTCGTATCCACGCGATATTCGGTTTGCCCGAGCTTCGCGGTACCCGTCGGCAAGATGAGATTTTGCGCGTTGACGGCGTTGACGATATCGGCCGGCGTGAGTCCTTTCGAAATCAGCGCGCGCGTATCGATATCCACGGAAATCACACGCGTTTTGCCGCCGTACGGATACGGTACTTGCGCGCCGGGAATCGTAATGAGTTGCGGGCGCAGAAAATTCATCGCGACGTCGGCGAGTGCCTGCTCGCTCATCGAAGTACTCGAGAGCCCCAATTGAATCACCGGAATACTCGAAGCCGAATAACTGATCACGAGCGGCGGCGTCGCGCCGGGCGGCATTTGCTTTACCTGCGCCTGCTCCGACGCTACCGCTTGCGCGATAGCCGTTTGCAAACTCGCGCGCGGTTGCAGAAAGAGTTTGATGATGGCAATGCCGGGCAGCGATTGCGATTCTACGTGCTCGATATTGCTGACCGTGGTCGTGAGGCTGCGCTCGTTGACCGAGGTGATGCGATCGGCCATGTCCTTCGCGGAGAAACCCGTGTAGTTCCAGATGATGCTGATCACCGGAATGTTGATGTTCGGCAGCACGTCGGTTGCCATCGACATCAACACGAACGGCGTGGCCAGCACGATCATGATGGCCATCACGATGAACGTGTAAGGCCGTTTCAGCGCGAGATTGACAATCCACATGTCAGTGTTTTGGGCAATTCAGGCGAGAGGGAGAGACGAAGCGCATTCGTCCAGCGGTGCCGCATCATAGGCAATCGCAGTGGCAATTCGCTGGCGCCAATATGGCGAAATTGACAGGCAATACTAAAGACGCGCGGCACACGCGCGAGTCAGCGGAAAGTGTGCCGTCATGGCGTTGGCAAGCGCCGCCGCAAGAGTGAGTTTGCGGACCGGCGCTTCATTAAGCACTTCAATTAACGCGTCATAAAGTGCTTCGATTCCGGTATTAATTCACGAGTCGCAAACGCTCGGGATCGCGCACATCACGGCTATGGCGTGCGCTGTGTCCTTCGCGCACTTCGCGCGTGCGGGCGCCGTGACCGTTTGCCTGCGAGGCATCCAGATGGCGGCGTACCGGCGTCTCCGACATCGAAAGCGCGGCTTCCTGTTCGGCCAGCACGAGCGGGACTTTCTCGCGCAGGAATTCCACGAAGGTACGGATCTTCGCGTCGAGATAACGGCGCGACGCGTAGAGCGCGTAAATATTGAGCGTTTGCAGGCGGTGCGTGGGCAGCACGCGCACGAGCGTGCCATCGGCGAGACCGGGCAGCGCCACGGGCACGGGCAGCGGACCGATACCCATGCCTTCGCGGATGGCGAGTGCGAGCGCTTCGGGATTGTTCACCTGGAACGGCGTCACACCGGTATGGCGGAACGTTTCGCCAAGCGGGCCTTCCGAAACCCACTGACCGGCGGGCAAACTCGCATCGGTGAGATGGAGGCACGTGTGCACTTCGAGGTCGTCGAACGACTTCGGCACGCCACGCGCGCGCAAATACGCGGGCGAGGCGCAGAGTATGGCCGCCGTGCTGCCCAGATGCTGCGAGATCAGCGCGGAATCTTCGAGCTCGGCCGCAATCACTACCGCCACATCGAAGCCTTCCTCGATGATATCGGGCATCTCTTGCGCGATCGTCAGATCGACGGCCACTTCCGGCAAGTGCTGCTGATAACGCGCGATCAGCGGCATCACATAATGCTGACCGAAACTCGTGCCGCCATATACCCGCAGCTTGCCGGCCGGATTCGCATGCGCCGCCGCGGCCTCGGCTTCGGCTTGCTCGATGTCGGCGAGAATACGCTTGCAGCTTTGAAAGTATCGTTCGCCCGCTTCGGTCAACGACATGCGCCGCGTGGTTCGATTCAGCAAGCGCGTACGCAGGCGCGATTCGAGGTCGGTGACCGCGCGCGACACCTGCGCCGTCGTCATCGTTTCGCTCGCGGCGGCACGCGTAAAACTCCCCGACTCCACCACTCGCACGAAGACTCGCATATTGCGCAGCGTATCCATCAGTAACTCCTGTTCATTCGCCCAGCCTTTGCCATCTCAACCGAATGCGCACAGTGTCGCGCATGAGCCGTGGCCCGATGCTGACTTCAACATGGCAGCGCCGACAGCTTGGCGCAACGCCCCGTCCCGCGTATGATCCACGGCGCAGTCAGTACATGCTTTGTGCACCATATGCGCCACGCGTTGCCGCTTTCTCGCACGGCTCGCGGCTTCATGACAAAACGATGACTCTCGAATTCGTCCTGCGCCTTCTCGCGGCGTTCGCCTGCGGTGTTGCCATTGGCCTCGAACGCCAGATTCGCCAGCGCACGGCCGGTTTGCGCACGATTACGCTGGTCGCGAGCGGCGCATGTCTGTTCGTGACACTCGGCGTATTGACTGGCAATGGCTCGAGCGGCGTGACGCAGATCGCGGCTTATGTCGTCTCCGGAGTGGGTTTCCTTGGCGGCGGCGTCATCATGCGCGACAAGGGATCCATTCAAGGCATCAATACGGCGGCCACCTTATGGTGTTCCGCGGCAGTCGGCGTGTTATGCGGCGCGGGCCATTACGCTCCGGCTCTGGCGGGCACGGTCGTGGTATTGCTCACGAATACCGTATTGCGCGAGGTGAGTCGCGTGATCAACGCCACGCCGGTTTCGAATGCCGATCTCGTGCGCAGCTACGTGCTTACTGTTGTATGCCGCGAAGAAGACGAAGTGCATATTCGCACTGTGCTCTCGAACTCCATGTATTCAACGCCGCTCTCGTTTCAAAGTCTCACGAGCGAAGATTTAGCCGGCGACCCGCAACGCTTGCGCGTGACCGCGACCATGCGTTTGCATCCGAAGTACCAGGCGAAACTCGAACAAATGGCGAGCCGCCTGAGCATGGAAAAAGGCGTTTCGAGCGTGAGCTGGACGGCGGCGGAAACCGAAATCGCGCCCGAGTAAGGTTTGCTTTCATTCGACGAATTCATTCGTTTTTTCGCCTATTTCTTACGAAACGATTTCTTTTTTATTTCTTTTTTTAAAATTCGTCGTCGTGGCTTTTAAGAACTGTCAATTTACGCCGTGTTTCGTGGACGTGATCGCGCCCTTGCACTAAGCTCAACTTACCGTGACTCGTTTCACGCACACAAGGGAGCTTTCATATGCACCACGGCATCATCGCCTGGCTCATCATCGGCGCAATCGCTGGGTGGCTTGCGGGCGTACTCGTCAAGGGCGGCGGTTTCGGCTTGATCGTCGACATCATCGTCGGTATCGTCGGCGCCTTCATTGGTGGCTGGCTCGCGGGCATGCTGCACATTCAAATTGGCACCGGCATGATCAGTTCGATCATCACCGCCATCATCGGCGCGGTCATTCTGCTATTCATCATTCGCCTCGTGCGACGAGGATAGTGACCGTTACTGATTTGGTATGTGCAATAAAAAAACGGGAGCCCTGGCTCCCGTTTTCTTTGGCCGCGGCGACGCGTTACCCGTTGGCGATCAAATCGCCTTCGCTCGAAATTGGCAGCATCGAACCCGTTGCGTTGTAACGCAAATGCATTTCATAAGCGCGTGCGAGATCGTGCGGCGTTTGTCCGCCGACCTTCAGCGCGTCGCGATAGTAGTCGCGCAGCAGGTCGCGATACAGCGGGTGCGCACAACGATCGACGACAAGCGCCGCACGCTCGCGTGGTGCAAGGCCGCGCAGATCGGCGAGTCCTTGTTCGGTCACGATCACATCCACGTCGTGTTCATTGTGATCGACGTGCGGCACCATCGGCACGATGCTCGAAATGCGTCCGTCCTTGGCAATGGCCTTGGTCGCGAAGATCGCGCACGAGGCATTGCGCGCGAAATCGCCCGAGCCGCCAATGCCATTCATCATGTGCGTGCCGCTCACGTGCGTGGAATTCACGTTGCCGTAGATATCGCATTCGAGTGCGGTATTGAGCGCAATGAGACCGAGACGGCGAATGACTTCAGGATGGTTGCTCACTTCTTGCGGCCGCAACACGAGCTTGTCGCGATAGCGATCGAGCTCAGCGAGTACCTGCGCCTGACGCGTGGCGGACAGCGTCATCGAGGCGCCCGACGCGAACACCATCTTGCCCGCGTCGATCAAATCGAACGTGGAGTCCTGCAAGACCTCCGAGTACATCGTGAGCGCTTCGAACGGCGAATCCACGAAGCCGGACAGCACTGCGTTGGCGATCGTGCCGATACCGGCCTGCAGCGGTGGCAGTTGCGCGCTCATGCGGCCGTGCCGGACTTCGTGTTGCAGGAACTCGATCAGATGCCCGGCAATGCGTGCGGTTTCTTCGTCGGCCGGTAGCACCGTGGATGGGCTATCCGCCTCGTTCGTGATGACGATGGCCGCGATTTTCTCGGGCGGGATCTCGATCGCCAGCGTTCCCACGCGGTCTTGCGGACGCACGATGGGCAGCGGATCGCGATGCGGGCGGCGGCCCGGAATCCACACGTCGTGCAGCCCTTCCAGCGCGAGCGGCTGCGCGAGGTTGACTTCGACAATCACCTTCTCCGCGAGAATAGCGAAGCTCGCCGAATTGCCCACCGAGGTCGTGGGCACAATCGCGCCTGTTTCGGTAATGGCCGCCGCCTCGATAATGGCGAGGTCGAGTTTGCCGAGCAGATTGGCGCGCAGCATCTCGACGGTTTCGGAGAGATGTTGATCGACGAACATCACCTCGCCGCGATTAATGGCTTTACGCAGCGTGGTGTCGACCTGAAACGGCAAACGGCGCTCGAGCACGCCGGCCTCGGTCAGCACGCGATCGACGTCATGGCCAAGCGACGCGCCCGTCATCAACGTAATGCGCAACGGTTCTTTTTCTTCTCGTGCGCGCCGTGCGAGTTCGATGGGCACGGCTTTCGTGTCGCCTGCGCGCGTAAAGCCGCTTGCCCCCACGCGCATGCCGTTGCGCACGAGTTGAGCTGCCTCGGCGGCCGAGGTGATTTTTCCGCGCAACGCGGCACAGCGAATACGGTCTTCGTACATCTCAGTCTCCACAAACTCTCTGATCTTGCGCCGCTTTCAAAACTTGCATCGGCGCGCGTGCCTCACGGATTTCGCCAAACTCTCTTTGGTCTGCGCCCGCAATGCGCAAAGCCGCGAAGCCTCTTGCGAAGGCGTCGCGGCATTGATGGTCGGCAATCGCCCGCACATGGCCGGCGTAGCCAGACTCAGCTACCGAAATAGATATTGCAGAAGCTGGCAGGACCGACGCATTCGTCTTGCCGGGCCGGCTTGGCGAGGTTGCGATGAGCGGGAACGTCTGCCTGCGCGGCGGCATTTTGCGCGCCTTGTTGAGGAACATTCGCTGCCGGGGCTTCGTTCTGTGCATATGCAGCGGCAGCGGCAAACAGCGAACAGGCAACAACAGCGATCTTCACGGACTTCATTCTAATCTCCAGTGCTAACGGGAACTGCGGTACGACGATGTGACTATATGCGTCATGTCAGAATTGATTAACGAGGCGCAATGGAAGGCATATTTCCAGCTTTAAGAAAGATCAATTGATGTTTCGTTTTTAATTGTGTTATCAATGATTTTTCGATTAATCGAAATGGTTTGGCGCACGGCGCGCAATAATGCCGAGCGGCGCATCGCGATCCAGTAACGCGCTGCGGATGAAATGCAGATGACTGAGAATTCGCTGCGCGTCGTGGCGGCGCTCGCGATCTTCGTAAAGCGTATTGAGCGCTTCCTGAGCGATCCAGGTCGCGGCGCGAACGGCGCTCAACGCCCGCCGCAGCCTCGCGCCGTCCGGACGTTCAAACAAGCGCGCGATAGTGTCATTCAAGCGGTCGAATGCGGGACGCCAGCGACTATCGTGCACACGCAGCCACGAGGCGGCTTCTGCTTCGTCGCGCAAATCGACAATGGCATGACCGACTTCGAGCGTGACGAGCATCCAGCGCAATGCACGACGATGCGCACGCGGGCGTCCGCTCAAAACCAGTCTCAGTTGATGCATGAGATCATGCGTGCCCGACTGGAAGCGCTGTCCGAGACCGTCGAGTTCGCCGGTACACGCGAGCACGACCTGCCCGCGCAACGCCACGCACATGCGCTCCACGAGCCATGTCATATGGGGCGGAAAGATCACGACAAACGCCAGCGAGGCAACGAGCATCGCCACGACGACCGCGATACCGTTGTTGATCAGCAGATCGGGCGTATAAACGACCACGTTGTCGGGGCCGGCCAACAAACAGAAGAACACCGAAAAACCGATGCCATAACCCGCAACACGCGGGCGCGTCGCGAGCAATGCGCCGGTCGCGAGCACCGGCACGAGCGCGGCACAGAGCAAGGGAAAGCCATCGACATTCGGATACACGTGGCACGTGTAGACATAGCCCGTTATTGCGGCGGCCGCCGCGCCCAGCGCCATTTGCGCGGCAAGGCGCGCGGCGTTCGCCGACGCGGAGGTGAGCGCGCAGGTGAGCGCCGCGGCGATCAACGCGAGGCCACCGCTCGGCCAGTCGGTCTCGATCCAGAACCAGCCGAGCGCCGCCATGACGGTAGCAGTGCGCACGAAGGCGAATGTCACCACATACCAGCTGGTACGTGGAATGTATCGGGCCGCGCCTGGTGGATGAGTCACGCCCGGCGTCATCAGCGAAATCCAGCTGCGAAGATAGCGCGCGAGTTCCATCGTGAAGCGATAGAGAAGTTCGGCGGACGTGTCGAACTCGAGCAATGCCGCTGGCTGCGTGGAATCGATTGCACGACGTGACGCACGCACGCTGCGCGGTAACGTGCGCTGAAAAGCCTCGAGCGCTTCGACGAGACGTCGTGCATGGTCGAGATCGCACTCGTTCACGCGCGGTCGATGGGATAGGAGCGCCGCAAGCTCGTTGAAATGAAACGTGGGCGGTGCTGACGAGGCATCGGACCACTGCAAACGCTTGAGCAACTGACGCAGTGCGTGGAGCCGCGCGCAGGCGTCCATGAACTCGGCGTTCAGTCGCGCGAGTACGCCAGAGCGCGCACGCATCGTCGGATCTTCGAAAAACGAGAAAGCGCGCGTGGCCTCGAAGCTCACGACATCGTCGACGAGACGCGCAAATCGCCCTTCAAATGTGCCCTTTTCGAGCCCACCGGACAGTACAGCCGATGCGAACGCAGTAAAATCGAGACAACGACTGCGTAAGGCCTGCGCGAGGACCGAGCCGGTTTGCCGGGGCACGATCACCGCACTGACCATGCCGGAACAGAGAATGCCGACGGCCACTTCCGCCCCGCGTCCTAGCGCGGCGAGAAAGAGATCGTTGGGCTGCATGACGAGCGGCACGCCGATGAGCGCCGCGGTGTAGCCCGCAAGCACGAACCCGTACCAGCGAAAATGCCGATTCCTCATCGCGGCTGCCGTACACGCGGCCATCCATAGGGTGATCCCGAGGATATAGAGTTCGGGCGCCTGTACGAACGCCGCGCCGAGCGTCACCGCCGCGATCATGCCAACCAGCGTGCCGGCGATGCGATACATGCTCTTGGCGAACACCATGCCGGAGAGCGGTTGCATCAGAACGAACACCGTAGTCATGGCAATACGCGGTTGCGGCAAATCGAGCAACATCGCAATGCCCATTGCCAGCAATCCGGCGATGACTGTTTTCGACAGATGCAGCCAGATTCTGCCATCGCTCGTGCACCAGTCGCGCCACGCCTTACGCGCTACGCGCCATACGATTTCGGCACGCCGACGCGCATTGACCGGCCGATGTATCGCAGACGGACCGCTCATGGAATCACACTACGTTCGGGCTTTTTGCTGAGGAATGACACGGCAGGTCGCCTGCATCGCAGGGACAGAGCGATGAGAATGCGTAAGACCAAGGCGCTATTGCTGGTCGACAGGCGCCGATTGTAGGAGCCTCGGGCAAGCGAATTAACTGGACGGCGGCAAAACGTCTCTTCCAGATTGCTCAACAATGCACCGGTCCGCGAGGCGGACAATATCGTTTCTGTGCCAAACAAGAAGGACTGATGGATACGCTACAAAATATGCGGGTGTTCGTTCGCGTCGTGGAAGCGGGCAGCTTCACGGCAGCGGCGCAATCGCTGAATTCGACGACGGGTGCCATGTCGCGCGCCGTGTCCGAACTCGAGGCGCACCTGCGCACCCGCTTGCTCAACCGCTCCACGCGCAGGTTGGCGCTCACGCCGGCGGGAGAGCGATATCTCAAGCGCTGCTCGCAAATTCTCGCGGATGTCGACAGCGCGGAAGAAGAAGCCAGTTGCGCGCATGAGCGGCCGGCCGGTGCGCTGCGTATGCACAGTTTCGCGAGCATCGGGCAGCAATATGTGCTGCCGGCTATTTCGCGGTATCGCGCGCAGCATCCCGAGGTCACCGTCGAGCTGACGCTTTCGCAGCGCATGCCCGATCTGTTCGAAGGGAGCAGCGACGTTTCGGTGGTTACGGCATCGGCGTTGCCGAACTCCGATCTCGTTTCGCACCAGTTGGGATCGACCTACAGCATTCTGTGTGCGTCGCCGGCCTATGTGCATACGCACGGTGCTCCGCGTGTACCCGCGGACCTCGCTCAGCACGAGTGTCTGATCCTTAGGACTCCCGCGTTTCCATCGCACGAATGGACGCTCGAAGGCCCGGAAGGCAGCGTGGAAATGCACGTGGATGGTCCGGTGCAGGTGAATATCGCGGAGTCGCTGGCGGTAGCGATACGCGAGGGCATGGGGATCGGCGTGCTACCCGTGTACGCAGCGATCGAAGGCTTGCGCAATGGGACGCTGGTGCGGGTCCTGCCGCATCACAAGCTGCAGAAGACGAACGTCTACGCGCTGTATCCGTCGCGTAAATTCGTCGATGCCAAGACGAAGACATGGGTGGAGTTCCTGCGTGCGCATCTGCCGCAGGTGATCGCTCGTGATCTGGCGTCGCTGGAAGAGCTCACGCAGGAACAACTTGCCGATGATGAAGGCGAAGGGAATGTTCCGGCTGAGCCGCGCGATGAGGCTCAGTAATGGGTACGCAGTGGCTGGTGCCTGGTTGATTCAGTACCGGTGATGAACAAAAAACCGCCTCACCGGGCGGCTTTTTTGTATTCGTATCGACACTTGAATCGTGCACATTTCAGCACGCATAAACGCCGAAACCCCGGCACTCTTTCAGAGTTACCGGGGTTTCGACTTTACAGCATAAGGAGCCTGACGATTACCTACTTTCACACGGGCAATCCGCACTATCATCGGCGTGGAGTTGTTTCACGGTCCTGTTCGGGATGGGAAGGGGTGGGACCAACTCGCTATGGTCATCAGGCATGACGGGTTGCTGCGTCGCATTTATGGTGCGCCACAGCCAATCGGGAAGAAGCGTAAAGAGGTGCTGCTTAATTGGGGTTGTGTTGTTTCAGGCACAACAACGATCTCAACCGTATGTGTTCTCCAAGATCCTGCACCTTGTGCAGGATGGGGCACCCTTCCGTGCTAACGCACTGGCGGCTGCCGGCACACACCTGTTATAGGATCAAGCCTTACGGGCAATTAGTATCAGTTAGCTTAACGCATTACTGCGCTTCCACACCTGACCTATCAACGTCCTGGTCTCGAACGACCCTTCAAGGGGATCTAGTCCCCGGGGGAAGTCTCATCTTGAGGCGAGTTTCCCGCTTAGATGCTTTCAGCGGTTATCTCTTCCGAACATAGCTACCCGGCGATGCCACTGGCGTGACAACCGGTACACCAGAGGTTCGTCCACTCCGGTCCTCTCGTACTAGGAGCAGGCCCCCTCAAACTTCCAGCGCCCACGGCAGATAGGGACCAAACTGTCTCACGACGTTTTAAACCCAGCTCACGTACCTCTTTAAATGGCGAACAGCCATACCCTTGGGACCGGCTACAGCCCCCAGGATGAGATGAGCCGACATCGAGGTGCCAAACACCGCCGTCGATATGAACTCTTGGGCGGTATCAGCCTGTTATCCCCAGAGTACCTTTTATCCGTTGAGCGATGGCCCTTCCATACAGAACCACCGGATCACTATGACCTGCTTTCGCACCTGTTCGACTTGTGGGTCTCACAGTCAAGCACGCTTATGCCATTGCACTATCAGCACGATTTCCGACCGTACCTAGCGTACCTTCGTACTCCTCCGTTACCCTTTGGGAGGAGACCGCCCCAGTCAAACTGCCTACCATGCACTGTCCCCGACCCGGATCACGGGCCAAGGTTAGAACCTCAAACAGATCAGGGTGGTATTTCAAGGACGGCTCCATGCAGACTAGCGTCCACACTTCACAGCCTCCCACCTATCCTACACAAACCGGTTCAAAGTCCAATGCAAAGCTACAGTAAAGGTTCATGGGGTCTTTCCGTCTAGCCGCGGGGAGATTGCATCATCACAAACACTTCAACTTCGCTGAGTCTCGGGAGGAGACAGTGTGGCCATCGTTACGCCATTCGTGCAGGTCGGAACTTACCCGACAAGGAATTTCGCTACCTTAGGACCGTTATAGTTACGGCCGCCGTTTACCGGGACTTCAATCAAGAGCTTGCACCCCATCATTTAATCTTCCGGCACCGGGCAGGCGTCACACCCTATACGTCCACTTTCGTGTTTGCAGAGTGCTGTGTTTTTATTAAACAGTCGCAGCCACCAGTTTATTGCAACCCCTTCACCCTCTGCGCGCAGGCGCATCAAGCTACAGGGCGTACCTTATCCCGAAGTTACGGTACCAATTTGCCGAGTTCCTTCTCCCGAGTTCTCTCAAGCGCCTTAGAATACTCATCTCGCCCACCTGTGTCGGTTTGCGGTACGGTCAATGTGAAACTGAAGCTTAGAGGCTTTTCCTGGAACCCCTTCCGATTGCTTCGCAGCTCGAGGCCGCTCGCGCCACACCCTTGAATTGCGCACCCGGATTTGCCAAAGTGCCTTCTTCGATGCAGCGACCGGGACTTCCAACACCCGGACAACCTTCCGCGATCCGTCCCCCCATCGCATTTCACACTGGTACAGGAATATTGACCTGTTTCCCATCAGCTACGCATTTCTGCCTCGCCTTAGGGGCCGACTCACCCTACGCCGATGAACGTTGCGTAGGAAACCTTGGGCTTACGGCGAGGGGGCCTTTCACCCCCTTTATCGCTACTCATGTCAGCATTCGCACTTCTGATACCTCCAGCGCACTTTCCAATGCACCTTCGCAGGCTTACAGAACGCTCTCCTACCATGCACATAAATGTGCATCCGCAGCTTCGGTATATGGCTTAGCCCCGTTACATCTTCCGCGCAGGACGACTCGATCAGTGAGCTATTACGCTTTCTTTAAAGGGTGGCTGCTTCTAAGCCAACCTCCTGACTGTTTTAGCCTTCCCACTTCGTTTCCCACTTAGCCATATTTGGGGACCTTAGCTGGCGGTCTGGGTTGTTTCCCTCTTGACACCGGACGTTAGCACCCGATGTCTGTCTCCCGTGATTGCACTCTTCGGTATTCGGAGTTTGCTATGGCGAAGTAATCCGCAATGGACCCTTCAACCATGACAGTGCTCTACCCCCGAAGGTGATACACGAGGCACTACCTAAATAGTTTTCGGAGAGAACCAGCTATTTCCGTTTGTTTAGCCTTTCACCCTATCCACAGCTCATCCCCTAACTTTTCAACGTTAGTGGGTTCGGTCCTCCAGCACGTGTTACCGTGCCTTCAACCTCGCCATGGATAGATCACCTGGTTTCGGGTCTACACCCAGCGACTGGACGCCCTGTTCGGACTCGCTTTCGCTACGCCTGCCCTATTCGGTTAAGCTTGCCACTGAATGTAAGTCGCTGACCCATTATACAAAGGTACGCCGTCACCCTTGCGAGGCTCCGACTGTTTGTATGCATGCGGTTTCAGGATCTATTTCACTCCTCCCGGGGTTCTTTTCGCCTTTCCCTCACGGTACTGGTTCACTATCGGTCGATCACGAGTATTTAGCCTTGGAGGATGGTCCCCATCTTCAGACAGGATTTCACGTGTCCCGCCCTACTTGTCGCATACCTAGTTCTTCCATTCCGTCTTCGCCTACGGGGCTATCACCCACTATGGCCGCACTTTCCAGAGCGTTTGGCTGACGGTACAGATAAAGAATGCAGGCTGGTCCCATTTCGCTCGCCACTACTTTGGGAATCTCGGTTGATTTCTTTTCCTGCGGCTACTTAGATGTTTCAGTTCGCCGCGTTCGCTTCACATGACCTATGTATTCAGTCATGGATACTCCATACGGAGTGGGTTTCCCCATTCGGATATCGGTGGATCAAAGCTTGTTTGCCAGCTCCCCACCGCTTTTCGCAGGCTACCGCGTCCTTCATCGCCTGTGATCGCCAAGGCATCCACCACATGCACTTGTTCGCTTGACCCTATAACGGGTGTGTCTCTGTGTGATTGCTCACAGCGAGAGTCACGCGTTACAGGTTGAGTATTCGTGTTGCGCCGTATTTCAAGGCGATCTTTCGATCACTTAAAAATACATTGATACAATCACAACCCTGATTCACCTACTCGTGCCCATCTCTAGACACTTTCAGATGAATCTCTTTACTACTTCTTCCTGATTGTTAAAGAACGACAGCCGATATGGTTTTACTCACATCGCTCTGACTGGCTCAATCGCCAATGCTTAATACCCGGCTTGTGTTCAAACCGGACACTAGGCATTGAGGATTGGTGGAGGATGACGGGATCGAACCGACGACCCCCTGCTTGCAAAGCAGGTGCTCTCCCAGCTGAGCTAATCCCCCGCTCGTACCATTCAGACCCAGTGGCATGCACACGCCCTGTCCCCTGCGGGGATGGGATGCCCGTAGGTGCTGAAGCACCAACGGTCAATCGACATGGTGGGTCTGGATGGATTCGAACCATCGACCCCCGCCTTATCAAGACGGTGCTCTAACCGACTGAGCTACAGACCCCTGAGTCTGTCTTCTTTACAGCCGACAAGTGTGAGCGCTTAAAACGCGGTGAGCAGAAAGCTCTGGAAAGGAGGTGATCCAGCCGCACCTTCCGATACGGCTACCTTGTTACGACTTCACCCCAGTCATGAATCCTGCCGTGGTGACCGTCCTCCTTGCGGTTAGACTAGCCACTTCTGGCAAAACCCACTCCCATGGTGTGACGGGCGGTGTGTACAAGACCCGGGAACGTATTCACCGCGGCATGCTGATCCGCGATTACTAGCGATTCCAGCTTCACGCAGTCGAGTTGCAGACTGCGATCCGGACTACGATCGGTTTTCTGGGATTGGCTCCACCTCGCGGCTTGGCAACCCTCTGTTCCGACCATTGTATGACGTGTGAAGCCCTACCCATAAGGGCCATGAGGACTTGACGTCATCCCCACCTTCCTCCGGTTTGTCACCGGCAGTCTCCCTGGAGTGCTCTTGCGTAGCAACTAGGGACAAGGGTTGCGCTCGTTGCGGGACTTAACCCAACATCTCACGACACGAGCTGACGACAGCCATGCAGCACCTGTGTTACGGCTCCCTTTCGGGCACTCCCACCTCTCAGCAGGATTCCGTACATGTCAAGGGTAGGTAAGGTTTTTCGCGTTGCATCGAATTAATCCACATCATCCACCGCTTGTGCGGGTCCCCGTCAATTCCTTTGAGTTTTAATCTTGCGACCGTACTCCCCAGGCGGTCAACTTCACGCGTTAGCTACGTTACTAAGGAAATGAATCCCCAACAACCAGTTGACATCGTTTAGGGCGTGGACTACCAGGGTATCTAATCCTGTTTGCTCCCCACGCTTTCGTGCATGAGCGTCAGTATTGGCCCAGGGGGCTGCCTTCGCCATCGGTATTCCTCCACATCTCTACGCATTTCACTGCTACACGTGGAATTCTACCCCCCTCTGCCATACTCCAGCGATGCAGTCACCAATGCAGTTCCCAGGTTAAGCCCGGGGATTTCACATCGGTCTTACATCACCGCCTGCGCACGCTTTACGCCCAGTAATTCCGATTAACGCTTGCACCCTACGTATTACCGCGGCTGCTGGCACGTAGTTAGCCGGTGCTTATTCTTCCGGTACCGTCATCCCACCCGGATATTAGCCAGATGGTTTTCTTTCCGGACAAAAGTGCTTTACAACCCGAAGGCCTTCTTCACACACGCGGCATTGCTGGATCAGGGTTTCCCCCATTGTCCAAAATTCCCCACTGCTGCCTCCCGTAGGAGTCTGGGCCGTGTCTCAGTCCCAGTGTGGCTGGTCGTCCTCTCAGACCAGCTACGGATCGTCGCCTGGTGGGCCTTTACCCCACCAACTAGCTAATCCGCCATCGGCCGCCCCTATAGCGCGAGGCCCGAAGGTCCCCCGCTTTCATCCGTAGATCGTATGCGGTATTAATCCGGCTTTCGCCGGGCTATCCCCCACTACAGGACACGTTCCGATGTATTACTCACCCGTTCGCCACTCGCCACCAGGTGCAAGCACCCGTGCTGCCGTTCGACTTGCATGTGTAAGGCATGCCGCCAGCGTTCAATCTGAGCGATCAAACTCTTCAGTTCAAACCTGTTACTGTTTTTCGGTTCTTTCGAACCGGTCGCTCACTCAAAGCTGACAGGAATTTGAATAAATTCAAAAACCTGACTTACTTTAGTGTGAGACTCTTGATACTTTTGCTTATCCCGAAGCGTTCCGGAGAACGTTTCAGGCCGCCACCGCATCAAGCGCCCACACTTATCGGCTGTAAATTTTTAAAGATCGATTCGCTGAAACCGCTGGCCAGTCGCAAACTGCTGCGCTACCGTCCGGCGTTTTCTGCGTTGCTGCGTCAGCAGCAGAGAAACGAGATTATGAAGACTGCCGGGCGATCTGTCAACAGGTTTTTTTACTTCGCTCAACCTGCCGCTCAACTTCAACTGCCCGGAGACCCAAGCCGCACAAGGCTTTCGCCGAGGCTTCCCGTCTCCCCGCGCCTTCATGGAAAGCGCGAAAGACCGAGATTCTAGTCACGCCCGTGACATCTTGCAAGCGGTTTTTTGATCGGCTTGAAAGTCGGGGAAAGGCGCAGCACGCGCCGGCTCACGCATGCCGTTGCATCACGCGCTCGACGATCCCCAGATAGTGGTCGAGATCGGGCGTCGGTTTGCCGGACACCTTGGCGAGATCGTCCCAGCGGCGCAGGCGCACCGCGTCGTCGGCATAAGGGCGCGCAGCGAAATCGTGCGCCTGCCCGGCGTCGAAAATACCGCCTTGCAGTTCGAGGCTGCGCACCGAGTCCGCCGAGAGACAGCTGAAATACGCCGCGTCGGTGGCGCACAGGTAGCGCTTGGCATCCACGTGCAGCCGGATCGGTTCCAGAACGCTGTCCGGCAGCACCGGCCGCAGGAACGGCAGCGCATAGTATTGATGCAGATCGTCGATACCGCGCTCGGTGGGCGTTTCCCCCTGGCGATTCAGCAAATGCCCGAGGTCGTGCAAAAACGCCGCCGCCACCAGCTCCTCGCTCGCCCCGTCTTCCTGCGCGAGCGCGCCGCTCTGCAGCGCGTGCTCCAGTTGCGTGACGGGTTCGCCGCTATACGCGGTCGCGCCGTGCGCTTCGAACAATTGGCGAATATCCGCGAGACTCAGTGCCATCTTCCACTCCTTGCTTGCCTGTCGATGGCCGGCGACCGCCGCCGCGCCACCGCTTGATAACTATGCCGCTTCATCGGCGCACGACGCGCGCATGCGCAGCGACGACTCGTCCGCATCCCGCGACGCCAACGCGCTGAGCAACGCGCGATGCCCCGCGTAGGCGATCTCCATCGCCCCGCTCGCGGGCGCGACACGGCGCGCCGCAAGCCGCAACTCGCTGACCGCGCGCGCATGGGTTTCCCGCAACCGCTCGTTTCCCGCCGATGCCACCAGCGCCGCGCGAAACGCGTCGCGCGCCAGCAGGAACGCCTCTCCGTCCGCATTGACGAGCGCCGCGCGCATCGCGTCGAGCCGCTCGCGCAATTGCGCCACCATCGCCGAATCGATACGCGCCGCCAGCATCCGGCACGCCGCTTCGCGCAACGCCGCGCAGACTTCGCCCAATTCCCGCGCCTCCGCAACACCCACGCGCCGCACGAACACGCCGCGATGTTTCTCGTTGCGCACGAGGCCCGCCTGTTCGAGCGCGCGAAACGCCTCGCGCACCGGACCGCGCGAGACCGCGAGCCGCGTCGCCCAATCGGCTTCGACGAGTTTGTCGCCGGGCGCAAGCTGCCCCGCCGCGATACGCCGTTCGATTTCGTCGCGCACCCGCTCCGTCAGCGAATGCTGGGGCGCCGTGGAGAGCGGCGCTTCTTCATCGTCGATGGCCGGTGCGTCCTGCGCCGGCGGCGCCGCGAACCGCGTCGCGTCCATCTCAGCCCGCGCGCCGGCGCGGCACCCGCGCCGCGATCAGCAACAGCGCCGCCAGCGAGACGATCAGCAGGATCAGCGACAACGCCGACGCCGGAAGGTAATAGCCGCGCTCCACCGCGCCCACCACGACGATCGGCACCGTAGCGAAGCCCGGCGGATACACCGTGAGCGTGGCCCCCAGTTCGCCGAGCGAAAGCGCGAAGCCGAGCGCGAGACTCGCGCGAATCGCCGGCACGAGCTGCGGCAGCACCACGCGGCGCAGCACCATCGACGGCGGCGCACCGAGACTCGCGGCCGCCTCGCGCAGCACGGTCAACTCGGGACGCAGCGCCGCCGACGCGCATCGATAACAAAACGGCAGCACCAGCGCGAGCTGCACGAACACCACGATCGCCGCCGAACTCGACAGGTCGAGCGGCGCCTTGTGATACGCGATCAGCACCGCGAGGCCGAGCACGACGCTCGGCACGCCGTTGGGCACCATCGCGAGCATGTCGACGAGCGCGCCGAGTCCGCGGCGGTCGCGCCCTTCGAGCGCCAGCGCGAGCCAGAGCCCGAGCGCCGTGCCGAGCACGGCCACGCCGAAGCCGACTTCGAGGCTCGTGGTGAGCGCGTCGAAGTCGCTGGAACCGAGGCGCTCGAACCAGCGCATGCTGAAGCCGTCGGGGAAGATCGTGCCCGACCAGTGCGACGCCACGCTCGAAAGCGCCACGACGATCACCGGCAACACGAACAGCCAGAAACACAGCAACGCGGCGAAGGCGAGCACGAGACCGCTGGCAAGGCGCGCGACCAGGCCGCGCTCGACCGGACGCGCGCGCTTGTGCATCGGCGGCAAGGTCACGCGGTTGTTTTCCGCGGCGGGATTAGTTGACATTGCGCGTGCCTCCCTGGCTGCGACGATTCACGCGCCGGTACAGCGCATACAAGGACAGCGACATCGCCAGCATCACGACGGCGCCCGCGGCAGCGGTCGGCAGATCGAGGTCGACGGTGGCCGAGCTGTAGATCGCCACGGGCAATGTCACGAGATGCGCGCTGCCGAGCACGAGCAGAATGCCGAACTCGTTGAACGTGAGCAGGAAACACAGGATCGTGCCCGCCGCGATACCCGGCCACGCGAGCGGCAGAATCACGCGCAGCGCGACCATGCGGCTGTTCGCGCCGAGACTGCGCGCGGCTTCGATCAGGCGCATGTCGAGCAGCGCGAAGGCCGCGAGCGTCGGGCGCACCACGAACGGCGCGTAGAACACCACTTCGGCGAGCACCACGCCGCCGATGCCGAACAGAAAGTCCATCGGCGGTGTTTGCAGATGGAACATCCGTTGTATCGCAATGCTCACCGAGCCCTGCGAGCCGTACAGAAAGATCAGCGTGAACGCGACCAGAAACGACGGGAACGCCACGAACAGTTCGAGGAAGCGCGTGACGAGCGAGGCGCCCGGAAACGGCTTGAAGAACAGCAACGCCGCCAGCGCCACGCCGAGTATCGACGCGAGCCCGGCGCTCAGGAACAGAATCCACAGCGTCGTGCCGATCACGCCGCGCGAATCGGGATTGCCGAAGAAGGTCGCGTACGCACCGAAGCTCAGCCCGTGCGCGCCCGAGAGGCTCAGCAGCACGAGGCGCACGAGCGGATACACCACGAGCGGTCCCAGCACGAACACGAGCAGAAACGCGATGTGCCATTGCGCACGTCGTTCGCGGCGGCGCACGGCGGCCGCGTGCGCGTCGGCGCCGGGCAGGCCCGGCATGGTGCCCGCGGCGGAATCAGGGGTTGATAAGGACGACATCGTCAGCCTCGTAGCGCAGGGAAACGCGCATGCCTTTCGCCGGCGTCATGCCGTGGCCGCGCTGCATGGTGACGAGCACCGGTTCGTTCGGCATCGCGTCGAGCAGCACCGGCACCGAGAGCACCGAGCCGTACCATTCGACCGACTCGATCGTGCCGTGCAGCGCGCCCTCGCCGAGCGGCACGATGCGCAGGCTTTCGGGACGCAGGCACGCGAGCTTGTCGCGCACGTCGTGGCGTTTATCGCCCACGGGAAACGCCACGCCCGGCGGCAGCAGGTTCGCCGCGCCCAGATAACGCGCCACATAGGCGTCGTTCGGCGCGTCGTAGAGTTCCTGCGGCGTGCCGAGTTGCGCGATGTGACCGTCGCGCATCAACAGCGTGCGGTCGGAGAGCACGAGCGCGTCGTCTTGATCGTGCGTGACGCACACGATCGTCAGGTCGGGCAAACGTTCGTGCAGCGCCTTGAGCTCGGAGCGCACCGAGGCGCGCAGATTGGCGTCGAGCGCCGAAAGCGGTTCGTCGAGCAGCAGCACGTCCGGCTCGATCACGAGCGCGCGCGCCAGCGCCACGCGTTGCTGCATGCCGCCCGAGAGTTGCGCGGGCATGACGTGGCCCGCGTCGCCGAGTTGCACGAGCTTGAGCGCATCGGCCACGCGGCGCGCGATCTCGCGCGACGGCACGCGGCGCGCCTTGAGGCCGAACGCGACGTTCTCGAATACGGAAAGATGCGGAAACAGCGCGTAGCTCTGGAACAGCAGCCCGAGATTGCGCTGATGCGGCGCCACGTGCGTGAGGTCGCGGCCCGCGACGGTCAGCGAACCCGCGAGGCCATCCGCTTCGATAAAGCCGGCGATGAAGCGCAGCAAGGTGGTCTTGCCGCAGCCGCTGCGGCCGAGCACGGTCAACAGTTCGCCGCGGCGGATCGTGAGCGACAGATTGTCGAGCACCGTGCGCGCGCCGAAGCGCACGCTCAGGTTGTCGATCTGCACGCCCGCGTGGCGCGCGTCGGTCGTATCGGTCAGTCCGGACACATCCGGCAGCGCGCGGGCCATGCCGGCCGGCGCGAGGCTTGCGGTATTCACCGGGAATCTCCTGCGTGTAAAACCCAAATGCGACGACGCGGCAGCGCGCTGGCAACGCGCGCGGCCGCGTCCTTGAACCGCTTATTGCGGCTTGACGACTTCCGTCTGCTTGCCCGAAGCGCCGATCACGTCGTTCTTCCAGCGCGTCGTCCAGTCGGCCTTCTTCGCCATGACCTGGTTCCAGTCCACCGGAATCAGCTTCACGCCTTCGATGGCCTGCTTCACCGCCGCGCCGTTCTTGCCCGTGAGCGCCACGTCCGTGCGGGCGGGAATCCCGAAGATGTCGGGCACCTTCGACTGCACTTGCGTCGACATCAGATAGTCGATCAGCTTCTTGCCTTCCGCCTGGTTCGGACCGCCTTTGATCAGGCCAATCGCATACGGCAGCTGGAACGTGGTCGGATGGCCGTTCGCGTCGGCGGCGAGGAAGATCGGCTTGAGCGAGAGACCGCCGTTGGCCGCGTCGTCGAGATCCATCTGCAGGTCGCCGTTGGCCACCGAGATTTCGTTACGCGAGAGCAGCACGTCGAGGTAGCCCGTGCCCTTGGTGTGGAACTTGGCGCTCTGCTCGAGCTTCTTGAGGTAGTCGAACGCCTTGTCTTCGCCCATCAGCGAGGTCGTGAGGATGATCACGGCCATGCCGTCGCCGGCCGTGGCCGGGTTCGAGTACGCGACCTTGCCCGTGAAGTCCGGGTGCAGCAGGTCGGCGAAAGTCTTCGGCTGCGTCTTCACGACTTCCGGGTTGATCGCGAACGAGAAGTAGTTGTTCACGAACGTCGCCCACGAGCCGTCCGCCGACTTGGCGATCGCCGGCACGTTCTTGTAGTTCACGCTCTGATACGGCTGGAGCAGGCCGCTTTGCTGCGCCTGCTGGATGAACGGCGGCAGCGTGACGAGCACGTCGGCCTTGGGCGCGTCTTTTTCCACGTTGGCGCGGTTCACAACTTCGCCGCTGCCCGCCGTGACGATATTGACCTTCACGCCTTCCTGCTTCTCGAACGCGGGCAGCACGTCGCGATAGAGATTTTCGAGGCCGTCGGCCGTGTAGAGCACGACGGCGTTGGCGGCATGCGCGCTCATCGCCGCGCCTTGCAGCAGCGCGGCCGTGGCCAGCATCGGCAGCAGCTTGCGTGCAAAACCTGCGCGCGGGAAATTCGTGTGGTTCATGTCACTCTCCGAAGGCAAAACAACCCTGCTCGGGATACCCGATGCGAATGTGTTTGCGTTTGTGATTGGATGAAACGAACTGCCCCAGCGGCGACGAACCGCACAACCCACCGCGTCGCCTGCCATGGCGGCCCGTTCGCGCGTCGCGGATTGCAGATTGTCAGCAATCCGGCGCGCCTCGCCCGAGCCGGGCGCCGCGTCGGGGCACGATGAACGCCGCCTGCCTCGCTGTCCGGCCCGTCTGGACGGGCTCCGCAAGAATCACAGGTTTTGATGACAGCGCCGTGACGATTGTGGCGTTCTACACAAATTTACACAAATCGCCAATAAATGACACGCCGATGGACGTCGCGAGGCCGCCTGGACGAGCGGCAAACTCAACCCCTCGGCGAAAAAATCAGACGAAACGAAGCAGCGATCAGGCGATCAGGAGTTCCGGCCCGCGTGCCGTGATGGCGCGGGCGATGCCCTTTTCGGGCGCGAGTTCGGTGATGACGTAGCGCGCGTGCTCGAAGCCGTTGATGCGCACCGGCGTGACACGGCCGAACTTGGAGTGATCGGCGACGATGATCGCGCACGCCGTGGCCGCGAGCATGCGGCTGCGCGTTTCGGCGACCATGCGCGAGTAGTCGGTGAGCCAGCCGTCGGCGGTGATGCCGCCCGCGCCCACGAACGCGAAATCGGCGTGGTATTGCGCGAGTTGCTGCACGGTGTCGAGGCCGAAAGTCGCCTCTTCGTGGTCGGAGAGTTCGCCGCCCAGCAGCGTCACGCGATTTTCGTTGCGGCGGCCGAGCAGCAGGCCGATGCGCCAGTCGTTGGTGTAGACCGTGAGCCGATGCCGGTCCGTGAGCGCGCGCGCGAGCGCATGCGTCGTGCTGCCCGAATCGATGATGATCGACGCGCCGTCCGGCACGAACTCCGCCGCGCGCTCGCCGATCGCGCGCTTGGCGCTGGCGTTGGCCGCCTCGCGCACGTCGAGATCGGGCTCGCGCCGGTCGCTCGACAGCGCGCCGCCGTGCGTCGTGACGAGCAGCCCGCGCGCGGCCAGCGTGTTGAGATCGCGGCGAATGGTTTCGCGCGACACCCGCAATTCGCGCACGAGGTCGGCCACCGAGAGCGCGCCTGTCCGGTTCACTTGCGAAAGGATGTATTGGTGGCGTTGTTCGGCGAGCATCTTGGGTCGGTGGGTTCGAAAAGCCGCCGTATTGTATTACGCGCCCCCTGCGCGCATGGCCTGCGTTGCACGCCGCGTGTGGCGACGCGCGGCATGATGCGGCATTGATTGGCCGTGTTTGCCCATTTCCGCGCGCATCCCTGCTAATCTCGTGGGGCCGCCGGAACCCGCGCCATCGCCGCATGGCTTCACCGCGCCACGACAAGGCGGCACTCGTTTCGCCGATCTCCGAAATTCATGCGTTCACGACTTCGTCAACTGCGTCTCCTCTTTTGTGCGCTGCGTTATGGCCTGAAGCTGCTCTGGGCCGCCGCGCCCGAGCATCACAAGGTGCACTGGTTCGTCACGCTCGCCCAGAGCCTGCACGGCGACCCGCGTCTGGCCTCGCGGCTCGCGGGGCCGCTGCCGCGTCTCGCGCCGCTTGCCGCCGCGTTCGCACAGACGCTCACCACGCGCCCGGAACTCGCGGGCGCGACGCTCCACGACGCCATCGACGCGATCGAGCATTTCGAGGCTCCGCTCACGCCCGAGGAACTGCGCAAGACGCTGCGTATCGCGTTCGGCAAACCGCCCGAAGAACTTTTCTCGTGGATCGACCCCGTGCCGGTCCACAACGGCTGGTGCGAAGAAACGCACGTCGCGCGGCTCGCGCTGCCCGCCAATAATCATCAGACGATCACGCTGCGCGTGCTGCGCACGAAGCAGATCCAGGAAGTCGAGGACGATGCCGCGCTGCTCTGCGCCCTCGCGCGCTGGATGGAACGCTTCTCGCGCGCGGCGCGTCGGCTGCAATTGCGAACGCTTGCGCAAACCTTGCGCGAAGACCTGCAGCGCCGTTTCGATCTGCGCGGGCAGGCTGCGAACCTGAGTCAGACTGGCCACCATCTCGCCGAAGACCCGCGCATTCTCGTGCCCGACGTGGTGTGGGACTTTTGCACCGTGCACACGCTCGCCGTGCAGCACGTGGATACCGTGCGTCTCGTCGATGTCGCGGGGCTCGCCGCGCATCGCATCAACGTGCCGAAAGTGGCCGCGAACCTCATCGAAGTGATCACGCGTCAGGCCTTCGAGCACGGCTTCTTTCATGCGGCCTTCGATACGCGGCGCGTGGCCGTGAGCGTCGAGCCCGAAACGCATGGCCGCCTCGTGCTGGCCAGCGCCGCACTGATGACGAGCCTGTCCTCACCCGAGCGCGAGTTCTTCGTGCATGGCGCGACGGCGTTGTTCGAGCAGGATTACGCGCGGCTCGCGACGCTCCATCACGTGGCGGGTCACGTGCCCGAACACGCGCGCACGGAGCAGATCGAGGCCGAATTGCGGACGCGCAGCGAAGCGCATTTCGCCAACGATACCGACACGCGCAGCGCGGGCTCGCTGTTCCATCACCTGTTGCACGCGGTGCAGCCGTTTGGCGGCGCGGTTTCGCCTCGCCTCGTGGCGGCGCAGCGCGCGTTCGGCCAGGCGGAGGCGTTGGCGCGCGAGATACATCCGGACATCGACGCGTGGGGCATTGCACGCGACACGCTCGCCGACATCGCGCGACGCGATATCGGGCATCACGGCTGGATCAAGCGGCTGTCGCAAGAGCTGCCGCATCTCGCGCAAATCGCGCCGCGCGTGCCGCAGATGCTGTTCCGCTTCATGGAGCACCACGCGAAAGTCGGGCAGGGTCAGGTGGCGCGGCATCCGGCGGCGGCGGGCGCCGCGCACGCGCCAGCGACCCAGGCCGCGCTGCTCGAAGCGTGGCGACGCGAAAACCGGCGGACGCGCGTACTGCTCGTGGCCTGTGCGCTGTGCGGCGGATTGATCGGCGTGACGGCGATGCTGTTCTGACTTCCGGCGGCAGCCACCCACGCGCTATCGCCACGCGCCATTCAAGCGCTATCGCGGTTCCGAACGCTCGCCCCCGTTCGCCCGCGCCTCGTGAATCTAGCAGTTAGTTGCAATCTGCCCGAGACAGCGGCGATCCATCCCGCGGGCACGCGCAGTGCAGTCCTGAACAAGACCACCGTCCGCCCGCCGCGCGATACTCCGAGCCTTTCGCGATCCGGCGCCTGATCGACGCGCCCTCTTCACTCTCCGATGCTCGCCACCTTTACGCCCGCCCTGTTCGTCTTTCTCTGGTCGACAGGATTCGTCGTCGCCCGCGCGATCGCGCCTTATGCCGATCCCAACCTGTTCCTGCTCGCGCGCTTCGGCGGCACGGCGGCGCTGTTCGCCTGCGTCGCGCTCGCCCTGCGCGCGCCGTGGCCGCGCGGCAAGGAGATCGGCAAGCATCTGTTCGCGGGCGCGCTGCTGCAAGGCGTGTATCTGGGCGCGGGTTACTGGGCCGTCGCGCAGGGTGTGAGCGCGGGCGTGATGGCGCTGCTCGGCGCGCTCCAGCCGCTGCTGACGGCGGCCGTCGCGGCGCGGCTATTCGGCGAGCGCCTCGCGCCGCGCCGCTGGGCGGGCATGGCGCTCGGGCTCGCGGGCGTCGTCCTCGTGCTGATGCCGAAGCTCCAGACGCTCACGCACGCCGCGAACGCAGCGGACGCGCACCGTCACGCGAATCCGCTGCTCGTGGTGATCGTGGCGGTGCTGTCGGTCGTGTCGATCACGGCGGGCACGCTGTATCAGAAGACTTCGCTCGCGCAGGCGGATATCCGCAGCGCGAGCGCCGTACAGAACGCGGGCGCGGCGATCGTCGCGATCGTGCTCGCGCTGGCGCTCGGCGAGACGCGCTGGATGCCGTCGCTCACGTTGTGGGTGTCGCTCGCGTGGGGCATCGCGATGCTTTCGGGCGCGGGCGTGACGCTGCTCGTCTGGATGGTCCGCCACGGCGACGCCGCGCGCGCCACGGCGCTGCTGTTCCTCGCGCCGCCGCTGGCCGCGCTGGAAAGCTGGTGGCTGTTCGGCGAAATCCTCACGCCGGTGCAGATCGCGGGCTTCGGCGTTGCGCTCGCGGGCGTGCTGCTCGCGCGGCGCGGGTGACGTCGGTCAGACGGGTTCGATTGTGCGGGCGCGGAGCCACTCAGTCTGACGGGCTGGCCACGTCGCTCGCGCAGGTGGCGAGGCGCAACGCAAGCCGAATGACGAGCTGCGTCGTAAGCGCGTGGTGATACGGCACTCGCCCCGCTCGAGCGGCATCCAGCGGTTCATACTCGCGATCGCCAGGTGCCGATTGCCCCCCGCTCAATCCGCCGTATCCGCGGCCGCCGGCATCTTCGCGCGCGCCTTGCCGCCCGGCGCCGGCGCCCACGCGGGCCGCGCCTTGCGCTGCGTGTCGATCACGACGATAAAGCGCCCCGCGAGCGGCGTGATCTCGCGATTGGCGTGTAGCACCCACAGCGATTTGCCTTCGTCGACGAGCGCCTGATACTCGGCGTCGATAATGCCGTGGTGATCGAAGAAGGTGTTGAGCGTCGCGGGAATGCGCACGCAACCCTTCGAATGGCGGATGCCGAGCAGCGGTTCGAGCCGATCGGGATCGGTGGCGTGCATCTGGAAGCGCATCTGCGAGAAGCCGCCCTTGCCCCAACCACGCTCGCCGTCGACCCAGCCCAGATCGTAGATGCGCATGTCGCGCTTGCCATAGCCGCGAATGCCGTTCTCGTTCATCGTGCCTTCCGCGCGATAGTCCATGTTGAGCGGCGTGTGCTCGAACACGCCGAGCGGCGTGAGGAAATGATCGAACTCGCCGGGCCGCCCGGTCGCCACGGGCGAAGCGCCAATCAAGATCCACGGCTGCTTCGTTTGCGCGCGGAAATAGAGGAACAGCGTCTGCACGTTCGGCGCGCGGTCGACGAGGATCACGAACTCGCCCGCCAGCGCGCCGAGATCTTTCGCATCGAGCGCCGCTTGCAGACGATTGCCGTAAGCGCGCTGATCGGCGGCTGGCACGCGCAGACGCCGCGTCACTTCGCGCGCGTAACGCGCACGCATGTCGAGCGCGCTGCGCGTGGCCTCGGCGGCCTGCAGCGCCGTGAGCGGCGCGCGTGCGGGCAACGTCAACACCGGCGGCGCGGAGGCGGCGAGCGCGGCGGAAGCGGCTGCGGTTGTCGATGCCGCCGATGCGGCCGACGCCGCGCTCGCCGCCTCGGTTGCCGATGCCGATGCCGATGCCGATGCCGACGTAGCAGGCGTGGCAGATGTGGCCGACGCCGCAAACGCTGCGGAAGCGGACGCTGCCGCCGACGCGCTCGATCCCGCCGACGACGACGCGCTCGTGCCGGATGCGCTCGCTGGTACGCCGAGCAACGGCGGGAGCGAAGCGGGCGCGGCTACGCTCGCTCTCGGCGCCGACGCGGCAGGTTTCGCGACCATGACCGGTTTCGGCGACGCCGGGACGCCACTCGCGGACGCACCATCCGCCGCCTGCGCGGCACTCATCGTCGATACGGCTGTGAGCGTGACCACGAGCGCGCGCAGCGTGAGCGCGACAGCGGCGCCCAACGGCGTGTGGCGCCAGCGGGCAAGAAACGAAACAAGGGAAAGGCGCCGCGCGCTACCCCAAGCGCGGCCGTCCACGCGAGCGCCCGAGCGCCGCGAAACTGGGTGGGTCATTGTGAGTCCGGCTGATTGTGCAAGCGTGTCCGAAGTCGGCCGATGCGATCGGCCATCCAGCATGAAAGCAGACAGCGTGCCGCCCGCGCCGTTGAGCCGGTCAACCGCGCGAAGGCGAAAGTTATGCGAAAGCAGTGAGCGCGCGAGCGCATGCCCGCGAGGAGGAACGAAGCAGGAGACACAACGCAACGCGGCAAGGCGCAACGTTGGACGAGCCAAATGCCGGGGCAACCTTACTTGCGCGGCGGCGGGTCCTCGGCATCGAACGGCGCGGCGCTCACGCGCAATGCGACGCCCGCGAGGCGGCGGCTTTGCAGCTCGCGCGCCACGGCCTCGGCCACGTACGGGACTTCGGAATTGAGTTCGAGATCCGCGTGCGCGTTGGGCGTGCCCACGTCGTACACGGTAATGCCCTTGGCGTAATGGCCAAGTTCGCGCTCGAAGAAACTGCGCACATCCTGCTCGCTGCAGGCTTCGGGAACGTTCCAGACAGTCAGATGCATGGCGGCCTACCTGGCAGGAAACTCAAACTCGATTCAAGCTCGAAGAAAAAATCCGCGCTTCCGCGGATTTCAGCGGCGAATTTCAGCGATAGCGGCGCGGTTGGCTCGCACGCACGCGAACGGGCTGCAGGCTCGCGCGGGCGCGCGCACGTGTCCATGCCACCTGACCGAGCAGCGCTGCGACGGAAAGCAGCAAAAGGCTGGACGTAAGCATTGTGGTCACTCCTGTTAATTGATCATCATCAGAATAGTCGCATTCGGCGAGCGGCGCGCTGCGGCATATTGTCGATCCGGCACGCACTCGGCCTCCTGCTCGCGCCCTTTGAGGGCGCAATCGACGTGCCCATGACACAGAGCACAAAACCGCCGCGTTGAATCGCTCGAACGCGGCTCAGGAACCGCTGTCGCGACTTGCCGAGGTCGTGTCGTCGGCGCCGTCGGCACCGCACTCCATGCGCGTGAGGCGTTCGTACTGATGCGACCAGTTGCCGGTGATGGCGGCCTGCGCCTCGGCGAGCGACATGCGGCCCGCGCACACGCAGCGCTTGAGACGCACCGTGAGCAGCGACTTGCGGCGTTCGCCCGCGTGACCGCCCCACGGCAGCAGATCGAAGTTCGCGGTGGCGTCCGGCGCGCCGCCGAGCACGATGGGCACGTGCCGGTCGAGCGCGTAGCCCACGCCCTCGTCGGCGTCGATGCCGCGCGACGCGAGCAAGCGGTCCTTGAGCGCCATCGTTTCGTCGAACGGCGGCGCCACCGTATCGGCATAACCGGGACGGCAGATCGTTTGCGCAACCGACTGCTGAGTGACGCGCGCGTCGAGAAGTTTCGCGTCCTGCGCGAAGCTCGCGCTCGCCGCGCCGGCTGCGGCGAGCACCAACAGCGTCACGCGCAACGTGCGCCAGCGCGGTGCACGGCGGCCACACGCAAAGCCGTTCGCCATGCGACGCGCGATGCGGCGCCTTGCTGCCTTTTCTGCGTTCATGGTTGAGCGCACCGTGATTACGATGCGGATTGGATGGTGAGTGCCGGGGTATTAAAACACATTCGAAATTCACGGTGCACATTTGCGCTCAACGCTCGCCGTTGCGCGGCGAACGGCGTCCAACCGCGCATTCGCATGCAAACCCGCGAATTCAAAGCGATTTTCGATTCACCATCCCGCTGATATGAATCAAATATGAATTAATCGAAGGAATATCGAAATCGGCGAGAAAATCGCTTTTCATGCACGCCGCATTAGCCGTTCGGCCGATGGCAGCCCTGGAACCGATAGCGCATAATGGGCCGCCCGATCCGTTCCATCACGGAACTCATCGGGCACATTCGAAGAATCGAGGAAAACCCATGTCCATTTCCATGTTTCAAGCGTCGGTGCCGGTGCTCGTGCGCGGCCTGACGAACCTGCAGGCGATCATCGGCAAGGCACAGGCACACGCGGCCGAAAAGCAGATCGACCCGTCCGTGTTCGCGGGCGCGCGGCTCTTCCCCGACATGCTGCCGCTCGCGCGCCAGATCCATATCGCCACCGACACGGCCAAGGGTTGCGCCGCGCGCCTCGCCGACGTGGAAGCGCCGAAGTTCGACGACGTCGAATTCTCGTTCGACGACCTGCACACGCGCATCCAGAAGACCATCGACTATCTGAACACGTTCAAGCCGGAACAGATCGACGGCTCGGAAACCCGCACCATCACGCTCAAGATGCGCAGCGGCCCGGTCGAATTCACGGGCCAGAGCTATCTGCTCGCGTTCGTGCTGCCCAACTTCTATTTCCACATCACCACGGCTTACGACATCCTGCGCCACAACGGCGTGGACCTCGGCAAGCTCGACTATCTCGGCGCGCGCTGATTCACGTCGATTTTCGTGGTTTAGCGTCGCTTAGCGTCGTCCGGCGCTCGAGCACGCCGAACGCCGCCGATCTGCGCCTCGCGGTGTAAATCGGCGATACGGATACGCGCGGCGCCTTGCGCGCCGCGCGGCTGCTGCAAAACGCGCACGGTATCAATCGAGCGACAGCCGCAGCGCAAAGCCGATCAACGCCGAAGAAAACGCCCACTTTTGCACCGTCTGCGCCAGCGGGTGGCGGCGCAGCCACACGGCAATGCGAGCCGCGCCCAGCACGTAGATCACGTCGAACAGCGCGCACACGATCACGAGCACCACGCCCAATTCCGCCACCTGGAGCCAGACCGAACCCAGTTCCGGGCGGATGAACTGCGGGAGCAGGACCGAACAGAACAGCAGCGCTTTCGGGTTGAGCAGATTCGTGAGCAGGCCCTTCACGAAATCGGTGCGATGACCGCGCGTGGCCGTATCGGCGGCGGCATCGGGCATGGCGAAGGCCGGCGAGCGGAAAATCTGCACGGCGATCCAGGTGAGATACGCCGCGCCCGCATAACGCACGATTTCATAGAGCCAGGGCGCGTTGCGCAACAGCGCCGCGAGACCGCACGCGGACAACGTGACATGGGTCGCGCGCGCGAGTCCGAGGCCGCCCGCCGCCGCGAAACCGCTGCGCGCCCCGCGGCCCATGCTCGTTTGCATCACGAGCGCCATGTCCGCGCCGGGCAGCGCGCAAACGATGATCAGGGCGACGATGAACATCAACAGCAGGTGAGCGGAAATCATGGGAGCCTCGCGTGAAAGAGGCTCTATCTTGCCGCTGCGAGCGGAGCGCTTTCTGGCGTTTTTCCGGCATCTACCGATTAGACGTAGAGGAATGCGCTACGATTCTTTAAAATCGCACCGATTCCCCCTCCTGACCCAAATCAGCGAAACGAGCAGCGAAATGAGCGATCTCGACAAACTCGACCGCGCGATCCTCGGCGCGTTGCAGGCCGACGGCCGCATGCCCGTCGCGCGCCTCGCCGAAACCGTCGGCCTGAGCGAAACGCCGTGCGCGCGGCGCCTCAAACGGCTCGAACAGGCAGGCTATATCGACCGCTACCGCGCGGTGCTGTCGCGGCGCGCGCTCGGCTACGGCGTGGTCGGATTCGTCTCGGTGCGCTTCGCCGTGCACGACCGCGCGCTCGCCGACCGCTTCGAGCGCGAAGTCTGCGCTATCGAGCGCATCGTCTCGTGTCACAACATCTCGGGCACCGCGGACTATATTTTGCAGATCGTGGCGCGCGACCTCGACGACTACGGCACCTTCATGCGCGACCAGTTGCGCAGCCTGCCGGGCGTGACGTCCGTCGAATCCGCGCTTTCGCTGCGCGAAGTCAAAGCCGACGGCGGCGTACCGCTCTCCTGAGCGCGCCGCTCTCTCCCCATCGACATCAACCGGAGCTTTCGATGACCCCAGAACAAGCACGAGCCGAAGAAGCGGCCGCCATGGACCGCGTGCTGCAAGCCACGCAACGCGTCAAGACGGCGTTCACCTCGCTGCAATCGCAATTTCCGCCCGAGGGCGAAGGCAAGCCGTCGCAATTCGCGCTGCAAACCTTCGACGCCGCGTTGCAGGAGCTCGAAGACGCGCAGGCCGCGTTCGACGAAATCCTCAACGACCTGCTCGACGGCGAACGATGAGCGCAGGCCCGCAACGCGCCAATGCCGGCAGCGCGGCCGTGACCGTGCTCGGCGTGGGCGTCGTGGTGCGCAACGGCGAGGCGTGGCTGCTCGGCCTGCGCAAGAGCGCATGGGGCCGCGGCACATGGGCGTTTCCCGGCGGCAAGGTCGACCCCGGCGAAGATCCGCTCGCGGCCGCCGCCCGCGAACTGCGAGAGGAAACCGGCCTCGATCTCACGCAGGCACGCGCCGCGGGCTGGGCGAGCGGCTGGCTCGAAGCGGACCGCGTGCGCCATGTGACCGTGTTCGTCGAGGCCAGCGCCGAAGGCACGCCCAGCGTGACCGAACCCGACAAATGCGAGCGCTGGGCCTGGTTCACGCGCGACGCGCTGCCAACCCCTCTCTTCGAACCCACGCGGCTGTATTTCGAGTCGCGCGCCGCGTAATCTTTCGCTTCACGCGATCAAGGCAGCGCCATCGCGCATTGCTGCGCAAACGCGGCAATGCGCTCGCACGCTTCGATCAGGCGCGGTTCATCGACGACAAAACCGAGCCGCACGTAACCGTTCGCGGTTTCGCCAAACGCGCTCGCGTCGAGCACCGACACCTTCTGCGCCTCGAACAACTGCCACGTGAACGCGTGCGTATCGAGCCCCGTGCCGCGCACGTCGATCATCATGAACATGCCGGCTTCCGGTAGCAGGCAGTGCAAACCCGGCACGCTCGCCAATCGCTCATAGACGATGTCGCGCCGCCGCCGGTACGTCTCGCGCACCTCGGCCACGATGCGCGCGCGGTCGTCGAGCGCCACGAGCGCCGCCTCCTGCACGAAGCCCGGCAAACCATAGAGCATGCACAGCGCGAGCCGCGCGAGGTGCCCGATCATCGTCTCGGGCGCGATCACCCAACCGATCCGCCAGCCCGCCATCGCATGCGACTTCGACAGACTGCCGACCGTGACCGTGCGCTCCGCCATGCCGTCGAGCGCGGCGATGCTCACGTGTTCGCGCTCGAACGTGAGATCGGCATAGACCTCGTCGGACAGCACCCACAGGTCATGCTTTTTCGCGAGCCGAGCGATGCGTTCGAGATGCTCGCGCGGCATCACCACACCCGTGGGATTGCACGGCGTCGCGAAGAAGATCGCGCGCGTGCGCGACGTGACGGCGGCTTCCATGGCGTCGCAGTCGAGATGGAAGCCGCTTTCGGGATCGACGGGCACCGGCACGAGCGTCGCGCCCGAGGCGCGAATGGCGGCTTCGTAGGTGAGATACATCGGCTCGGGCACGAGCACTTCGTCGCCGGCCTCGCATAGACAGAGCGACGAGGCGAACAAACCGTTCTGCGCACCCGCGCTCAGAATCACGTTGTCCGCACCGACGCGGCGCCCGCTCAGCTTCGAATGCTCACGCGCGATGGCCGCACGCAGCGGTTCGCGGCCCATGATCGCCGAATAATGCGTGTCGCCGTTGCGTAGCGCCGCGACCGCGCGTTCGACGATGGGCGCGGGCGTCGCGAAGTCGGGATCGCCCACGCTGAGCACGATCACGTCTTCGCCGCGCGCCGCCGCCTGCACCGCCGCATGATGGATTTCCCACGCGGTCGTGCGGCGGCCCTGCAACCGCTCGACCAGATTCGCATACTTCATCGCACTTGCCTCCGTCGAACGCGAATGCGCCGGACCGCATGCATCGCTTCGCGGGATTGCGCCGTTGCGTTCATCACATTTCGTCGATGTGGATTCGTTGATGGGGTTCGTCGGTCGATGCGGGCAACGCGCCGTCTTCCGCGCGCCCGTAACCGGATCCGTAACTGGATTCGTAACGATACCAAGGAACGTTCGCGCCGAAAACGCGCCATGCCCGGTGCAACACCGTCCAACCCGATGCTAGTATGTCCAACCTGCTGGACGGAAGATTTCAGGGTATTTTCTCGGCAATCGCAACGTCATGTCTTCCCCCTACGAAGTCCCCGCGCTGCGGCGCATTCACGACATCCTTGACGTGCTCGCCCACGCGCAGGCGCCCGTGCGCGCCACGGCTATCGGCGAAATCACGGGGCTTTCGCGCAGCACGCTGTATCTGATGCTCGATTCGCTCGAGCGGCGCGGCTGGATCGAAAAGCGCGCGGACGGCTATATCGTCGGCGTCACGCTGTTCGAGCTGGGCAGCGCCTATGTGCGGCACGACCGGCTGCAAGACGTGTTCCGCCAGGAAGCGGCCGCGTTCGTCGCGAAACACAACGAGGTCGTGCAACTCGCGGTGCTCGACGGCGCGGAAGTGGTCTACATCGCGCGCGAAGATGCGTCGCGGCCCGTACGGCTCGTGTCCGATCTCGGCTCGCGTCTGCCCGCGCATTGCTGCGCGCTCGGCAAGGCGCTGCTCGCGAGTCTCCCCGACGACGAAGTCAACGCCGTGCTGCCGCGCCAGCTGACCGCCGTGACGGCTCGCACGCTCACGCGCAAGACAGATTTGCTCGCGGCGCTAGTTTCGATACGCCGCACGGGCCTCGCGCAGGAACGCGAAGAGGTCACGGCCGGGCTCGCGTGCTTCGCGGCCTTCGTGGGCGTGACCGCGCTGGGCAAACGCGTGGCGGTCAGCACGAGCCTGCCGCTCGAACGGCTCGACGCGCGCCGCGAGAAGCGGCTCGCGATCGCGGTGGTGGAGATGGCGCATCGTATCGGCAAGACGCTTTGACGCTGCGTTGATGCGCGTGCACTCGCGCTTCCGTGCAAGTATTAGGTGCGAGCGTTTAGTGCGAGTGACGCGGCTCGCCGCGCTGTTCGATCACGCGCAAATACAGCGTCGCGGGCTCGAGGCAACCGCCTGTCGAAAGCTGGCCCACGGTCTTGCGATACAGCTCCTGCCAGGGGGTTTGCGAAGGCGGCGCTTCGAACGGCGCTTCGGCGCGGCGGCGCTCGATTTCATCGGCGGCTAGCAGCACCTCCACCTTGCGCGCATTCAGATCGACGCGAATGCGGTCGTTCGTGCGCAGCAGCGCCAGACCGCCGCCCACGGCCGCTTCCGGCGACATGTTGAGGATCGAAGGGCTCGCCGACGTGCCGCTCTGCCGCCCGTCGCCCATGCACGGCAACGAGGTCACGCCGCGCTTCACCATCTCGGCCGGCGGGGCCATGTTCACGACTTCCGCGCTGCCTGGATACCCCACCGTGCCGCAACCGCGAATCACGAGCATGCAATGTTCGTCGATGCGCAGCGAGGGATCGTTGATGCGCGCCCGGTAATCCTCGGGGCCGTCGAACACGATCGCGCGTGTTTCGAACACGTTTTCCGCGCCGGGCTCGCTCAGATAGGTCTGGCGAAACGCCTCGCCCACCACGGACATCTTCATGATCGCGCTGTCGAAGAAGTTGCCCGAAAGCACGATGAAGCCCGCGCCATGCATCAGCGGATCATCGGCAGTACGAATGACTTCGCGATCGGCGTCGGGCGCGGTGTCGGCGATCTCGCCAATCGTCTTGCCCGAGACCGTTTTGCACGCACGTCGCAAGAGCCCCGCGCGGTCGAGCTGGCGCAGCACCGCGGGCACGCCGCCCGCGCGATGGAAACTCTCGCCGAGATAGTCGCCGGCGGGCATGCAATTGGCGAGCAGGGGCACCGCTTCGCCATAGTGCTGCCAGTCTTCGAGACTCAGATCCACGCCCATGTGCCGCGCGATCGCGATCAGATGCGGCGGACAATTCGTCGATGCGCCCAGCGCCGACGCCACGACGATCGCATTCGCGAACGCCTCGCGCGTCATGATGCGCGAGGGCCGCACGTCTTCGCGCACGAGATCGACGGCGCGCTTGCCCGTGGCATAGGCCATCTGCCCGCGCTCGCGATACGCGGCGGGAATGCTCGCGCAGCCGGGCAACGACATGCCGAGCGCTTCGGCGAGACAGTTCATCGAGAGCGCGGTGCCCATCGTGTTGCAATGGCCGATGGAAGGCGACGAGGCCGTCGTCAGCGCCATGAAGCCTTCGTAATCGATCTCGCCCGCCGCGAGCAGATTGCGCGCGTGCCAGATCACCGTGCCGGAGCCCACGCGTTTGCCTTCGTACCAGCCGTCGAGCATCGGGCCGCCGGACAGCACGATCGCGGGCAGATCGACGGTCGCGGCCGCCATCAGACACGCGGGCGTGGTCTTGTCGCAGCCCGTGGTGAGCACCACGCCATCGAGCGGAAAACCGTGCAGGATCTCGACGAGCCCGAGATACGCGAGATTGCGATCGAGCGCGGCGGTCGGCCTGCGGCTCTGCTCCGCGAGCGGATGCACGGGAAACTCCATCGGAATGCCGCCCGCGTCGCGAATGCCGGCTTTCACGCGGTCCGCGAGCGCGATGTGATGACGATTGCACGGCGCGAGATCGCTGCCCGTTTGCGCAATGCCGATGACCGGACGGCCCGACTGCAACTCCTCGCGCGTGAGGCCGTAATTCATGAAGCGCTCCACATAGAGCGCGGTCATGTCCGCGTGCGAGGGATCGTCGAACCATTCCTGGCTGCGCAGACGTCGCGGTGCCGAATTCGTCATGGCATCTCCTTCCATGTGGCGCGGCGCGTGATGACTGCGCCGCGCTCGTTATGTGCATGTCGCGCGCCGGCAGACCGATTCGGTCGCGCAGTTTGTTACCGATAACATCGACGATGGTAGCACGAGGCTCGCGGCGTCGCAGCCAGGACAACTACCGCGCGCGGTGAGGAAGATGCAGGAAGATTCAGCGGGCTTCAGGCACTTTCACGCGGCACCACTGCATAAGGCGTGCGCGTTTTCACCGTGCGACGCCCACCGCCATCCGCCGCGCCGAGCGCCGCGACGATCGCTTCGCCCGCGCGCTGGCCGATGCCGTACGCATCGACGGAAACGGTCGTGATCGACGGATGGCAGCATGCGCCGATCTCGAAGTTGCCGAAGCCCGCGACCGCGATGTCGGCGGGCACGCGCAGGCCGCGCCGCTGGCACTCCATGATCGCGCCGAAAGCCGACATGTCGCTCACGCACATCACCGCTTGCGTGTCGGGCCAGCGCGAGAGCAACTCGGCCATCGCGGGCGCGCCGTGACTCATCGTGATCGGCGACTCGCCGAGCCTCACCACGCGATCGCGGTCGAGCCCGAGCGCCTTCGTTTCGAGCTGAAAGCCTTTGAGCCGGTCGATGCCGCGCCGGTCCAGATCGCTCGCGCCGCCCAGAAACCCGATGCGCCGGTGCCCTTTATCGGCGAGATAACGCACCATTTCGCGCGCGGCGTTCACGTTGGAAAATCCCACGGCCATGTCGATCGGCTCGGCGGGCAGATCCCACATCTCGACCACGGGCACGCCCGAACGTTGCAACAGCGCGCGTGTGGCGGCCGTGTGCCGCGAGCCGGTGAGCGCGATGCAGCGCGGCTGATGACGCAGCATCTGCCGCACGAGACGCTCTTCGCGATCGGGCAGATAGTCGGTGTCGCCGATCAGCAATTCAAGACCTTGCGGTTCGAGCACGGCGGTCAGTCCGCTCACGGTGTCCGAGAAGTTCGAGCTGGACAACGACGGCACGAGCACGGCGACGAACGACGAGCGCCCCGACGACAACGCACCGGCCGCGGCATCCGCCACGTAACCGAGTTCGTCGATGGCGCGCTGCACGCGCTCGCGCGTGGCCTCCGATGCGCTCTGCCCCGCCATCACGCGCGACACCGTCATCTTCGAGACACCCGCGAGACGGGCGACGTCGGACATGCGGGGCGGCGTGGCTTTCGGTACGGCGGTTTTGGACATCGGGGCGGCGGCGGGTGGGATGAAAAGGTGCGCCTATGATAACGGCAGCGCTGCTGCGTGGCGGCTTTTCCGCGAAAGCGAAAGAGTGCTCTTAGCGTATTTAATTCGATATCCTTATCAAAGGTGGAGCGAGCAAGAGCATGAAAAATCCCGCCGTGCCGAATTCGTTCACAATAACGCGGCGGCGTGAGGCCGCGCGCTACGCCCACCCACCCACGCCAAGGAGACGAGTCATGCCAGCCACTGCCCGCACCATCGCCGAAAAGCGCGCCGAATTTCGCGCCCTGCACGCTTCCGGCTGCTTCGTGCTGCCGAACCCGTTCGACGCGGGCAGCGCGCGCTATCTGCAAGGACTCGGCTTCAAGGCGCTCGCCACCACGAGCTCGGGTTTCGCGTGGTCGCGCGGCCACGCCGACAACACCTTGCCGCGCGACGCGATCCTCGCGCATCTGCGCGAGATCGCGGCCGCGACCGACCTGCCCGTGAACGCCGACTTCGAAAACGGTTTCGGCGACGACCCGGAAGGCGTTGCCGAGAGCGTCGGACTCGCGGTGGAAACGGGCGTGGCAGGCGTGTCCGTCGAAGATTCGACACGTGACGGCGGCGCGCCGTTATTGCCGGTCGCGGTGGCGGTCGAGCGCATGCGCGCCGCGCGGCGCGCCATCGACGCGCGCGGCGGCGACACGATCCTCGTCGGCCGCGCCGAAAATTTCGTGGTAGGCGTGCCCGATCTCGACGACGCGATCGCGCGCCTGCAAGCGTATGCCGAAGCCGGCGCCGATTGCCTCTACGCGCCGGGCATCAAGACACGCGAAGAGATCGCGGCCGTGGTCGCGGCCGTTGCCCCCAAGCCGGTCAATGTGCTGATCGGTTCGCAATCGGACTTCACGCTCGACGACCTGGCCGCGCTCGGTGTGCGGCGCGTCAGCGTGGGCGGCGCACTCGCGCGCGCCGCGTGGGGCGGGTTCCTGCACGCGGCACAACGGCTCGCCGAAGGCCGCTTCGACGGCTTCGAGCACGCGGCGCAAGGCGCGAAGCTCGACGCGTTTTTCCAGGACAAGGGCTGAGGCTCGATCCGGCGCGTGGGGGAAGCCGGCGCCAATCGCGTTGCGATCCTCGACGCGAGGTGGGCTGAAGCATGAACACGCCCGCTCACGCTAAGTTTCGTTTCGGCGATAAAAAAGGCGGCCTGTAGCCGCCTTTTTTCATGCCTGATCGCCGGTCGTTAATCCCAGTGACGATGGCGGCTGTGATGATGGCGGCCGCGATAGCCGCGCGAATACTCGTCGGAGTAGGAATTCGAACGCGAGATGTTGCCGCCCAGCGCCGATCCCGCACCGCCGCCCACCGCGGCGCCGATCAAGCCGCCGCCGCGCCCGCCCATGGCATTGCCGGCTGCCGTGCCCGCGCCGCCGCCGAGCGCGCCCCCGATGATCGCACCCGTACGCTCGCGCCGGTTCGACGTCACTGCGCCGCCCGCGCCACCGCCCAGCGCGCCGCCGATCACCGAGCCGGTGCTACCACCGACGGCACCGCCGAGCGCCGCACCCGCGACGCCGCCGAGCGCGCCGCCCAAGGCGTTGTTCATGTCGCCGGCCAGCGCCGGCAGGGACGTCGCCGCGGCCAACGTTGCGACGGCAACCATGCGGAGGAGTTTGTTCGACATTGCAGTGCTCTTCTGTTTTTGAGATGGCACCGAGTATAGCTGCGCAAATGTAAGGTTTTTGTAACGACGAGACAGGGGCACAGTAAGAGGTGTAACAAAATCGGGGGAAACTTTTCCTTACTCGCTCTCCCACTGCGCGATCAGTTCGGAAGGCACCGCATGAACAAGTTCCGAATAGCGCTTGCCAACGCAGTGTTCGGCTTTGCGGAGTAATACGGGGATCGGGCTGCTGGGTTCGTGTTGCTCGAACCAGTGGCGAGCCGTACGCATGGCGTTCAGTGCCGCTTCGCGGCTGGAGACCGGAGCATCGGCGGGTTTCGCCCGTGGCTCACTCGTCGCGAACTCTTCTTGCGGATTGGCCTCGGCTCCGGTCGCCATCTCGCGAACGTCGAAGGCCGGCACATCGTCGTCAATGACTTGCGCTGGCGAGTCGAACGCCACCGCCAGCGGCGCGCGTCCCGCTATATGCTTCAAGATGCGCCGTAGCGGCGTGAAATCGGGCTCGTAGCCTTCGAGATGGGTGCGTGCCCAAACCTCGATCGCCTCGATATGCGCGAGCGCTTCGTCGAGCGAGGCGAACAATGCGGGCTGTTGCACACACAAGTCGTCGAGCTGCAACGAGACCGACTCCGGCGCGAGCGCGTCGCTCGAACGCGGATGCGCGAATGCACGCTCGATATCCCTCAGTTGCAGACGCGTGACGCTCGACTTCGTCAGCGCAATGTCGCGCACGTCGGCAAGCAAGCCGTCGGTATCGGTCAGCGCCTGCAAGGCATTCATGCGAATTTCGAGCGCGGCGTCACGATCCGCGTCGACCGAGAGTTGCGGGTGGATCGCGTCCGGAAATCCCGTCAACCACGACGCGAGCAAGCGCAACCCTTCCGCGAGCCCCGATGCGAACGTCAACCGCGTACGACAACGCGTAAAAACGATGGCGAGGCGAATGTCCTTGCTGCGCATCATCAGGCGACGACATTCGCGATCGATTTCCCCCCAGTTGACCGGCTCGGGCACGCCGACGAAGTCGCCGTATTGCGCATCGGTTCTGGCCGCGACCTTGCTGGCCAGCACAATGAACTCCGGATCGTATTCCAGATCGGCCCCGCAGGGAGACTCTGCTGTCACGGGCATCAGCCAGTCATGCGCCGGTTGCGCACGAGGTCTCGCCGCCGCCGTGGGCCGCCCGTTGTTTCTATCGTTCATCGTCAGCTCCATAGATGACTGCCGCAGTCTCCGGGCTTAAGCCCGCGCGCCCATTCGAACCGGCCAACGCGCGACCTTGCCGCGCTGCATCGAATGCAGTTCCGTCTGCGTGAACGCATTGATCGACACGTGGCGAGCGAGGTAGTGCTCCAGAATCGTCCCAAGCAGATAAGGGCTCACTCCGGAGAAGCCGCTTTCGTCGACGGTCAACGTACATTCGATTCCCCGCCCGAATACCAGTGGCCCGTTACCCGGCAGCACGCGAGTGGCCGGCTGCGTCTTTACGCCGATCAACGCTTCGACCTGCCGATGTTGCTCCGCATCGTCGCTCGCCAGAAAGAGCCTCAACGCGTCACGCAAACCCTGACCGCCCGCGCGATGGTCCATCTCGCTGAAGGGCAAGAAGTTGAAATTGAGTTGCCGGATGAGGCGCCAGGCCAGTTCGCGCTCGGCGAACGGCGCCTTCGGCGTGCTGGGCGGCCGGATCAACCCGATGGAGGCGAGACCCGCGAGCGCGTCCATGTCGTCGGAGAACAGATCGCTCACGCCGTTGCGCGGAACCAGCATGGGCAGGTCGCGGTTCGTCAGCCACGCATCCACGCTCAAATAGCGGATGTCCTCGCTAAACGGTGCCTCGTGTTGATCCACCAGCGAGACGAACAATTCAGTGCCGATGTAAGGCGTGCGTGTACCGTAGCGGCGCGCCGATTGCGACGTGAGCCGCGGCTCGCGTCGAGTGGAAAAATAGCGGCCATAGTTGCCTTCGTCGCTATTCAGTGTTTGGTAGAGCGGCCGAAATTCCAGTTCCGGCGCGCCGAACTTCTTCTGCCCGAGCAGCCGGTCGACCGAGAAAACCTCGTAATCCATGGGCTCGAGTCGCGAAGGCGTGAGCCGGAACTCGACGTCGCGCTCGGCCAGTTCGATCTGGTCGGTGCGCCTGCGAAATAGATTCACCACAGGAGAGCAAAACAACGCGAAGCGCGACGCGTCGACGAGCGGCGCCAGTCGTTCAGTGGACTGATCGAGCAGAACAACGATCTCCACACTGTGCCCGTCGATACGGCGAAGCCCCGCCGCCAGACCGGTCAGCGCAAAAAAATAGAAGCGACTGGGGCACGCAAAATACTCGTGCAGCAAATTATGGCCATGAAACGTGGACCAGGTCAGAGGCAGCAGACCTTGTTCGGTTCCCATCCCCTCGCTCACGACGGCGTCGCGCGTGACGGCATGCACAGGCTTGCCATCAGCGCCGATCCGATCCGGTTCGCCGACGAGCGTGGCAACCGCGCCCACATGCAGGAGCTCGAACAAAAACGACGCAACCTGCTCGTCGCCCGCAAGATAGACGGGCAAACGGTCAAGATCGCGAAGCTCGGCAATACGAGTTGCGTTCGTCGTTTGCAAGCGCAAGCGCAGCGCGCCGCGTATTTGTCTGTGCGATGGAACGTATCGATCGAGCGCGGGAATATCGGCGGGAACGTTCGTCAATCGTGCCTCGGCAACCGCCAGCGGATAAAGCGTGATGTCTTGACCGGTACGGAACTGGCAAGGCGTGATTTCGCCTTCCGCCACGCGCGACTTCACCATCGTGCCACGCGGAATGGTCAACCCTTGCGCGAGATCCGGATCGCTGCTTTCCGGGTAAAACCGCGCGACCGCCATGGATGGCGTGGGCGCCACGTAATTCGGATAAAGAACTTCGAGGAGGCGCCCGGTAAAGCGTGGGAATTCGGTATCAAGCTTGACCTGCGTGCGCGCCGCCATGAAACAGAACGACTCGATCAGTCTTTCGACATACGGATCCTGCACGTCACCCGGTTGCACCACCAAACGTCGCCCAATCCTGGGGTGCGCCTTCGCGAACTCGCTCGCAAGTTCGCGCAGGCTTACCAGTTCCTGATTGTAGTAGTCGAGAAGCCTCGGATCCATGCGCTACCTGTGACAGAAAAGACGGCTCATTCCGACCGTCTGCGGGCAACGTTGAGTTGGCTCGTTTCGAGATCAAGCGTGCTTTGCACCATGAATTCGAGCGGGTACGGGTCCATCTGGATCATGCCGCGGATTTCAAACGACACGTTGTTATAGCTGGCCGCCTCTCCGCCGGGCATGGGCACGACCATGAGGTGGCCGGGAATCAGACGCGGCTCGAAATCGAGGATCGCCCTGCGAATGATCTGTTCGATGTCCGCCCAGTTGCGCGACGCTACGAATGTGCCCGCCAACGCCGGAACTCCGTAGTTGATCGTCGACGCGGCGGCCTCGGGATAGCGCTCGCGATCGAGCAGATCGTCGAGACTTGTCGTATTCAATAGATAAGCCAGATCGCGCTGGACGATGTCGCGCATTTGCGAACGCGTCATCGCGTATTCGTCGGGCGCCTCGTGCTGACGATGCGGAGCCGTGTCGGCCAGCCGGTCGATGAGCGTCGGCATGAGGTACGCGTTCGCGCGGCGCGGTGCGCCGGTCGCGTCGTCTGGTGCGCGGAAGCGTCGTCTGGTCATTGCGCGCCCTCGGCGCTTGCCAACAACGTCGAAGCACACCGATCGCCAAAAATGCAGTCCCTCAATTCGAAGATGCCGATGTCTCCCGCACTGGTCGCCCAAGTTTTCCCTCCGACGCCAATCACGCCGGAACGTCCCGTGCGATGCCAGTGCGTGCAGCGCCCGATGGCAAGCACGTTGTCGTCGGCGCGTCCCGAGGCTGGTACATCCGGCGAGGGCGCATAGCGCGCCGGCATGAAGCCGCGCAACGCCGTGCCGTCGTGCAGCGTAACGGCGCACGCCACCCACACGAGATCGAGCAGGCCGGCCGGCTCGACGATGTGCCAGCTAGCGATGTCGGCCACGGACAACCAGCGATACGATCCCGCAACGATGAGTTCGCACACTGGCCCGAGGCGGGAGTCGCTATCGGCAATCCACTCGAACGCGTGCCCGCCCCCTGTGCCCTTGATCGAAGGCGCGGCGTCCAGGGCCGCTTCGCGAGCCTCGTCGGCCGCATCGAGCTTGCCGTGTGCCATGAGATGCAACGCCTTCCCCAATCCGGCTATCCACTGCGGCATGTCGTCCATCACGAAAGCCGGCACGCGCTCGCCCGCCATGACCTGCTCTCGCCAACACTCCGCGCGTATCAAGTCGCGGTAAGCCTGAACGACCGCATCGCGAGTGCGATCGAGTTGCCCGAATACCTGCAACTGCCCAACGGCACGCTTCCACTCGCGCGCGACGCATAGCCATTGGAACAACGCCCAACGATGCGACGCGTCGGCCGGATTCGCCCGGATGCGGTGCTCGATGGTTTCAATTTGCTGTACGACGTCGGGACAAGGCAATCCCGCCGCGAGAATGTCGGGGTTCGAGGTCAAGGCATTCACTCGTCAAAGGTGTAAGCCGACGCATTGAGTTCGGCTAGCGGACTGTCGATGGCAAGGGTGTGGTGCTCGCGACGTGTCAACGCCGGTGGCAACGCTTTCACCGGACGGGCTGACATCTCGTAGTCGCGCGGGGCGAATAAGCGCAAGATTTCTGGAATGCCCTCGGATTGCACGACGTCGCCGCGCGCGCCGAACCTCAGACCGAATGCATCTTCAAGATTCTCGATGTCAGGGAACATGCCGGTGATCGCTCCGCCCGCCTCCCTGTCCCAGGCGGAATCGGCCATCGCGTCGCGCCGTAATTCCGCGGCATTGCCCGAACCCGGCGTGGTCCACGTTCCCGACGGCAATTCATACGGAGTCTCGAGTGCCTTGCAGTAGTGCACGTAGAGCGCACCGAGCAAACTCCCGACGTCCTGCGCCGGGGAATCGCGCTCGTTTGCCGGCTCGAACACCTTGTCGCCGGCGTGCAGTCGCGATCCCAGCATAGTGAGGAAACTTTCGTCCTCGATGGCTGCGGAACGCCGGTCAGAGTCGATTGTTTCATGGCGCCAGGCGGCCCGACCCATTTCCCGCGCAGATGCTCCTCCATCGTTTCGCGGAAGGCTGCGAGGTTCCTCAGTACGATCAATACCGTTTGGCTTGCGAAATAACTTGCTGATCCACATAGGAAACTTAGTCTTTTCGAGGTCAATACGCAGGCCGTTTAATACGCAGGCCGTTTAGCACTCGCCTTTTACTCGACAACTCGCATGATTAAGACACATCGCACCGCATCACGTCTACGCTTCACGGTCAATTTTATCGGCTTATCTTCCAGAGGAAATTTGAGATTTAAATTAATCACTAAGAATAATCCGAATTCTCGATATCGACTCACTAAAAACTCAGAAATTGCGTCGCATACCATAGGAAAAATCCTCTTGCCATCGTGAGAAAAAATCTAACCAACTCGATAATTTCAATAACAATCAAATACTTAATGAAAAATGAAAATCATTGGATGTATATCGAAAAAAAATTCATGATGAAAATCAAGAAATTTTATCGAAAAATTGATGGCACGATTTGACTGCGAGACGAATTTCCACCAATAATTGACAACGTCATCGGCCGATAAAAATTCCAACCTGAGAGAAGTCGATATAAGGAGACAAGAGATGCTACTCAACGGCACTCATAACTTATACGGTTTAAACCGGTCGACCAATTTAGCCTGATTGCGTCAATTATTCGATGCAATTCTTGCAATCCAACAATATCAAACCCGCTTAAAAACAAGGCTATGTCCATTCCACGCCATGCGCTGTTTGGGAAACTCGGGGTCACACTGTTTCGCAGCATCGAATCGGCAACGACGTATTGCAAGCTTCGAGGCAATCCCTACGTCGAACTCGTGCACTGGCTGCACCAGGTGCTGCAATTGCCGGACAGTGACCTGCATCGCATCATCCGGCACGCTGGCATCGAGCGCGAAACGCTTGATCGCGACGTTGCGCGCGCATTGGCAGCGCTGCCGGGCGGCGCGAGTTCGCTGAGCGACTTCTCTCACTACGTCGAACTGGCGATCGAGCGAGCCTGGATCCTGACCTCGCTCGAATTTGGCGAGAGTCGCATTCGCAGCGCATGGCTCATGGCCGCGTTGTCGAGCACCGCGGAGTTGCGCAGGGTCCTGCTATCCATTTCACCCACGTTTTCCCGCGTTCCTCGCGATGATTTCGACAGCACGTTGCGCCCCTGGATCGACGGCTCGCCCGAGCGCACCGATGCGGCCTACGACAACAGCGATCTCGCTGCAGCGCTCCCCGGCGAAGCCTCCGCGTCGACGCACAACCAATCGAATGGCCACTCGTTCGAACAATATTGCCAGGATCTCACCGCGCGCGCGCGGGCGGGCGAAATCGATCCCGTGGTTGGACGCGAACTCGAAATCCGCACAATGATCGACGTGCTGCTCAGACGGCGGCAGAACAACCCGCTGCTGACGGGCGAGGCCGGCGTGGGTAAAACGGCCGTGGTCGAAGGACTCGCACGGGCTATCAACGAAGGCAATGTCCCACCACAACTCGTCGAAGTCCGGCTGATGTCGCTAGATGTGGGCGCCTTGCTGGCGGGCGCCAGCATGAAGGGGGAGTTCGAGGCCCGATTGAAAGGCGTGCTGGAATCCGCGGCGAAATCGCCCGTGCCCATTGTGCTGTTCGTAGACGAAATCCACACGCTGGTGGGCGCGGGCGGCCAGGCAGGAACCGGCGACGCCGCCAATCTGCTCAAACCCGCTTTGGCCCGCGGCACGCTCCGCACCATCGGCGCCACGACGTGGTCGGAATACAAGCGCCATATCGAGAAAGACCCGGCGCTCACGCGACGCTTTCAGGTCTTGCAGGTGCCGGAGCCAGAGGAGCCCAAAGCCATCGAAATGGTTCGCGGTCTTGTCAACGCCTTCGCCGCACATCACCGGGTCATTGTCCGCGACGAGGCAGTGCGCGCCGCAGTCGTGCTGTCGCATCGCTACATCCCCTCGCGGCAACTGCCCGACAAGGCGATCAGCCTGCTTGATACCGCGTGCGCTCGCGTCGCGCTATCGCAGCACACGGCTCCGCGCTCGTTACAGGACGTGCGCCAGCGCCTCGCTGCCGCCCACGTCGAGCAGCAACTGCTCGAACGCGAGTCGCGTATCGGGTTATCCGTCGACAAAGCCATGGCCGCAGTGCGCACGCGCATAGAAGCGCTGGACGCCGAAGCGCGAGCACTGGAGGCACGCTGGCAAGCGCAGGCGGCCGCCGCGCAAGCGCTGGCGGCAGCACGTGAGTCAGCTATGGCCTCCGAAGCGCAAGACGGAGATTCGCCCGCGGAGGCGCGAGCCACGCTGCACGCTCTCGAACACGCGCTGCGCGCATTGCAAGACAACGAAGTCCTGGTATTCCCTGAAGTCGACGAAACCATCATCGCCGAAGTGGTTTCCGACTGGACCGGCATTCCCGCAGGTCGCATGGTGAAAGATGAAATCGCCGCCGTGCGTTCGCTGCCTGCGACGCTCGCGAGTCGTGTCATCGGCCAAACGCCCGCGCTTCTGCAAATCTGCGAACGCGTCCAAACTGCGCGCGCCGGTCTCGCCGACCCGAAGAAGCCGCTCGGTGTGTTTCTCCTCGCCGGGCCGTCCGGTGTCGGCAAAACCGAGACGGCGCTCGCGCTCGCCGAGGCGCTATATGGCGGCGAACAGAATCTCATCACGATCAACATGAGCGAGTACCAGGAGGCGCACACGGTCTCCGGACTCAAAGGCGCCCCACCGGGTTACGTGGGCTATGGCGAAGGCGGCGTGCTCACGGAGGCGGTACGCCGTCGCCCTTATTCGGTCGTATTGCTCGACGAGATCGAGAAAGCGCATCGTGACGTCCACGAAATGTTCTTCCAGGTGTTCGACAAAGGCTATATGGAAGACGGCGACGGACGCTTTATCGATTTCCGCAACACCACGATTCTCCTCACGAGCAACGCCGGCGCAGCGTTGACCAGCAATCTATGTGCGGACAAAGCGCTAGCCCCCGACCAGGACGGTCTGCGCGCCGCGCTCGAACCCGAACTGCTGACGACGTTTCCTGCCGCCTTTCTCGGCCGCATGACGCTGGTGCCGTATCGCCCGCTCGCGCGCGAAACGCTGGCCGACATCGTGCGCCTGCACCTTGACCGCGTCGTCGCGCGCATGGCTGAAAACCAGGCAATCGCGCTGAGCTACGCGGCACGCGTGGTCGACTACGTCGTTGCACGTTGCCTCGTGGAGGAAACCGGTGCCCGCGTGCTGATCGGTTTCATCGAACAGAACATCCTGCCCCGCCTTTCCGCGCTCTGGCTCGATGCGCTCGCACAAAAGGCAGCGCTCGCTACCATTCATATCGAGATTGCCGATGCAACGGCGCCCGCCGCGCAGGCGCTTGCCTTCGTGGCGCAACCCGCCGTTGTTCCCAGCGTTCCTGTCGGCCACGGCAACTAGAACGTTTCGACTTTTTCCACGCCTACGGAGTCCATGCATGTCCGTTACCAATAGTTCGCAGAAGTTCATCGCGCACAACCGCGCCCCACGCGTCCAGATCGAGTACGACGTCGAAGTCTACGGCTCCGAAAAGAAGGTTGAACTGCCGTTCGTGATGGGCGTTCTGGCCGATCTATCCGGCAAGCCCGTCGAGCCTCTGCCGGCTGTGGCGGACCGCCGCTTCCTGGATATCGACATCGACAACTTCGACGAGCGCATGAAGGCGATCAAGCCGCGTGTTGCGTTCGCCGTGGCGAACACGCTCACCGGCGAAGGCCATCTTTCGGTCGACATGACGTTCGAAAGCATCGACGACTTCTCGCCGGCGGCCGTCGCTCGCAAGGTCGACTCGCTGCGACAACTGCTCGACGCTCGCACACAACTCGCGAACCTGCAAACGTATATGGATGGCAAGTCCGGCGCCGAAGCGTTCGTCAATAAACTGCTGGCCGATCCTGCGTTGCTCAAGGCGCTGGCGGCATCGCCCAAGCCACGGACCGACGGAAACACGGAAGCGGAGCGGCCCGCCTCCTGATCGGCATCGCTCGCCGACGCATCCGGGCCATCTCTATTTAAATCAGGATAACGAAGGAAAATCATGGCTACTCAGCAAGCAACGAGCACCGGCTCCGCCACGCTCGCCACGCAAAGCGACTTTTCGCAGCTGCTCGCGCAGGAGTTCCGCCCCAAGACCGAACTGGCGCGCGAAGCGGTGGAGTTTGCGGTCCGCACGCTCGCGGAACAAGCGCTGCAGCAATCCACCACGATCAGCGACGACGCGTACAAGAGCATCGAGGCGATCATCGCGCAGATCGATCACAAGCTTTCCGAACAGATCAATCTCATCCTGCATCACAACGATTTCCAGAAGCTCGAGTCGGCGTGGCGCGGCTTGCATCATCTCGTTGCCAATACGGAAACCGACGAGCGTCTAAAGATCCGCTTCATGGACGTTTCCAAGGAAGAGTTGCGTCGCACGATGAAGCGCTACAAAGGTCTCGCGTGGGATCAAAGCCCGCTTTTCAAGCAGATCTATGAAGAAGAATACGGTCAGCTCGGCGGCGAACCGTATGGCTGCCTGGTCGCGGACTACTACTTTGACCATACGCCGCCCGACGTCGACCTGCTTGGTTCGATCGCAAAGATCGCGGCCGCCGCGCATACGCCGTTCATCTCGGGCGCGTCGCCTTCGGTGCTGCAAATGGAGTCGTGGCAGGAACTCGCCAATCCGCGCGATCTGACCAAAATTTTCACGCAGAACCTCGAATACGCGCCGTGGAATTCGCTGCGCACCACCGATGACGCTCGCTACATCGGCCTCGCCATGCCGCGCTTCCTTTCGCGTCTGCCGTATGGCGCACGCACGAATCCGGTCGACGAATTCGACTTCGAGGAAGACACGAACGGCCCGGACCACCGCAACTATGCGTGGGCCAACGCCGCGTACGCCATGGGCGTCAACATCAACCGGTCGTTCAAGCTGTATGGCTGGTGCTCGCTGATTCGCGGCGTGGAATCGGGCGGCACGGTCGAGAATTTGCCGTGTCATACGTTCCCCACCGACGACGGCGGCATCGACATGAAGTGCCCGACCGAAATCGCCATTTCGGATCGCCGTGAAGCCGAGCTGTCCAAGAACGGGTTCATTCCGCTGGTGCACCGCAAGAACACCGACCACGCCACGTTCATCGGTGCCCAATCCATGCAACGTGCTGCCGAATATCAAGACCCGGACGCTTCGGCCAACGCGAATCTCTCCGCTCGCCTGCCGTATCTGTTCGCGTGCTCGCGCTTCGCCCATTACCTCAAGTGCATCGTGCGCGACAAGATCGGCACGTTCCGCGAGCGCGAGGACATGCAGCGCTGGCTCAACGAATGGATCATGAATTACGTCGACGCCGACCCCGCCAACTCGTCGCAGGAAACCAAGGCGCGCCGGCCACTGGCGGCGGCCGAAGTCGTGGTCGAGGACGTCGAGGGCAACCCCGGCTACTACCAGGCGAAGTTCTTCCTGCGTCCGCATTTCCAGCTCGAAGGGCTGACGGTTTCGTTGCGGCTCGTCGCCCGTCTGCCTTCCGTAAAAGAAGCGGCCTGATTCGCCGGCCGTATCTGGCTAAGGCCAACGCATACAGTTTCGCAGCCCATAGCAAGGGAAGTACTTTTTCAACCAAGGAGTCTTAAATGGCACAGGATATCTTCATCAAGATCAACGGCATCGACGGCGAGTCGCAGGATGCTCATCACAAGAATGAGATCGAAGCGACGAGCTGGAGCTGGCAGATCCTGCAACAGTCGAACATGCACATGGGTTCGGGTGGCGGCGCGGGCAAAGCCACGGTCGAAGATCTGTCGTTCGAGCATCTCGTGGACCGCGCGAGCCCGAACCTGATGAAGTACTGCCTCACGGGCAAGCACATCGATCAGGCCGTACTGACGATTCGCAAGGCCGGCGGCAACCCGCTCGAATATCTCAAGATCACGATGAGCGACGTGATCGTGACGCAGGTGTTTCCGGCAGGCAGCAATACCGACAACGGAATACGCGAACAGATTCGACTCTCGTTCTCGCGCGTGAAGCAGGAGTACGTCGTGCAGAACGCACAAGGCGGTAGCGGCGGCGCGGTCACGGCCGGCTACGACATTAAGTTGAACAAGGAAGCGTAAGCCTTCCGCGCTCGAGCCCGACGTTCGCGCCGGGCTTTTCCCCCGTCTTCTCGCCGCATTTTTCGATGCTCATGTCTATCCGTGTTGCCGCGCTGGCCTTCGTCACCAGTTTGGCCGCGTGTGCCAGCGACACCAGCAAGAACGCGCACGAGCCAGTCAAGCTGGAACTCGTGTTCGTCGCTTCGTCGAACGTCAACCCCGACGACCAGAAACGCGCCGCGCCCGTCATCGTGCGCCTTTACGAATTGAAGAATGCCGACGCCTTCAACAGCGCCGACTTCTTTTCGCTGCAAGAGAAGGATAAAGCCCTGCTTGCCGACGACCAACTCATGCGCGACCAGTTCCAGTTGCGCCCTGGCGAGCAGAAAGTCATCCGGCGCAACGCCGATCAGGCGACGACCACATTGGGCGTGATCGCCGCCTACCGCGATCTGCCGAACTCCGTGTGGCGCTCGACATGGACGCTGCCGCCCTCGCCGAGCGCCGCCTGGTATCACCGCAGCCCTAAACTGAAACTCACCATCAAGCTCGATGCCAACGCGATCAAGATCAGCGACGAGCAACCGAAGAGCAAGTAACGGACGATCATCATGAGCTGGTACAACAAAGTCACCTGGAGCGAGGGACTGTTTTTGCGCCCGCAGCTGTTCCAGCAGCAGGAGCGCTATTTCGAGCAGTTCGCGCACCGGCGTTCGGCGCCGCTTTCGCCGTTCTTCTTCGGGTTCTCGCACTATGCGATCGACCGCGAAGCGCTCGCGCTCGGCAAGGTCATCGTGAAATCGGCGAGCGGCGTGTTCGCAGACGGCACCCCATTCGACGCGCCCGGCAGCACACCGCCACCTGCGCCGCTCACCGTGCGCCAGGAGCACCTCGAACAGGTCATTCACCTCGCGGTGCCAATTCGCGTGCCCAACGCAGAGGAAACCACGTTCGAAGACACCTCCGACTCGCTCGCGCGCTATGCCGCGTTTGCCTCCGAACTGCGCGACACGAATTCGATCGGCCAGGGTCCGCGCACGGTGCAGTTGTCGAACTTGAGGCTGCGTCTCGTGCCGGAGAAAGAGATGACCGATGCATGGATCGGCTTGCCGCTAACGAAGGTGACGACCCTGCGAGCCGACGGCAGCATCGAACTCGACGAGTCGCTCATTCCGCCGGTATCTGGCTATGGGGCGAGCGAACGGCTCACGAGCTGGCTCGCGAAGATCCACGAACTGACACGCCTGCGCGCCGACGCGCTCGCGAAGCGCCTCACGGGCAGCGACGGCAAGGCCGGTTCCGTCGCCGAAGTCTCGGACTATCTATTGCTGCAAACGCTCAATCGTTACGAGCCGTTGCTCCAGCACCTGCGTCGCGTGCCGACGACATCGCCGGCCGAGCTGTACGCAGTTTTGCTGAGCATGGCTGGAGAGCTGTCGACTTACGTGCGTCCCGAAACGCGCCGCCCCCTGGATTCGCATCCGGCTTATCAGCACATTCAACCTCACCTTTGCCTCAGGCCACTCGTCGACGACACGCACTGGCTGCTCAATGCCGTGCTCGTGCGCAGCGCGCAAAGCATTCCGCTCAAAGACGCCGGTTACGGCATGCGCAACGCTGTGGTCGATCCTGCGGAGATTCGCAGCTTCAGCGCGATCGTTCTCGCCGTGGCCGCGCAATTGCCGGCCGAAGCCCTGGTCCAGCAGTTCGCCACCCAGGCCAAGATCGGACCGTCCGAGCGCTTGCCCGATCTCGTTCGCGCGCATCTACCTGGCATCACGCTGCAATCGCTGCCGGTTCCGCCGCGCCAGATTCCGTTCAACGCCGGCTACATCTACTACGAACTGGCGCGCAGCGGACCACTGTGGGAAACCATTTCGCAGCACGGCGGCATCGCGCTCCACGTGGCGGGCGAGTTCCCCGGACTGAAGCTGGAACTGTGGGGCGTGCGCGGATAACCGCCACGCAGGCTGGGACGCGAAATACGTTCACGCACCACATCTCAATCGGGGAAATACGGTGAATTCAGAAGCTTCCTACGCCGCGTTTGGAGCCGGCGTACCGCAATGGGACGCAACAGGCGCCTCTGGCTCGCAAGCGACGCCGACGGCATCGGCGCCGCCCGTGGGCTTGCTCGCGACGATGCCGGCCGCCGAACCGGCCGCCTCGCGTCTGCGAGCTACCGAGCAGGCGCAAAATCCGCTGCTCGAAGCGGCGCGTCCGCTGCTGCGCGCGCTCGCCGATATGCCTGACGCGATGGATCAACGCGGCATCGAGCAACTTCATCTATTGCTCAAGCAGGAAGTGCGTGCGTTCCAGCGGCTTTGCGAGCAGGCGAACGTACGGCGCGATCACATGATCGGCGCGCGCTACTGTCTTTGCACGGCGCTCGATCAGGCCGCGACGCAAACCGAATGGGGGATCCGCGAAAAAGGGATGGAGTGGATCAAGAACGGCCTCGCCACGGAGTTTCACGAAGATCGGCACGGTGGCGACAAGGTGTATTTGCTGATCGCGCGCCTGATGACGGAATCGCATGAGCATCTCGATCTGCTCGAAGTCATCTATCGCATTCTGAGTCTCGGCTTCATGGGCCGTTACCGGCATGAAGCCGACGGCGCGCGCAAGCACGACGCGATCCGCCAGCGCCTGTACACGGAAATCCAGACGCAACGCGGCGCGGTCCCGCTCGCGCTCTCGCCACACGCGCTCTCCGACGCCAAGGCGAGACGCATGACGTTTTACGACTTTCCCGTGTGGATCACCTTCGTCGTGCTAGGCATCGTGCTCGCGGGCCTGTTCGGCTGGTTCAAGTATCAGTTGCTCGATCGCAGCGCCGTGGTCGAGAAGCAGATCATCGACATCGGTCGCCTCACGCCACCGCCCGCGCCGCGTCTGCCGCACCTGAAGGAACTGCTCAAGAACGAGATTGCCGCGGGCACCGTGAGCGTCAACGAAGACGCGCGTCACAGCACCGTGATTTTCCGCGGCGACGCGATGTTCCAGCCCGGCGGCGTCAATGTCAACGCGTCGATGGGCCCACTCATCGCCAAGATCGCCAACGAGGTGATCAAGGTGCCCGGCAAAGTCACGATCGCGGGTTACACCGACAACATTCCGATCAAGAGCCGCCAGTTCGCTTCGAACAACGAACTTTCCGAGGAACGCGCCACGCAGGTCATGCAAATGCTACAGGCGGACGGCGTGCCGCCCGCGCGCCTCGAGGCGATCGGAAAAGGCGAGGCCGATCCGATTGGCGACAACGCCACGCCGCAGGGCCGCGCACAGAACCGGCGCGTGGCCATCACCGTCACGCCCTAATCGCTGCCTTTCAGGATTTCCGGATGAAGAAGTTGTCGTTTCTGATGTCGCGCTGGTTTCTCGCGCTGCTCGTCCTCGTCGTCGTCGCGCTGCTCATCGGGTTCCTCGGACCCAATGTGGCGTTCGGCGGCCTCAAGCCGCTCGCCAGCGTACCAATGCGCGTGCTCGTCATCGCGTTGCTGCTGGCGGGCATGCTGCTGTGGCTCAAAAATCTGCCCACCGGTTTCGTGTTGGGCCCGCTGCTGTGTCTGCTGATCTGGTACGCCGCACCGCTGCTGAGCTTCGGCAGCCATCGGCCGTTCGAGGCGGCCAGTGCGCGCGCGATCGCCATCGCCCTCGTGATCGCTTGCTATGCAATTTGGGGGGTGTGGTGGCTCTTGCAGAAAATGCGCAGCGATGAAGCCTTTCTTCGGAAAGCACTCGCGTTTGGCGACCGCAAGGCGGTGTCGCCTGCCGCCGACCGTCTCAAGGACGTCGAGGCGCGCATCAACGGCGCGCTCGCGCGTCTGAAGGCGATGCGCACGGGCGCGAAAGGCGTCGGCCGGCTGTTTCAGGGCAGCCGCTATCTTTATGAAGTGCCCTGGTACGTTTCGCTGGGCTCGAACGCCTCGGGCAAAACCAGTGCGCTGCTCAACGCCGGCCTCCCCTTCCCGCTCGGCACCGCCTCGCACCGCACGACTGGCTCGAGCGCGGCCACGAAGAACGTGGAATGGTGGCTCACCAACGAAGCCGTTCTGATCGACACGGCCGGCCATTACACGCGCCACGGCACGTCCATGCAGATGCCAGGCGCAAGCGCGTTGCTCGGAGCCTCGGCCGCCCAGGAAGCAAATTCGTCCGAAGCCAAAGCGGACAGCACGACCGCATCGGCAAAGAACGACGCTGCCGTAGCGCGTAAACGGGCGAGTCCGGAAGATGTCGAGCGCATCGACGCGGCGGAATGGACAGGCTTTCTCGAACTACTGCGACGCCATCGCCCGCGCGCGCCCATCAACGGGGCGCTCGTGTCGATCAACCTCGACGTGCTCACCGCGCCCGATCCCGCAGTTCGCGCCAGCGAAGCCGACACCTTGCGCGCCCGCCTCGCGGAATTGCGCATGTCGCTCGGCATTCGCTTTCCCGTCTATGTGATGATTACGCAGATGGACCGCCTGCCCGGCTTCGCCGACTACTTCGCCTCCCTGACCGAAGAAACGCGCGCGCAGATGTGGGGCTTCACATTGCCGCTCTCAGGCACTGGCGCGCAGGCCAATCTCGCCATGCGCTGCGAAGGGGAGTTGCGCCAGCTTGCCACGCGCCTTTCGAGCAGTGTCAACACGCGCCTCGAAGACGAATACGACACGGACCGCCGGCGCCGTCTCGCCGCGCTGCCCGAGGCGTTTTCCGCGTTGTCGACGCCGCTCGTCGAATTGCTCGCGCAACTCTTTCTCGATTCGCGCTACGACGACACGCAACTGCACGCCACGCTGCGCGGCGTGTACTTTACGAGCGCGGTCCAGCGCGGCGAAGCCGTCGTGGCCGAACCGCTCACGATCGTGCAGCGCCTCGCACAAGGGCTCGGCGAGAACGTCGCGCTGCACGCCACCCGCGCCGAAGGCCACTTGAGCTATTTCCTGCACGACTTCTTCACGAAAGTCGTGTTCCCGGAAGCGCATCTTGTCAGCCCGAATCTGCGCTGGGAATATCGTTTCCGCGTGCTGCGCATTCTCGGGCACGCGCTCGCCATCCTCCTGTTCGCGTGGCTCGCGATCGGTCTGCGTACGAGCTTCGTGAACAACAACGACTATCTCGAGACGATCCTGCACAAAACCCAGACACTCGCGGCCAGGGTCACGCAGCTTTATCGCGATCCCAAGCCCGAAGCCGTGCCGGATACGCTGAGCGAGGCGCGCTATTTGCCTACGCTCACCGGTCTCGATCTGTCCGACCCGGACAGTAGTTATCGCTACGGCCTGTACAGTGCCCCTGGCGTGATCAGCGCGAGCCGCGGCACCTATCTCGCGCTGGAAAACAACCTGCTGCTGCCGCAAATCGTTCATCGCATGGAGGACGTCATGTCGCGCTCGATCGCGGCGAAAGACGCAAAGGGCACGTACGACGCGCTGCGGGTTTATCTCATGCTCTACGACAAGGCGAAATTCAACGCCGCCGACGTGAAGGCATGGGTGCTCGACGACTGGGCCAAAACCGACAGCGCGGCGATCTTCGGCGGTCGCGCCACGATGATCGAGCACGTTCAGCAGTTGTTCACGGGCGACCACGTCGTACAGTCGCCGTTGATCCGCAACGAGGCGCTCGTTCAGGAAGCGCGCGCTTTCCTCGATGCGAGCAACGCGACGCAGCGGCTCTACGATCGCGCGAAGGCGGACATGCAAAAAGAGGCGCCCGACGAATTCACGCTGCTGCGCGCGGTGGGTCCGCAAGCGGGCACGGTCTTCACGCGAGCGAGCGGCGCGCCGCTGTCGCGCGGTGTGCCGGGCCTCTTCACGTTCGACGGCTATCGCAACCTGTTCGACAAACACCTGCGCGAATTCGCCCAGGCGGCGCGCGACGACGACGCCTGGGTCATGGGACGCTCGTATCTGGGCGAAGCTGAAAAAAAAACGGCTGAGTTAGCCCGCCCGGTGACGGATGCCGACGATCCCGTCACCGAGGCCATTCGCCGTCTCTATCTGACCGAGTACGCGCTGCAATGGGACGCGTTCCTCGGCGACATCCGCACGGTGACGGGCACGAGCCTCTCGTTCAACCTCCAGGTGCTGCGCCAACTGGCGGCGCCCGATTCGCCGCTCGCGCGGCTCGCGCGCGCCGCCGTGCACGAGACCACGCTCACGCAGCCCATCGGTACCGACGGACTTTTGCTCCAGAAAGGCGCCGACCCGATCGGCAAGAAAGTCGACCAGGCGCTCGGCATTCGCGCCGAAGAGCGGGTGGAGCGCGAACTGGTCGATAGCCACTTCGCCGCGCTGCGCGAAATGGTGACGGGCAACGCCGAAGCCGCGAGCAATGCGCCAGGCGGTGCGGCCGCCGGCAACGCGGCGGGCAAGACGGGCCTCGACGGCGTGTCCAGTCTGCTCAACGACTATTACACCGCGCTCACCGTCGCCGACAACGCGATCAACAACAACAGCCTGCCGCCCGCGAGCGACATCGCCGCGAAGCTCAAGATGTCAGCCAACACGATGCCCGCGCCGTTCCGCCAGGTGCTGCTCGGTTTGTCGATGCAAGGTTCGCGCGAAGTGAATCAGGGCATCGGTCAATTGCTCTCGCGCCAGATGCAGGCCGTGGTGAGCGATACGTGCCGCCTCACCGTCGAAGGCAATTTTCCGTTCGCCGCCGAGAGCAAGCGCGACGTCAGCATCGACGACTTCACTCGCGTGTTCGCACAAGGTGGCGTGATCGACGACTTCTTCACGAAGAATCTCGCGCCGTTCGTCGATACGACCGCGAGGCCTTGGCGCTATCGCACGCTGCCGGGCGCAACGGAGCCCGTGCAAGGGCCGGACCTCGAACCGTTCCAGCATGCGCGCGACATTCGCGACGTGTTCTTCGGCGATCAGGGCAAGCAACTCGCGTGGAAGGCCGAAGTGCGCGTGCCCGAAATGGATCCCACGATCATGAATCTGTCGATCGACATCGACGGGCAGAGCACGCAGTATCAGCACGGTCCTGTGACGCCGTTCATGGTGAACTGGCCCGGCCCGCGCGGCGGCGTGCATACCGAAATCACCGCGAGCCCGCGCATTCGCCCGGAGACATCGACGATTTCCGCCGACGGTCCGTGGGCGCTCATGCGTCTCGTGCGTAAGGGCGAAGCCGTGCAAACCGCCACGCCGGGACGCACGCGCGTCGCGTTCGACTTCGACGGTCGCCGGGCGGTGCTCGACATCGCGAGCGCGGGTAGCGTGGCGAACCCGCTCACGAGCGACGTGCTCACGACCTTCCACTGCCCAAGCTCGATGCCGATGCTAAGTCTGCCGGACAGCGGTCCGCCGGCCGGCCTGCCGCCAGCGGGCGCACCCGCGATGCCGGTCGCCGGCGCCGCGTTGCACTGAGAGGCGCGCCGCGATGAAACCGACTGGGCCGACCCAAGGCTACGCGGGCAGCGCCGAGGTCGCGCCCTCCTACGCGGCACGCGTGCGCGCGGCCGAACGCGCCGGGCAACCGCTGCTCGAAGCCGCCCGCCCGCTGCTGCAGGCCCTGCGCGATACGCCCGCCGAACTGACGCCCGATGCGGTGCTCGCGCGCCGTCAATGGCTGTTGAGCGAAGCGCGGCTGTTCGAGCGCGTCTGCGCCGGCTTGCGCGTGCCTCGCGCCGATGCCGACACCGCACGCTATTGCCTCTGCTCCGCGCTCGACGAAGCGGCAATGCAGACCGCGTGGGGCCACGGCGGCTCGTCGGGCGACGAATGGAGCGCGAACGGTATCGCCACCACGCTCGGCTACGACCGGCAAGGCGGCGACCGCGTCTTTGCGCTCATCGAAGCCGCGACGCGCGAGCCCGATCGACATGCCGATCTGCTCGCGGTGCTTCAGCAGATCATCGAGAGCGGCTTCGCGGGCCGTTATCGCTTCGCAACCGACGGCGCCGCGAAACTCGGCGCCGTGCGGGCACGTCTGGGCGTGACGGAGCGCTCGCAGGCCAACAGCGAACGCGCGAGGCCGAAAGCGCGCGAAGCGGAAGCCCGGCGTTCATTCGTCGACGAGGCGCTCGCCAACTTGCTTGCCGCCTGCGAAGAGCCGCGCAAGCCGCCTCGGCCGGAACCGTCGGTACGTGCGCCAACGCATCATGAAGCAGCGAAGCTTGGGGCGAAAGACAAGGCCGAAGACGTCCCTTTCGCCATGCGACGTGCGACGCCGCGCGCTAGCGAGCCGCGCAGGCATAGCGTGAACGCATTCATCGTGGGCTTGCTGGTCGCGGCGTTGCTTGCCGCGTCGTGCTACGCCGCGTGGAGATGGACTCATCACGATGACGTCCCGACCGACACGGCCGCTATCGCCACACTCGCACACGCGATCGAGGCGGCGTTGCCGTACGAGTTCGCGAACCAAGCCATCACAATCGACGCACGCGCCGATCACCGCGCGTTTGCCCTGCGCGTGGAAGGCATGTTCGCGCCGGGTAAAGCGGTACTGACGCCCTCGGCCGAAACCACCATCGGCGAAATCGGCAAGGCGATAGCCGCCTCGGCGAGCCCGTTGCGCGTGCGCTTGATCGGCCACACCGACAACTTGCCGTTCGAGAGCAAGACCGGCTTGTCGAACGAGGCGCTGTCCACGCTGCGCGCTCAAACGGTCATGAAGCAACTCGCCGACGCCGGCGTAGCGCTGGACACGATGAGCGCGAGCGGCAGCGGCGAAGCATCGCCGCTCGACGACAATCGCACGCTCGAAGGCCGCGCGCGCAACCGGCGCGTCGAGATCGTCGTCGAATCAAGACAATAGTTGTTCGCGCACGCCGGTTCTGGCGCCAAATTCATCGGCTTTCGGCACCCCAACAACCCTCCTCCCACCAATGCCATCCTCCCATATCGTCAAAATACGATATAAGATTCGCCCAGTAACGATGCAAACCTCATGAATTCACCCACGCCAACCATCGACGTCGACGCGATCTGCAAAGCGCTCGCCAATCCCGTGCGCCGGGAGATTCTCGCGAGCCTGCGCGAGCCGCAGAAGCATTTCGGCGACCAGGAACTGACGCTCGACCACGGCGTCTGCGCCGGCCGCATCGACGCCTATTGCGCGCTCTCGCAGTCCACGGTGTCCGCGCATCTGGCCGCCTTGCAGAAGGCCGGTCTCGTCACGTCGAAACGCGTCGGCCAATGGGTGTTCTTCAAGCGCAACGAGCCTGTCATCGAAGCCTTCATCGCTCACATGAACGCGCAGCTCTAACGCGCAGCGGGCTCTCGCATCGTCCGCTAACTCCGCTGTTTTTACGAATCGCTCCACAGCCCGCGGGCCGCGCCCGCAGACGAGGTAAATCATGGCAACGCTTTTCGACCCCATCCAGATCGGCGACCTCACGCTGCCGAACCGCATCATCATGGCTCCGCTCACGCGTCAGCGCGCGGGCGAAGCACGCGTGCCGAACGAACTGATGGCGCGCTATTACGCCGAGCGCGCCTCGGCGGGCCTGATCGTCAGCGAAGCGACGTCCGTCACGCCGCAAGGCGTCGGTTACGCGGAAACGCCGGGCATCTGGTCGCAGGAACAGGTCGATGGCTGGAAGATCGTCACCGAAGCCGTGCACGCCGCGGGCGGCCGCATCTTCCTGCAGCTGTGGCACGTGGGCCGCATTTCGGACCCCGTGTTCCTCGACGGCAATCTCCCGGTCGCGCCCAGCGCGATCGCCGCGCAAGGCTTCGTGAGTCTCGTGCGTCCGCAGCGCGAATACGTCGTGCCGCGCGCGCTCGACACGGAAGAAGTCACGGGCGTGATCGCCGCGTTCCGCCAGGGCGCGGTAAACGCGAAAGCGGCCGGCTTCGACGGCGTCGAGATTCACGCCGCGAACGGTTACCTGATCGACCAGTTCCTGCAGGACAGCACCAACAAGCGCACCGACGCGTACGGCGGCTCGATCGAAAACCGCGCGCGCCTGCTGCTCGAAATCGCCGATGCCTGCATCGACGTGTGGGGCGCCGGTCGCGTGGGCGTGCACCTCGCGCCGCGCGGCGACGCGCACACGATGGGCGACTCGAACCCGGCGGCAACGTTCGGTTACGTCGCGCGCGAACTCGGTCAACGCAAAATTGCGTTCCTGTTCGCCCGCGAAGCGCTCGGCGACAACCGACTCGGCCCGCAATTGAAGGGTGAATTCGGCGGCCCGTACATCGCCAACGAAAAGTTCTCGCTCGAAACGGCGCAGGCCGTGGTCGCCGCTGGCGAAGCCGACGCGGTTGCCTGGGGCCAGTTGTTCATCGCGAATCCGGATCTGCCGCGCCGCTTCGAGCTGAACGCGCCGCTCAACCAGCCGAATCCGCAGACGTATTACGCGCGCGGCGAACTGGGTTACACCGATTACCCGTCGATGGAAAACGCGGCGTAATCGCGCAAAGGTTCGCGGCTTGCGCGTGCGGTCAGTCGACGCATGCGCCGCCACCGAACACACGGCCACGGCACGGATCCCGAATCCGTCCGTGGCCGTTTTTTTCGGGCAAAGCCTTGTTTTGGCGGCGTTTTCGCGGGGATCCACGCAAACATCGGACAGTTGCAATGTGACTGCGGGCTCCCGGACCGGCAATCCACAAACCCATCCGCAAACGACCGATAGGCGGTTTCAATTGGCATCCCGCCCGGCGATGTCCTTGAATTCAGACTCGTTTGAGCGCCGCTTGCCCGCCACCGACCCGCACCCGGAGATTCGTCATGCCGCAAACCCAGGACCTCAGCCAGATCGTTCACTCCATCGCCGAGGAGACCAATACGCCCGAGGAAACCGTCGCGCGAATCTACGCCGACGCGCTCGACGAATATCGCGCGCAGGCCCGCATTCAGGACTATTTGCCGCTCTTCGCCGCGAGAAAGGTGCGCGCGGCGCTGCGGCAGAAGCCGCACTGAGCCCTGCCGACACTGCGTCTCGCGCGCGCGTTTAGCACGCGCCCGCTACACGTATCCCGCATTCGCTGCCGCGCGATCCGCACCTCTGCCGATTCGCGCCGGCTTCGACCCACTCCGCTTTGCCCTGATTTCCGCGTCGCGCGCCCACCGCGCGCGATCGCTATCACGCTTCTTTCTGCCCTTCTTGTTGCTCTTAAGTCTCGTTTAATTCTTCGCTGCAAACATACGCTCAACCCCTGTTGAGCCGCCGGAGCATCGGCGGCGTTTTTTTATGTCGCGAAGCGAGAGGAGCGAGGCCATGGTTGAAGAAGACGTGCTGGTGCACCTGCAATCCCTGCTGCGCGACGGCGGCGCAACCTCTTCCGTGGCGTCCTGCCGCGTGTCCACGCCGCTTCAGCATCCGTGGGGCCGCGCGTATCGGCTCGTGGAATGGACCACGCCACTCGACGACGGCGCGCGCCGCCAGGTCGTGCCCGCCGAAAGCACCGCGCTCGAAATCGCGCGACTGGTTGCGCAACACGTGCCCGGCCGCCGCATTCTGCTGAACGGCGAACCTGTCGTGGAACGGCCGCGCGGCCGCCGCCGTCGTTCGCGCAGCGCCGCCAGCGCTCACGCCGCGCGCTGACTCCGCGCGCGTAAGCACACAGTTCGACGTGTCGAAGTAAGCGCTCCCCGCATCGGCATCGAGCGCTTTTGCCGTCGAACGCCCACGCGCGACACCTCGCGCGGCTTCAGGCCAGCAGCCGCGCGAGCGTTTCCTCCAGTTCACCGCTCACGCACGTCATCGGCGCGCGCAGTTCGTTGCGCATGAGGCCGATGGACGCCAGCGCCGCCTTCACGGGACCGGGATTCGGTTCCGCGAACGCGGCACGCACGAGCGGCACGAGCGTGAACCAGATCGCGCGCGCGTCGCCCAGACGACCTTCGCGCAGCGCCTGCGCCATCGCCACGAAACGCTCGGGCCGCAAATGCGCCGTGGCCGCGATCGCGCCGCTCGCGCCGGCGCACAGCGCGCCGAACATCTCCAGATCCTCGCCGCACAGCACGTCCATCCGGCCATCGGCGATCAACCCCAGCGTCTTGTCGAGCGAGCCGCCGCAATCCTTCACCGCGACGATGCGCTCGTGCGCCGCAAGTTCGAGCAGGCTCGGCAACGCGATGCTTACGCCCGTGCGCGCCGGAATGTCATAGACGATCACGGGCTGGCGGCTCGCGTCGGCGATGGCCGCGAAATGGCCGATCACGCCCGCCTGCGACGGCCGGATGTAGTACGGCGCCGCAGCCAGCACACCGGCGACAGGTTGCGCATTGAGCGCCGCGACGCGTTCGCACACGCTCGCCGTATGGTTGCCGCTCACGCCCACCACCACGGGCAAATCCCCCGCCGCGGCGAGCACCGTGGCGAGCACCGCGTCCTGCTCGCGATCGTCGAGCGTGGCCGGCTCGCCCGTCGTGCCGAGCGCGACGAAACCGGCGACGTCCGCTTTCACGTAATGCCGCACGAGCGCGTCGAGCGCCGCATGATCGACGGCGCCCGCATTGAACGGCGTGACGAGCGGAATCCAGATTCCCGCGAACCTGGCGGGTGCGGCGGACGACGGCGTGGCAGACTGAGACATGACTTTCCCTTGAACTCGACCGTATCGAAGTCCGTTCAGCGGTGCGCGGGCGGGCAGAGAGGGGAAGGCGGGGACGCCGTGAACTGTCTGTTCCGTCGCAACATCTGACGGAACAGCAAGCTCCGGTCAGATGAGCGGCTGTTTTTTGGCTTTGACTTTCACCGACGCCGTGCAGGCGTGCGCGACCGACGACACCGCGCGCATAGCGGCGGTAACTTGATGCATGTCGTGGTTCGGGTGAAAAGTCATAGCGCGCAGTGTAACCGAGATCAAGTCATTGCGCGCGCGAACCACGGCGGACCAGGTCGTCCGCGGTGGTTTCGACGGTGATCGAGCGGCCTGCGCCGCGCTCACTCGCGCGGCAGAACTTCGACTTCGGGCGCGTCGAGATAGAGACTCGGCACGTCGTTGGGATCGCGCTTCGCGAGTTTGCCGTCGACCGACGCGCCGCAATCCATCTGCAATTGCTGATAGTAGATGTTGCCCACCACGTGCGCGTTCGCCTGCAGTTCGACGAAATGATCGGCGATCACGTCGCCATGAATGCGCCCGTTCACGACGATGTCGTAACCGTGCACGTTGCCTTCGATCGCGCCGCGCTCGCTCAGCACAAGCAGCGTCTTCGCGCCGGACTTGCCGGTGACGTTGCCTTGCACGCGGCCGTCGAGGCGCAGGCCATCGGCATATTCGAGGCTGCCCGTGATCGTGATGTCCTGAGCGATCAACGTCGCCAGCTTGGTTTGCTCGATGGCGGGTTGCTGAGGCTTCTTTTTGTTGCTGAACATGGAGACCACCGTTGCGATTGAATGAAGGCGCGCGGCGCCCGATGAAATTTCGCGCGAATCAACGTGACGTGACCCGATGATTGCGCAGGAACAGAAGCTCGGTTTGCAGCTTCGAAACGCTGGCCTGCGCGGCATCGGCGGCCGTCTGGAGCGTGGCGCGCGCGGCGCGTTCCTGTTCGAGCCGCAACTGCGTCTCGCTGAGTTCGCGGCTCAATGCGTCGGGCGAGATCACGGGACACTGCGGCGCTTCGTGCGGCAGCAGCCACCAGGTGGCGCCCGCGCTCGCCGCCGCCGCGGCGCCTATCCACGAAACCATGCCGATCAGGCGCACGGCACGCGAACGCACGGGCTGCAATTCGTAGGCGCGATCGGCATTCGTGCGCACGCGCGCGTTGCGGCGCGGGTCAGCCATCGATCGGATTCGCAAAGAGCGCCAGATATTCGGTGGGGTTCACGGGCTGCCCTTTGATGAGCACTTCGAAATGCAGATGCGGACCGGTCGAACGCCCCGTCGAGCCCACGTCGGCGATATGCTCGCGCGGCAGCACGATCTGCCCGACTTCGACGTCGATCTTCGAAGCGTGGCCGTAGCGCGTGACATAGCCGTTGCCGTGATCGATCTCGACCGCGTTGCCGTAACCCGCCTTCTGTCCCGCGAAGATCACGCGACCGCCCGCGGCCGCGAGTATGCGCGTGCCGGTGGGCGCGACCAGATCGACGCCCGGATGAAAGCTCAGCCGGTGCGTGAACGGGTCAATGCGATTGCCGAACGGCGAGCCGTTGCGGCCGCCGTCCACCGGGCGGCGCCCCGGGTACGCGGCCCATGCCGCCTCGTGTTCGGCGGTCGCGGCTTCGAGCGCGGCAAGCGTCGCGCTCATGCAGTCGAGTTCGCCGCTCACGGTGCGTGCGTTCGCCCGCGCCGCCGAAGCCTCCCGGCATTCGCGCGGCGGGAGAGACGGGCCGCCTTCCGCGTCGTGATCGTGGTCGGCGTCTTCGTCGCCAGAACGCGCGGGCGCCGTCACCGTGGGCACGCCGCCGCGCGGCGTTTGCGCGCGCAGACGCTCGTCGAACTTGCGCAACTCGGCGAGCCGCGCGGCGAGCCGCTCGATACGCGGATCGAGCAGCGCGATCGACGCATCCATGCGGCCGATTTCGCCCACCACGTAATGATGCTGCTCGGCGCCCGCGGGTCCTCTCACGGCGCCCGGCCCGCGCGCGGTGAAATGGCCGATGGCAATCCCGGCCGCCAGCGAAAGCACGGCGGCCGCGCACGCGAGCGCGACCGCCTTGCGGCGCGCCGCGTGATGCGTGACGAAACGGAGATCTCCCTTCGTGAGATCGTCGGCGGTGTCCGACCATGGCAACTTCATGGCGGGCTCCCACGACGGCGGAATAAAAGCGGTAAGGCGGACATCTTCGGCTGCGATGGCCGGCAAGGCGCCGGCCGCGAGAAAATTCAAAGCGCCGATTATCGGGCGGCTCGCCAAAGTGCCATCCCAAATTACCTGCACCCGCTGCGACGGAAAAATCATGCCGCCGATATCCTGCGCAGGCCCGTGGGACGCGGTCTTGCGCGAGATGACTTTGGCCTGATCGGGCGAAGGCACGATGCTGCACATGCCGCTCCGTGGCATTTTTCAGCGTGCGGTCGATTGCCGCGGCACAAAATCGCTTGACTTCTCGCACCGCCGAACTAATATACGCACCGCGTACATCAACGAGAACCACGGGTGCCAGCATGAGCGTTCCGCAACAAGCCTTCCTCCGCGACGCCATGCGGCGTCTGAACATGACCCGCGACGTGTTCGCGAGCCGCATCGGCGTGTCGCGCCGGGCGCTCGACACGTGGTTGCTGCCGGAGGAATCGGCGGAATCGCGGGCCATGCCGGAAATCGTCGAACGTTTCGTGTCGGAAATCGTGGGCAACGGCGAGGTGCGTGAAAGCTATACGCAAAGCGTAGATCCGCGCTCGCTCGCCAGCCAGATCCAGGTCGAAGGCAAGCCGCAGTTGTTGTCCGTCGATCAGTTCTCGCGCGACTCGGTGGAAGCGCTGTTCCGCGTGGCCGACATCATGCAGCCCATCGCGCGCCGCCGGAAAATCTCGCGCGTGCTCGAAGGCGCCGTGCTCGGCAACCTGTTCTTCGAGGCGAGCACGCGTACCCGCGTGAGCTTCGGCTCGGCGTTCTGCCGGCTCGGCGGTTCGGTGTGCGACACGACCGGCTTCACGTTCTCCTCGATGGCCAAGGGCGAATCGATCTACGACACGAGCCGCGTGATGGCCGGCTACGTGGACGCGATGGTGATTCGGCATCCTGATCAAGGCTCGGTGGCGGAATTCGCGCGCGCCGTGAACATTCCCGTGATCAACGGCGGCGACGGTCCCGGCGAGCACCCGAGCCAGGCGCTGCTCGATCTCTACACGATCCAGCGCGAGTTTTCCCGGCTGGGCAAGATCGTCGATGGCGCGCATATCGCGCTCGTCGGCGACCTCAAGTACGGCCGCACGGTGCATTCGCTCGTGAAGCTGCTCGCGCTGTATCGCGGCATCAAGTTCACGCTCATCTCGCCGCCGATGCTCGAAATGCCGGCCTACATCGTCGACAAGATCTCGACCAACGGTCACGTGGTCGAGCAAACCACCGACCTCAAGGCCGGCCTGCGCGGCGCCGACGTCGTGTACGCCACGCGCATCCAGAAAGAGCGCTTCACCGACGAATCGTTCGAAGGCTACACGCCCGACTTCCAGATCAATCAGGCGATGATGGACGAATGCTGCGGCCCGGACACGCTCGTCATGCACCCGCTGCCGCGCGATAGCCGCCCCGGCGCGAACGATCTCTCGACCGATCTGAATCACGATCCGCGCCTCGCGATCTTCCGCCAGACCGACAACGGCATTCCCGTGCGCATGGCGATCTTCGCGGTGCTGCTCGGCGTGGACAATCTCGTGCAGCATTCGATGCGCGACGCGGCGTGGCGTCCGCCCGCGTACCTCGGTCCGGACGACGCCGTGTTTCATGGCATCGACTGATTGAACCGGCGTTTGCCATGCAAAATCGGTCCGCTCGCGGACCGATTTTCTTTTCAGCACGATTGATTCGGCATCCTGATCATTGTCAGCCGCCAGCAAGCTCACCGACATCGACGCGACCTAACGTCGGCTTTTCTGACCGCCGCGCCAGTTTCGCGTCATGCATGCGCCAGCGAGCGCTCGCATTCTGTATTAACGCTTTACTTTCGCCGATGGCACGTGCAACGTGCTGTCTGGCACCCGCTGGCCTCGCACGTACACCGCCCATCTGCCGTGACGACGGCGAGTGATGGCGCAGGGTTGGCGGCACCGTAATTGCTGCACCCAGGCTTAGCGCGCCCGCAACGCCACAACGCTCGACGCGGTCATGCGCTTACGTTCCGTCTTCGTTTTGGAGTCCGCCGAACGCCATGTCCAATCACGATCCCCACGACGCGCCGCGCGATCCCGCCGACGCCGCCTCAGCCACCCAATCGCCCAGCGCACCCGCCGACGTGAAACGCCGCCGCTTCCTGCAATCGGCGGCCGCCGTTGCCGCGCTGAACGCCACCCCGCATCTGCATGCGCAAACCCCGACCGCTGCCACAGATACGACGGCAACACCGCCGCCCGTGCCCGCGCAGCCCGTCAAGCTCGACATCAACGGGCGCGAGTATGTGCTGCATATCGAACCACGCGTCACGCTGCTCGACGCGCTGCGCGACTATGCCGGACTCACCGGCACGAAGAAGGGCTGCGATCGCGGCCAATGCGGCGCGTGCACGGTACTTGCCGACGGACGACGCATCAATAGTTGCCTCACGCTCGCGGTGATGCACGAAGGTCAGCGCATTACAACCGTGGAAGGCCTCGCGAATGCTGGCCAGTTGAGTCCGGTGCAGCGCGCGTTCATCGAGCGCGACGCCTTCCAGTGCGGCTACTGTACGCCGGGCCAGTTGTGTTCGGCCACGGCGTGCCTGAGCGAGTTCTCCGCGGGCACCGCGAGCGCCGTCACCGCCGACGTGCGCACGCGCCCCGCCGAACTGAGCGAAGCCGAAATTCGGGAGCGCATGAGCGGCAATATCTGCCGCTGCGGCGCCTACGTGAACATCGTGGCCGCCGTGCGCGACGCGCACTCGGCCGGCGTGTGACGCGAGGGAGCCCGACATGGACGCTCTCTCCTATCAGCGCGCCGCCGACGTCGACGGGGCGATTGCCGCCGCGCAAAAGCCGGGCGCGATGTTCATCGGCGGCGGCACGAACCTGCTCGATCTCATGAAAGGCGGCGTCGCGCATCCGCAAACGCTCATCGACATCACGCGCATCGGCGCACTCGATCGCATCGACACATTGCCCGACGGTGGCCTGCGCATCGGCGCGCTCGTGCGCAACAGCGACGCGGCGAACCACACGTTCGTGCGCACGCGGTATCCGCTGCTTTCGCAGGCGCTGCTCGCAGGCGCCTCGCCCCAACTGCGCAACATGGCGACCGTGGGCGGCAACCTCATGCAACGCACGCGCTGCGCGTACTTCTACGACACGGCATTCGCGCAATGCAACAAGCGCGCGCCGGGCAGCGGCTGCGCGGCGATTGGCGGCTTCACGCGCATGCATGCGATTCTCGGCGCGAGCGCGCAGTGCGTGGCCGTCAATCCGTCCGATATGAGCGTTGCGCTCGCCGCACTCGACGCCACCGTGCAGGTGAGCGGCCCGCAAGGCGCACGTGCGATTCCCTTCGCGGCGTTTCATCGCCTGCCCGGCGACCGCCCCGATCTCGACACCACGCTACGCTCAGGAGAGCTGATTACCTCTGTCGATCTGCCACCGCCAGCCTTCAGCGATCACGCCCATTACCTCAAGGTACGCGATCGCGCGAGCTATGCCTTCGCGCTCGTTTCCGTGGCCAGCGCGCTGCAACTCGACGGCAACCGCGTTCGCACCGCGCGTATCGCGCTGGGCGGCGTCGCGCATCGGCCGTGGCGTGCGAGTCTCGCCGAACAGCATCTCACCGGGCGCACGCTGGATGAGGCGACGTTGCGCGAGGCGGCCGCCGCCGAACTCGCGCAGGCGCGTCCGCTCGACGGTAACGCGTTCAAGGTCGGGCTCGCACAACGCGCGATCGTGCGCGCCACGATGCTGGCCGCGGGCATGCAAGCCAACGCCACGGGAGACACCGCATGAGCGCCTACACCGGACAACCGATGGACCGCATCGACGGCGTGCTCAAGGTCACGGGCGAAGCGCAATACGCCGGCGACTTTCCGGAGGCGCGACTGGCCAACGCGGTGCTCGTGACGAGCACGATTGCGAGCGGCACGATCACGTCGATCGACACGCGACGCGCGCAGTCCATGCCGGGCGTGCTGCTCGTGATGACGTACCAGAACGCCATGCGTCTGCCCAACGGCGGACGCTCGCCGCTCAAGCCGCCCGCCGGAAGACGGCTCACGCTGCTGCAGGATAACGTCGTGCGTTACAGCAACGAGCCGGTCGCCGTGGTGATCGCCGATACGCTCGAACACGCGGTGGATGCCGCGAATCATGTCGACGTCGCTTATGCGCCCACGCCGGCCACGCTCGACTTCGATCGCGCCAAAAGTCAGTCGCGTGTACCCGCGAGCGCGATGGGCCGCCCCGTGGCATCGTCGCGCGGCGATATCGAGGCGGGCTTGAGCGAAGGCGCGGTGCGTATCGACGCGATCTACACCACGCCCACGCAATTCCACAACCCGATGGAGCCGCACGCGACCATGGCGCGCTGGGACGGCCCCTCGCTCACGCTCTACGACGCCACGCAAGGCGTGAGCGGCGCGCGCACGGCGGTGGCGGCCGTGTTCGGTATCGCCCCGGACAACGTGCGCGTCATCTCGCCGTTTCTCGGCGGCGGCTTCGGCTGCAAGGGCTCCTCGTGGTCGCACGTGACCCTGTGCGCAATGGCCGCGAAGCAAACCGGGCGTCCCGTGCGGCTCGTGCTCGCGCGCCCGCAAATGTTCGGTTCGGTGGGCTCGCGCCCGCACACGGAGCAGCACATCACGCTCGCCGCGCGCGCCGACGGTACGCTCACGGGCCTGCGTCACGACACGCTCGCGCAGACCTCGACCTTCGAAGATTGGCTCGAGTATTCGGGGCTCGTCACGCGCATGATGTACGCCGTGCCGAACCTCACCACGAGTCATCGCGTAGTTGCCCTAAACGTCGGCACACCAACCTTCATGCGCGCGCCCGGCGAAACCACAGGCTCGTTCGCACTCGAATCGGCGATGGACGAACTCGCGTGGCAACTGAAGATGGACCCGGTCGCGCTGCGCCTGAAGAATTACGCCGAAAGCGAGCCGCAGGAACGCAAGCCGTGGTCGGAGAAGTCGCTGCGCGAATGCTACGCGGCGGGGGCGCAGCGCTTCGACTGGTCGCGCCGCGTGGCGCAGCCGCGTGCGATGCGCAACGGCAACACGCTGATCGGTCTAGGCATGGCGACCGCGACCTATCCGGCGAATCGCAGCGAAGCCGGCGCCGTGGCGCGGATTCTGCCCGACGGCACCGCGATGGTCGCTTCGGGCACGCAGGACATCGGCACCGGCACCTATACGGTGATGACGCAAGTGGCCGCGGACGCGCTCGGCTTTCCGCCCGACCGCATCCACTTCGCGCTCGGGGATTCGACGCTTCCGGCTGCGCCGGTCTCGGGCGGCTCGCAGTCGGCGGCGAGCGTTTCGCCCGCGGTCCAGGCCGCCGCCACGGCGGCACGCGACAAGCTCATCGCACTGGCGCGCGCCGATCGTGGCTCGCCCGTCTTCGGCCTCGCCGCCGAGGACGTCACGGTGCAGGACGGCTGGGTCGTGAGCCGCGGCGATACCTCGAAGCGCGACCCGGCCGCCGCCGTCATCGCGCGCGCGGGCGGGCAGCCGATCGAAGCGCAGGTTTCGGCGAAGCCAGGCAGCGAGAAGCAGGAGTACGCGTTCCACTCGTTCGGCGCCGTGTTCGCGGAAGTGCATGTCGACGAGACGCTCGGCACGATCCGCGTCGCGCGCATCGTCGGCGCTTATGACGTGGGACGCGTGCTCAACGAGAAGACCGCGCGCAGCCAGTTGATGGGCGGCATGGTGTGGGGCTTGAGCACGGCGCTGCACGAGGAAGGCTTGTTCGACACGCGCATGGGCCGTATCGCCAACAACAATCTCGCGGAGTATCACGTGCCCGTGAACGCCGACATCGGTGCGCTGGACGTGCTGTTCGTGGGCGCGCCGGACTTGCGCTTCAATCCGGTCGGCGTGCGCGGCATTGGCGAGATCGGCATCACGGGCGTGCCCGCGGCCATCGCCAACGCGGTCTACCACGCCACGGGCGTGCGCGTGCGCGATCTGCCGCTCACGCTCGACAAGGTCGTGCCGCAGATGCACTCGCTTGCCTGACCGGCACTGCATGTCGCGCAGTGCACGTCGCGCAGTGCACGTCGTTTAGTGCATGTCGCGCAGTGCATGTCGCGCAGTGCATGTCGTCGATGCACGCTGCCGGTGCATGAAATGCAGTGCCCGACCTGCAGTGCAGTTTTGGCATTGCATTGCATCGGCATAGACGAAAAGACCGTCGGACGATGCAGGCAGATTGGCGCGAGCGGGGCTTGCGCCGCGCGCCGTTGCGCCGCACAATCGGCCCTTACTCTTCTCCCGCGCGGTACACCCCATGGCCTATGCTTCGCTTGCCACCGGCGTGTTGCTCGCCGCCGGCACCGGTTCGCGCTTCGATCCCAACGGTCTGCGCAACAAGCTTCTCGCCCCGCTCCCCGATGGTTCCTGCGTCGCGCGCGAATCCGCGCACCGGCTGCTCATGGTCGTGCCGCGTGTGATCGCCGTAGTGCGGCCCGGCGCCGAGACGCTCGCGCACGTGCTCAACGACGCGGGCTGCGACGTGATCTTCGCGCCCGATGCCGCACGCGGCATGGGCGCGAGCCTCGCGGCCGGCATCGAGGCCGACCACGAAGCGGAAAGCTGGATCGTGGCGCTCGCCGACATGCCGTGCATTGCCGTTTCGACGATCGAAGCCGTGGCGCGCGCGCTCGACGCGGGCGCGCCGCTGGTCGCGCCGTTTCATGGCGGCCAGCGCGGGCATCCGGTCGGTTTTGGCTATTCGCACCGGCAGGCGCTGAGCGCGCTCGACGGCGACGCGGGCGCGCGCGCGATCTTCAGCACACAGCCGGTCACGCGCATCGACGTGGACGACCCGGGCGTGCTGCGCGACATCGACACGCCCGCGGATCTACAGGGTCTGTAAAACACTCACGCCGGGAACCGGACGCTGAAACACGTGCCGCAAGCGCGCCTCGTGTAGTTCAAGGATGCACGGTGTCGTCCGACGCGACTTCGGTGGCGGCAGGTGCGAGCGTCGGCTGAGTCGGCGTCGCGGCTTGTGTGGCCGCCGGGGTCGTCGCCTCCGGCTGCTGGCCCGCGTGGGCCGCTCCGTGCCCAAACATAGACGGCGCGCCGAACAGACCCGCTACGAACACCACCGCAATCACTGCCGCACCCATGACACCACTCCTGCAAGGACGATCGGAGCGCTCTGTGGTCGCTCCTTATTTTGAGAAGGCGGAAGTGTAAGGGTTGGAAAGACTTCGAAAAACGTCAGGCGAATACAAACAGCGTTTCGCCCGCTGCAACAATGGCGCCGAAGTTTGCGGCATCGCGCGTCGATCCCACGGGAAACGCGCGCAAATCGATACACAGGGAGCAGGCGCGCAAGCTGCGTGACGATCGTCTACGCTAGAAGACGAAAGCCCACGCACGCACGAGGACAACGCGATGATCTGCTCGCACACGAACCCGCTCCCCGATCCGCTCGCCGACCCGACGCGCGATCCCGAACGCGATCCGCTTTCGCCGCCGTCGCCGGGCCATCACAGCGACGAGCCGCAGCAGCCGGACGGGCCGCCGGACAAAGACCCGGTCTGAGTTCAAGCCAGCCGAACGCCAGTCGCCCAACGCGCACAAGGCTCCCGCGCGGCAGGCACATCGACGGCCGCGCGCCGCACGTTCTTCGCACGCCTTCACGATCCGTGGCGAGCCCGTCGCGCGTGGCGGCCGCTCGCCGCACGGCAATTAACGGTAATCGGGCGCTGCTCGCGCCCCATCACCAATCCTTTCGTAAAGCTTGCATCGCCAATCGTGCATCCGTATGATGCAAACGATTCGCATTCGCGCCATTTGCGCTTATTCTGTCGTTTCTCCGTTTTCCGCTACCGAGTACCGTGACCGCCGCCGTGATCGAGTTCGTCCTTTTTCGCCAGCCCGCACGCCGGATTTCCGCATGAGACCGCTGCTCGTCCGCCTGCATCGCTGGTTCGGCCTCGGCATCGCCGCGTTCCTGTTTATCGCCGGGCTGACCGGCGCGGTGATCGCCTGGGATCACGAACTCGACGCGCTGCTCAACCCCACCTTCTTTCACAGCACGACGCCCGGCGCGCCGCTGCCGTCGCTCGAACTGGCGAAGCGCCTCGAAGCCGAGGAGCCGCACGCCGAAGTCACTTACATGCCGCTGTCCGTCGAACCGGGCCAGACGTGGATGGCGCGCGTTTCGCCGCGTATCGATCCGAGAACCGGCGCGCCGTATCCGCTCGACTTCAATCAGGTCGCGCTCGATCCCGTCACGGGCGCCGAGCAGGGCCGCCGCATGTGGGGCGCGCCTTCGCTGAAGCCGCTCAACCTCATCCCGTTTCTCTACCAGTTGCACTACACGCTGTTCCTGCCGACGAAGCTGGGCATCGACTTCAGTGTCTGGACGATGGGCGTGGTCGGCATGGTGTGGCTGCTCGACGGTTTCATCGCCATCGTGCTCGCGTTCCCGAACCTCAAGAGCTGGCGCAAGTCATTCGCGTTCCGCGTGAAGCGCGGCGGCTACACGCTCGCGTTCGACCTGCACCGCTCAGGCGGCGTGTGGCTCTGGGGCTTGCTGATCGTCGTGGCCGTCACGTCGATTTCGATGAATCTCGGCGCACAGGTCGTGCGGCCCGTGGTGTCCGTGTTCTCGACGCTCGCGCCCGATCCGTTCCGCACCGTGGTGCCCGGCCCCGGTCTCACGGCCGCCGAAGCCGATGCCGCGCGCGACCGCATCGCCGGTCTCGCCGCACAGGCGGGCCAACGCGAGGGCATCAGCGCGCCGCCGGGCGGCCTGTTCGCGATTCCGTCCGTCGGCACTTACGCCGTGGGCTATTTCGCCGCGGGCAACGATCACGGCGACGTGGGCCTCGGCAATCCGTGGCTCATCTTCAACGGCCGCACGGGCGCGCTGCTCGCGAGCCAGATCCCCGGCCAAGGCAGCGCGGGCGACATCTTCATCCAGGCGCAATTCCCGCTGCATTCGGGCCGTATCGCCGGACTGCCCGGCCGCATCGCCATCACATTCGTGGGACTGTTCGTCGCCGCGCTGAGCGTCACGGGCGTCGTCATCTGGCTGAAGAAAGCGCGAGCACGACGCGCGGGCAAGCTCGCGGCCCAAGCCAAGGCGGCGAAACTCGCGGCAGCGGCCGCGGCGCTGCAAACCGCGCCGGAACGCGCCATCCACTGAGCGACGCGCACGATCAAAACAAAAAGGGCTTGCCTCGCAGCAAGCCCTTTTTCATGGTACTTCATGGTACTAACGCGCGGAAAATCTCAGCGCGCGATCTCGTCGAACGAAGCGAGCAGACGCTCAATGTCGGCGGCGTGAATGTTGCCCATCGTCGAGATGCGGAACAGTTCCTTCGACAAACCGCCTTGCCCCGCATAGATCACGAAGCCGCGCGCCTTGAGCGCGTCGTGCAGCTTCGGATAATCGACGCCCGCGGGCAGCCGGAACGCGCGCAGCACCACCGACGACTCGTCCTGCGGCAACACGCTGTCCATGCCGCGCGCCGCGAGACCCGCGCGCACCTGCTCCGAAAGCGCCGCATAGCGCGCGTGACGCGCCTGCCAGCCGCCTTCGTCGGCGAGTTCGCGCAGCGCTTCGACCAACGCGTAATACGCGTGCACGGAAGGCGTGAACGGCGTATTGCGCTGATCCTGCAACGTGGCGAGGCGCTTGAGGTCGAGGTAGTACGTGCGGCTCGCGGCCGTGGTCAGTGCCGCGCGGCGCACGATCACAAACGCCGCGCCCGGCACGCCGTGCAGGCACTTGTTCGCGGTCGCGGCCACGGCGGCGATGCTCGTGTCGGCGAAATCGATCGCCTCGGAACCGAAGCTGCTCACGCCGTCCACGAGCATCTGCACGCCGCGCGCGCGGCACGCTTCGCCCAATGCGCGCAGGTCGTTCAGGCGGCCCGTGGTGGTTTCGTGATGGATGATCGCAACGTGCGTGAACGCCTTGTCGGCGTCGAGCGCGGCCGTGATGCGCGCGAGGTCGGGCGCCTGCATCCACTCGTGTTTCACGACTTCGTGCGCGATGCCGTACTGCGTGGCGATCGCGGTGATGCGCTCGCCGTACACGCCGTTTTCGACGATCAACAGTTTGCCGTTGGCGGGCACGAGCGAGGCGATCATGCTTTCGACCGCGGCGGTGCCCGAGCCCGTCATGAGCACGGCTTGCCATTGCGCGGGATCGAGATCGTAGACGCCCACGAGACGCGTGCGCGCCTCTTCCTGCACGTCGAAAAACTCGCTCTCGCGATGGCAGAGGTCTTCCTGCAAGAGGCTGCGGCGCACGCGTTCGGTGAGCGTGACCGGGCCGGGATTGAGCAACAGCATCGGCGGATCCTTGCCTTGTAAAGCCGGCTTAAGCGGCGAGCGCGCCGATGTGGCGCATGAGACGCGTCTTCACGTCGGGCGGCGTGATGGTCGGACGCGGCAGGCCGTCGGGCGTGCCGCGCTTGATCGTCAGGCGTACGAAACGTGTGCCTTCGACGCCCGAGGCGCCGCGCGCGCGTTCGCGCGCCGCCGCCAGCGCGGCGTCGAGCGTGGCGAGGTCGTCGCCTTCCACGGCATCGGCATAACCGCACGCCGCCGCGACCGCCGCGAACGACACCTGCGCCGAAACGGTGGCCTGGCCGCCGGTGGAGTCGTGCGCGCCGTTGTCGAGCAGCACGTGCGTGAGGTTCGGCGTACCGTACGCGCCGAGCGTCGCGAACGCGCCCATGCGCATGAGTGCGGCGCCGTCGCCGTCGACGGCCACCACGTTCAGGTCCGGGCGCGCCAGCGCGAAGCCGAGCGCGAACGGCGTGACGCAGCCCATCGAGCCAACCATGTAGAGCTGGTTCGCGCGGTCGTCGAGCGCGTAGAGTTCGCGGCCGCAAAAGCCGGTGGAAGCGAACACGACCGTCGACTCGGCGGGCGTGGCCGCGATCACGCGTTCGAGCGCCTGCTGGCGCGTGGGCAATTGCTCAGGACTCCGGCCGGTCCACTGCGACTGCGCGACGGGCAGCGCGTGCCGTGCCGGCATCGCGCCGCCGCCCTTCAGCTCGAACGGCGCGACGCTGCCCTTCTGCATGACGAGCGCGTACGGGCGGCCGGTTTCATCCATGTGCCTGAGCGCGCGGTCGAGTGCCGGACCGATGGCTTCGGCTTCCGTCGGGAAGGTCTCCCACGGAATCTCCATCGTGTCGAGCATCTGCGGCGTGACCGGGCCCATCAGCGCGTGCTGCGGTTCGTCGGACACGCCCGGCTGGCCGCGCCACGTCACGATCAGCAGTTGCGGCAGGCGGAACGTCCACGTGAGCGACGTGAGCGGGCTCACCGCATTGCCGAGGCCCGAGTTCTGCATCATCGTGATGCCGCGCTTGCCGGCAAGCGCCACGCCCGCTGTGAGCGCGACCGCATCGCCTTCGTTCGCCGCGCTCACGTAGTGCAGCGTGTCGTCCTGCAGCACGTAATTGATGAACGGCGTGAGATACGAACACGGCACGCCCGCATACCATTCGAAGCCGCGCTCGCGCGCCGCTTCGACGAATTGCGCCGCTTCGATCATGCATTGCCCTCCGCGCTGTCCGGCGTGACGACGTCGCTGCCGAGCGGGGTTTGTGCGTGCGCGAAATCGCCCGCGCGGCGGAAGTCTTCGAGGTCGTTCACACCGCGCCAGTGGCCGTGCACGTATTGCACTTCGATCTGCTCGCCGTCTTCGATCAGCGCGTTGAGCAGCGCGGGCACGTCGAGCGTGTCGAAGTCGGCGCGCGTTTGCAGTTGCGCGAGCTTCTTCGCGAGCTTGTCGCGGCCCGCGCCACGCACGTTCAGCAGGCCGATCCAGCGGCCGTGCGCCTGTGCGCCGTTCGCTTCCTGCTCGCCCGAGACGCGCTGGAGGAAGACCTTGTTGCCGAACAGATCGCGTTCGTCGGCGGCCGAGCACCACGCGAAGTCGCGCGTGCTGCTGTTTTCCGTGGCGGGCGAGGAGTCGACGATCACGCTGAAGTCGGCTTCCGTTTCCACCAGATCGCGCAGGATGTAGCTGCGGAACAGCAGGTCGCCGTACGAGATCACGGTGTCGTTCTCGAGCTTGCCTACCGCGCACGCGAGCGAGGCGAGTTCGTTGGTCGATGCGTAGCGGTCGTTGCGCACGAGCTTGATGCCGGCCGTGTCGATGGCTTCGGCCTTGTAGCCGCCCACCACGGTGATGTCGTTGACCGACTGCTTCTTGAAGGCGTCGACGAGCCAGCGCAGCAGCGGCTTGCCCGCGACCGGCAGCATGACCTTGGGCTTGTCTTCCGTGTAGGCGTCGAGGCCCGAACCGCGGCTCGCGGCCAGCACGATCGCCGAACCCGCGCCGCGCGAATTGGCGGAGAGATAGCGGTTCTCGGCTTCCGAGTATTCGTCGGCGTCTTGCAGGCGGAAAATTTCGTTCACCGTAGCAATGCGGTCTTCCACGTCAACGAGCGTTTGCGTGTCGTAGATCGTCTTGGTGACGGCCTGCATGGCCGACAGCGCCGCGCGGATCTGATGGTTCGCCCAGATCACCGTGCTGATGCCCGCCTTGCGGAACACTTCGGTCGGCGTGCTGTAGTACTTCGTCGGCACGATCACGAGCGGCCCGCGGCCGGCCCACTCGCGCGCGAACGTGAGGATTTCGTCGGCTTTCGAGAGCTTGCTGTGGATCAGGATCGCGTCCGCGCCCGCGAGGCGATACGCCTCCGCGCGCTTGAGCGCCTCGTCCATGCCCCAGCCCGCGATCAGCGCTTCCACGCGCGCGACGATCGAGAAGTTCTCGTCCGTCTGCGAGTCCTTGCCGGCCTTGATCTTGCCGCAGAATTCGTCGATGTCGGCGAGCGGTTGCGCTTCGCCGCCGATGAAGCTGTTGGTCTTCGGGAACACCTTGTCTTCGATACACACGCCCGCGATGCCGCGTTGTTCGAGCTTGCGCACGAGGCGGCGCACGTTGTTGAAGTTGCCGTAGCCGGTGTCGCCGTCGAGCAGGATCGGCAGATCGCTCGCGTCGGCCATGAACTCGAGGTTGTCGACCACCTGGGTCCAGCTCGCCTCGTTGTTGTCGCGCACGCCGAATTGCGCGGAGATCGAGAGGCCCGAGCCCCAGATCGCCTTGAAGCCGGCCTCGCGCGCGATGCGTGCGGAAAGGCCGTTGTGCGCTTCCATCAGGAATTCGAGTTCGTTGCTGATGAGCATCTGGCGCAGCCGTGCGGCGCGCGATGCGGGAACCAGAGCAGGTTCGCGTGCGTTCATGTGTGAGACTCCAGTGGACGTCGCGTTGCGGCAGCGGTGCTGCGCCGCGCGTCACTCGTTGCAAGGCATCGTTGGGAAAAACCGCTTCGGGCGCCGACGTCCGCAAGGCCGTGCGCGCGCTTTCGACATTGCCTTAAAAACTGCTTTCAAAGCGATTCGCATTCAAGTCGAAAGCGGGCGCAACGCCTCGCGAAAAGGCTTCGAGCGCGCCTGGAAACAGGCCGCGAAGCCGCGCCGGCGCGGGGCCGAAGTCGCGACTATAGCGGAAATGAATCCTGGCCGTTGTCGATCCCCGCCAATCGTGGCAAATCATGGTGTTGCAGGGAATTTTGTGGCTTTTGCGCGCTGTTGAGCGTGCGTTTCAGCGCGCTGTCGCATGCGCTCGCGGCGCGGGCCGCGGCGTAGGCAATCAGTATCGACGATCCCACACCGCAACCCGCTGATTCGTATGAGGAAACACTGCCTGGGCAGGGTTCCCCCTGACTCTCGCGCGCGCCGCGCCGCGCCGTTAATGCACTCTGGCGGCCTCGCGACGCCAGCAGAGCAACAAGACAGCGGCGGCACGCAGCCGCCACGTGAAAGACCCGACCGAACCCGCAGACGATGACCCTCAACAAGAAACTCCGCTCGATGATCGCGATCCTCTGGATCGGCCTGTTGCTGATCGTCGCGTTCGGCGCCTGGCAAAGCCGCGACGGCATGATTCGCGAACGGCGCGCGCAACTCACCTCGCTCGTCGAGGAGGCCACCAGCGTCGCGAACTACTACTACACGCTCTCGCAACGCAACGTGATGAGCGAAGCGGAAGCGCAGAAGCAGGCGCTCGCCACCATCGGCGCGATCCGCTACGGCACCGACGGCTATCTGAGCATCAACGACTCGAAGCCGGTCATGCTGATGCACCCGATCAAGCCCGAGCTGAACGGCAAGATGCTCGCCGATTTCACCGACCCCGCGGGCGTGCACGTGTTCTCCGAACTCGTGCGCGCGGCGAGCCAGCCCGACGGCGGCTTCCTCGACTACCTCTGGGCCAAGCCCGGCCACAGCGAACCGGTGCCGAAGACGAGTTACGGCCGCCGCTTCGCGCCGTGGGACTGGGTGATCGTGACGGGCATGTACATGGACGACGTGAGCGCAGCGTTCTACGGCAGCCTCGTGCGCTGGCTGCTCGTGACGTTCGTGCTCGGCGCCGCGTCGACGGCCGTGATGATGCTCGTGGTGCGCAGCGTGCGCGGCAGTATCGGCGGTGAGCTCGAAGTGGCCGTGGATGCCGCGAACCGCATCGCCGACGGCGACCTCACGCTGCCGCTCAAGGTGCAGGGCGCGAACGACCACAGCCTGATGCGCGCGCTCGCGACGATGCAGGGCGCGCTCGTGCAAACCGTGGCGCGCGTGCGCAGCGGCGCCGAGAACATCAACGTGGGCGCGAACGAAATTGCCGCGGGCAACACCGATCTCTCGCAACGCACCGAGGAACAGGCGGCGGCGCTCGTGCAAACCGCCTCGAGCATGGACCAGATGACGGCCAACGTGCGCCAGAACGCCGATAGCGCGCAGCATGCCGCCTCGCTCGCGAGCCAGGCCGCCGACGTGGCAACGCGTGGCAGCGCCGTGGTGGACGACGTGGTGCGCACGATGGGCGACATCACCACCAGCTCGCAGCAGATCGGCGACATCATCGGTGTGATCGACGGCATCGCGTTCCAGACCAACATTCTCGCGTTGAACGCGGCCGTGGAAGCGGCGCGCGCCGGCGAGCAGGGCCGCGGCTTCGCCGTGGTCGCGAGCGAAGTGCGCAGTCTCGCGCAACGTTCGGCAACGGCCGCCAAGGAGATCAAGGCGCTGATCGAAAAGTCGACGGGCACCGTGATCGAAGGCCAGCAGCTCGTGACCAACGCGGGCACCACGATGAGCGAGATCGTGCAGTCGGTGCGGCGCGTGCACGAGATCCTCGAAGAAATCAGCAACGCCTCGCGCGAGCAGAGCGCCGGCATCGAGCAGGTGAACCGCGCCGTGGGCGAGATGGATCAGGTAACGCAGCAGAACGCGGCGCTGGTGGAAGAAGCCGCGGCGGCCGCGCATTCGCTGAAGGACCAGGTGAACATGCTGCGCGAGTCGATCGCGAGCTTCCAGTTGCCGGTGGGAATCTGACGACGAAGCGACGCGCCGCGCGTTAGCGCGCACGGTTTCGTCGATGGGAAAGGGCCGCATTCGCGGCCCTTTTCTTTTTGCGCGACGCTTTCGTACCGTGGGTTTCCACGCGCTTCCATGCGCCGCCGCACTTCGATCGGCATGACGCCGCGCAACCCGATCCGTCACGCTGGGCGCCCATCATTTCATTTTAATTACATTAAATTTACAATATTATTCTCCCATCCCCGCTTTTCACTCCCATGAACCGCACACGCAAAGCGCCGCGCGACCCGCACGCGGCCGCGACCCGTCATCCGATGCTCGCGCCGCGCCTGCCCGCCTGGCGCTCGAGATTTGTCGTGTTCGTGCTGTTCGCGGCCTTCGCGGCGCTCGCCGGGCGCGCGTTCTGGGTGCAGATCGGCAATCACGACTTTTACGTGAAGCAGGGGCAAAAGCGCTACCAGCGCACGCTCGAACTCGACGCCATGCGCGGGCGCATCACCGACCGCAACGGCGCGCTGCTCGCCGTGAGCCTCGCCACCTTCGAGGTGTGGGCGAATCCCAAATTGCTCGACGCGGCCGCGCACGCGCCGCTCGCGCGCCTGCTGACCATGCCGGCGAAGGAGCTGGAGAAGCGGCTCGCGGGCGACCGTTCGTTCGTGCTGCTCAAGCGCCAGGTCGACGCGGAAACCGCCGGCCATATCGAAGAGATGACCACGGGCGGCATCACGCTCATCGCCGACTCCAAGCGCTATTACCCCGAGGGCGAATCGGCGGCCCACGTGGTGGGCTTCACGGATGTCGAAGACGCGGGCCAGGAAGGCGTCGAACTCGCCGCGAACGCGCGCCTGCGCGGCACGCCGGGCCAGCGCGAGGTGATCCGCGACCGGCTCGGCCGCGTGATCTCCGAAACCAGCGCGCCGGTGCAGCCGCGCAACGGCGACACCGTGCAGCTCACCATCGACCGGCGCGTGCAGCAGCTCGCCTACACGCAGCTCAAGGCGGCGGTGGCCAAACATCGCGCCGAAGCCGGCAGCGTGGTCGTGCTCGACGCGCACAACGGCGAAATTCTCGCGCTCGCGAACTGGCCGTCGTTCGACCCGAACGATCGCGCGCGGCTCACCGGCAAGCAGTTGCGCAACCGCGCGGTGATCGACACGTTCGAACCCGGCTCCACGATCAAACCCGTGGTGGTGTCGCTCGCCATGGACTTGCGGCGCGTGAACGCGAACAGCGTGATCGACACTTCGCCCGGCACCTACCGCATCGGCCCCGCCACCATCCACGACACCTCGAACCACGGCCGCATGACCGTGGCGGAAGCCATCCAGAAGTCGAGCAACATCGCGCTCGCCAAGCTCGCGCTGAACCTGCCCGCGCGCACCATCTGGGACAAGTATCAGGAATACGGGCTCGGCCAGCGGCCCGGCGTGACGTTTCCCGGCGTCGCGGCCGGGCGCGTGCGGCCGTGGGCGCGCTGGCGCCCGATCGAGCAGGCGACCATGGCATATGGCTACGGGCTCTCGGCTTCGCTGCTGCAAATGGCGCAGATTTACACGGCCTACGCCGGCGACGGCACGCTTCACCCCGCCACGTTGATGCACGACGCCGCCACCGTACCCGCGCTCGCGCCGCATCGCGTCACCACGCCCGCGACCGCCGCTGCGCTGCGCAACATGCTCGAAATGGCCACGCGCGAAGGCGGCACGGGTCGCGCGGCCAATGTCGAAGGCTATCGCGTGGGCGGCAAGACCGGCACGGCACGCAAGCAGGTCGGCGCGGGCTACGCGAAGAACCGCTACCGCGCGCTGTTCGTGGGCATGGCGCCCATGAGCGCGCCGCGCGTGATCGTGGCCGTGATGATCGACGATCCGGCGGGCGGCTCGTTCTACGGCGGCACGGTGGCCGGCCCGGTGTTCGCGGGCGTGACGGCGGGCGCGCTGCAATTGCTGGGCGTGCCGCCGGACGCTTGAGCGGTTCCGATCGAGCAGCTCCGATCGAGCGGCTTGATTTGAGCAATGTCGATGGCGCGGTTTCCCATCGCGCCGCAGCGAATCGCGCCGCCGCGTTTTGCCGGATTTCGACAGCGCGGCGCGAACGTTCGCGGTATCCTCAACGCTCGTTCGCACCACCGCCTGGCTCATCATGAACTTCCTGCCTCAACTCGCCGCCATTGCCGGCGTCATGCTGCTCGCGTGCGCGAGCCCCGGCCCCGACATGCTCGCCGTCACCTCGCACGCGTTCGCGCGCCGCCGCTCCGGTTTGTTCGCCGCCGCGGGCATTGCCACGTCGCACGGCTTGTGGGCCACGCTCGCGGTGTTCGGTCTCGGCATCGTGCTCACGCAGCTCGCCTGGCTTTACGAAGGCATCCGCATCGCGGGCGCCGTGTATCTGCTGTATCTCGGCGTGCGCATTCTCATGAGCCTGCGCCAGGAAGCGGGCGCCGCCGAACCCGCGGCCGCCGCGCAGCAAACCGGCGCGGCGTACTCGTACCGGCGCGGCCTGCTCGTCGGTTTGACGAACCCGAAGGCGGCGGCCTTCTTCGGCAGTCTGTTCGTCACGCTGCTGCCCGCGCACGCTCCGCTGTGGGCGCATGCGGCCACCGTCGCCACGGTCGCCGGTGTGTCGATCTGCTGGTTCACGGCCATGGCGCTGCTGTTCTCCACCGCGCGCGTGCAGCGCGGTTATCGCAAATTACGCCGTCCGATCGACGCGGCAATGGGCGTCGTGCTCGTGGGAATCGGTGCGCGGCTCGCGCTCGACCACTGAGCGCGGAGCGCGCGGCGGCGTTCTAAAGCGCGGGTAACACGGCGAACCCGGGTTGCGTGTCAAAAGCGCAGTCGCATCAGATCTGCTCGCGCCCGAACGCACGCAAGCCTTCGAGGTCGTACACATCCACGCGGTTGTACGAGAGCGCGACCAGACCGTTACGCTCCAGCATCTGCAACGCCTGGTTGACGCGCTGCCGCGAGGCGCCCGCCAGCATGCCGATTTCCTCCTGCGAGATGTCGAGCGCGCGGCCGGTTTCGGGGTAGAGATCGGGGTTGAACATCTGCGCGAGCGCCTGCGCCACGCGCGCATCGACATCGAGCAAACGGCTGTTCTGGATCAGCGCGATGAACTCGCCCATGCGATTGTTGAGCTGATGAATCACGAAGCGGTTGAACGGCAGGCTGTGGTCCATGAGCCGGTGAAACGTGCCGGCGGGCACGGCCATCACGAGCGAAGGCTGGAGCGCGATCACGTCGTATCTGCGCTGCTCGCGCTTGATCACGCTGCCCTCGCCGAACCAGCCGCCGTGCGGCACACCTGAAAACGTGCAGCCGCGTCCCGAGGCATTGAAGATCGCGAGCTTCACGAGCCCCGTGCTCACGCCAAGCCACCAGTCCGAAGGCGCCTCGCGCGCCGCCACGATCGCGCCCGCGCCGTAACCATGCGCATGCGAGGCGGCCAGTACCCAGTCGCGATGCTCGTCGGTCAGCGCGCGAAACCACGCGCAACGCTCGAACAACGCGCGCAAACGCGGCGCGTTCGCGGCGTCGATGCGTTCGCCCTCGCGCACCGGTTCGTGCCGCGTCTCGCCAGCGGCCGCGGCGGAAACGGTGGCATCGACTTCGGGCGGCGCGCCGTCGGGGCGCATAATCGTCGGCGGCATCTCGGGCTATCTCTTCGGCTTTGGCGCGGGTTTTGGCGCGGTTTTTGAGCGGTTTCCGGCTCGGGTAAAACGCAGCATGACGGCTCTGTCGCGCCGATGACAGACTCGCGCGCGCCGCCCTGCTACGGTAGCGCGAATCATACGCACAAATACGCACAAAACCGCGGTCGCTCGCCGCGCGACCTTCCAGGAGACATCGCCATGCCGCATCCGTTCGAACAAGGTCTCGCGCCGCGCGAAGCCAATTATGTGCCGCTCACGCCCGTCGATTTCATCGCGCGCGCCGCCGAAGTCTACGGCGACCGCCTCGCGATGGTGCATGGCGCGGTGCGCCGCAACTGGCGCGACACCTACGCGCGCACGCGCCGTCTCGCGAGCGCGCTGGAACGCGCGGGCATCGGGCGCGGCGACACGGTCGCGGTGCTGCTGCCCAATATTCCGGCGATGGTCGAAGCCCACTTCGGCGTGCCGATGCTGGGCGCGGTGCTCAACACGCTCAACACGCGGCTCGACGTGGCCACGATGCTGTTCATGCTGCGGCACGGCGAGGCGAAGGCGCTCATCGTCGATACCGAATTCGGCGCGCTGGCGCAGCGCGCGGCGCTCGAATTTCCCGAGTTGAAGATCATCAGCGTGGCCGATATCGCGGCCGCCGATCCGGCTCAGTTTCCGCGCGCGACCGATTACGAGGCGTTTCTCGAGCAAGGCGATCCCGGCTACGCGTGGGCGCCGCCGCCCGACGAGTGGGACGCCATCGCGCTCAATTACACCTCGGGCACCACCGGCGACCCAAAGGGCGTGGTCTATCACCATCGCGGCGCGTATCTGAACGCGGTGAGCAACATCCTCGAATGGGACATGCCGAAGCACGCCGCGTATCTCTGGACGCTGCCGCTCTTTCACTGCAACGGCTGGTGCTTCGCGTGGACCGTCGCGGCGCGCGCGGGCGTGAACGTGTGCCTGCGCAAGTTCGACGCGAAACTCGTGTTCGATCTCATCCGCGAGGAGCGCGTCACGCACTACTGCGGCGCGCCGATCGTGCAAGGCGCGCTCGCCGACGCGCCCGCCGCGTATCGCGAAGGCATTGCGCACACGGTCCACACGATGGTCGCGGGCGCCCCGCCCGCGCCGGCCGTCATCGCGAAGATGAAGGCCATCGGCATCGAACTCACGCACGTGTACGGCTTGACCGAGGTGTACGGGCCCGCCGCCGTGTGCGCCATGCAGGAACGCTGGAAGACGCTGCCCGACGAGGAACAGGCGCGCCTCGCCGCGCGTCAGGGCGTGCGCTATCACCTGCAAAGCGGCGTGAGCGTGCGCGATCCGCAAACCATGGAAAACGTGCCCGCGGACGGCGAAACGCTCGGCGAAATCATGTTCCGCGGCAACATCTGCATGAAGGGGTATCTGAAGAACGAGCGCGCCACCGAAGATGCCTTTCGCGGCGGCTGGTTCCATACCGGCGACGTGGGCGTGATGACGCCCGAAGGCTACGTGCGCATCACCGACCGCAGCAAGGACATCATCATTTCCGGCGGCGAGAACATTTCGAGCATCGAGGTCGAGGACACGCTGTACCGGCACCCGGCGGTGGCGCTCGCGGCGGTCGTCGCCATGCCGGATGCGAAATGGGGCGAAGTGCCCTGCGCGTTCGTCGAGTTGCGGCCGGGCGCGAGCGCCACGGCCGAGGAGATCGTCGCGCACTGCCGCCAGTTTCTCGCGCACTACAAAGTGCCGCGCGCCGTGAAGTTCGGCGAATTGCCGCGCACGGCCACCGGAAAGATCCAGAAGTACGAGCTGCGCGCGCAGGTGAAGTCGCAGAGCGCGATCGACCAGGAAGCGGGCTCGGGACCGATTTCGGGACGATAAGCGAGCAATGTGCGGGCGATCAGCGGGCCGCGTAGCGACAAAAAATCCACGCGGAGCCGCCGTTCGGGCGCCGGCACGCTGCTCGAATGTAACGTCCGTTGACAAACCGGCCCTTTTAACGGCGCGCCCGGACTGTCAGAAACACGCGGTAATCCGTTTTGCATCAAGGCCGGACTGTCAGATTGCCTGCTTCCGGCCGGTTTGTCCGTTGAAATGAAAGCTTACAAGTGGTCACGTATTCCCCGGCTTCGGGCCGATAAGCTTCCCTCCATGGTCGAACGCAACGCACTCGCTGCGACGCGACGACGAAACTGAGAGGAGGTATCAACATGAACACGAAGAGCTGGAAGACCCCCGCCCGCGTTCTCGCCGCCGCGCTCATCGCCGGTGGCGCACTGATGGGTGCTTCGGGCGCCTACGCCCAATCGGCGCCGTATGGTCTGCGGGCCAACTCGGCGCCGGAATACGGCCAGCCGCACATGATGCCGGTGGGCGTGCAGTTGTCGATTGGCTGGCATGACAACCGTTACTGGGACGGCCACCGTTATTGGGAGCACGACGAGTGGATGCACCATCATCCGCACGATCCGGGTCCCCCGCACTGGCGTGACGACCATCGTCCGCCGCCCCCGCCGCGTTACTGAGCGGCAGGCGTTCGATGAGGATGCCGGACTGCCACGCGCCGTGACCCGGTCGTGATGTTCATGACGTAAGGCTCACCATGAGGCGCGCACGAGGCAGCCACCGAGGCCGGTTCTCCCGACAAGGGAAACCGGCCTCGCGCATTTCTGAATGCGTCCCCGCATGACTTTTCTTGCCAAGTCTTTCCTGCGCCGGGCTTCGTAAGCAAGGCGACTTGCCCGAAAACCCCTGCGATATCGATACCAAAGCGCCGCGCGCCATGGTTGCGCCGGTGGCGAAAGCCCGCCGTTGGTAAACCTGGGTAATGCGCCGCCGTTGCCCGGGCGCAGGCCCGCGAGTACCGTACAAGAGCGTTTCGTTCCCCGGAGCGCACGGTGTATTCTCATTCACCCGGCCAGCGATGGCCGGGATTTTTTTTGGGCGAGATTTTTTTCCGATTGCCGACGGATTTTGGCGGACGTAAGGTGAAGTTGCCTCTTGAGAACAGGCGAGCCTTATGACCCCCGGTCGATGGACATCATCCAGACCGGGGATTTTTTTGCCTCCGCGCGGGAAGCCTTGGGCGGGGAAAACGCTTCGCCAGAACAGCGCCGCGTGCAATCACATAAATGACGGATCACCGAATGAGGAGTTCGGCTTCGCTCCAGCCAGAGCTAGACCCGTCACGCCAAGCATTATCGGTGCTACTTGCCGCCGCGTCACCTGCATCTTGCGCAAGAAACCGTTACGTAAACTGACAAGATATGGGGACGGACGCAGGAGCGGCGACATGGCGTCGGTTAACATGGCGGTTTCCGTCGCGCCGTCGTACACCGACTTTCCGTCGTGCCCACTTTCACGCTTGCCCACACCGTCAGCGCGGAACTCGATATCCGCAAGAGCCGCTTCATCGCGCACGCGATTCCCGTCGCGGACCGCGAGGCGGCCATGGTCGAGTTGCGCCGTCTGCGCGACGAACACCCGGCCGCCACGCACGTGTGCTGGGCGTTGCTGGCGGGCGGCCAGTCGGGTATGTCCGACGACGGCGAACCGTCCGGCACCGCCGGGCGGCCGATTCTCGAGGTGTTGCGCCATCACGACCTGGACGGTGTGCTCGCGGCCGTCATCCGCTACTACGGCGGGGTGAAGCTCGGCGCGGGCGGCCTCGTGCGCGCCTACACCGACGCCATCGCCAGCGCGCTGCAAGGCGCACCGCGCATCGAGCGCATCGCCCAGGCGCGGCTCACGGTCGAGGTGGGCTATCCCGACGAAACCCACGTGCGGCACTGGATCGAGCAGGAGCAACTCACGCTCGCCGACAGCCAGTACACCATGACCGTGCGCCTCACGATCCAGCTTCCCGCCACCGCTGTGAACGCCGCCCGCGAGACGCTGCGCGATCTCACGCAAGGCCGCGCGGGCTTCCCCGAGTATGTCTGACGCCTTCCCGGAACTGCGCCGGCCGTAGTGAACGGCACGGCGTTGGTTGCGTGCGCAACCATATTGCAAACATGGCGCGGGCAAAACGCGGGCAAAAAAAAGCCGCCGATCGCATCGGCGGCCAACAGGGGACGTGAAGAGACAACCGAATCGAACTATCAAATCGACCCGACGACTCCACTATGGCCACGCAAAATTAAGACAAACTTAAACGTGGCGAAAAACTCAGGACGATTGCGAACCAACGCGCGGCGACCGAAGCAAGTCGCGGCGAGCCGCCCCCGGCCCGTGCCATGCACGCATTCGGCTTCGGATGAAAAAACCGCTGCCTATAATGGTTTTTGGCGCTCGCCTTCCGATGACCAGGGCGGCGCGCTGCGAGAGTCTCCGGTCTTCGCCCTTCGTCCGTTCCGCCGCTTTCCACGCACAGGAAGAGCCGCCATGTTCGATCGACTGCATCGGTTTATGGAGGGCGCCGGCCCCGCGCGGCGCCATCGCGTCTGGAGCCGGCTGCGCATATTCGTCGCGGCCGTCGGCACACTCGGATCGGCAACCGGTATCGCCATCGCCGTGCTGGGCTTGATCGAATTCAATAACGAAAAGGTCTATGCGGGCGTGGCCGTGATCATCGTTTGCACGGCGATTTACGTGTCGATACTCGTGCGCGACCGCAATCGGCTCGATTAAGCCGCGTTACAGACGTTCGACCTCGCCATCCGGCTCGGCCGCCGGATCGCCCACGTTGCGCGCGTGATGCGCATAAACGCGCTCGCGCGCTTCATTCGCAAGCTCGCGCTTCTCGGCGAGCCGCAACGTACGATGACGATCGGCGCCGAGCAGGGCGTAATAGCGCTCGCCGTGAAAGCGCCGGAAGCGCGTAAAGAAGTCGGGGCCGGGCAGGCCCGAATCGGTCGCGAGCAACGCGACATAATCGGCGTCGCCCGGATCGCATAATGCCGCGGCGGCCGCTTCGAGTTTTTCATAGCGCTCCCGCAACGGCACCGCGCCCGCGAACAGCGCATGAAACGCGTGATACGGCACGAGCGAACGCCGACCCGCCGCGCGTTGCAGCAAGCGAATCACTTTCGCCTCGATGTCGATATTCATTGCTGGTGTAACTCGATTCGCATTTGAATTTCCGCGTTTTACCGGCGAATGGGCATTGTGCACAAAAATAATAAAACGTTTATCGAAATTGCATTTCTTGCGGTGCAAAAGGCTAACGAACGTTCGCAATATCGACGGAAATATCAGCCATGCATTAAGTCGCCAATAATCAGACAAAATGCTCGATTCGACTATGTCCTTCATTAAGGGAATCGGAAAATCGTGCGAATGCGATACGCATGTTATGCATCATGTGCAATGGTCAGGCGAATTGTTGAGCATTGCGAGTCGGTTGTTTTTTCCCATTAGTTCAGCTCAATCCACAAGTCAAGCAGACTATTTTTCCGCTAGCTATACACATTCCCTACAAAAACAATTATTAATATCCGCTGCGGAACACGAGGTGTTACGCAACAGGCGTCCTTTACCGGATGTTGATTTCGCCGTCCGTCATGAATCTTGCGTCGCGCACCACCTTGGCGCGAGATCGTGGCAAGCGACAAACCCGCTTGCAAAGAGGGTTACCGGAGCGGCTACCGCAAGCCGCATGTCCGCAATCTTTCGTCGACGAGTGAACCTATGCTTACCCGAACCGAGAATTTGCCGAGCGTGGCGAGAAGAATGGCCGCCGGCCAGATGTTGATGGAAGGCGCGACCGTCAATTCCGTCGCCGATTCCCTGCACCTTTCCGCCCAAACGGTGCGGCGCTACAAGACCATCGTCGAAGACGGCGGGCTCGCCGCGCTCCAGCAGATGAGCGTGGGCGGCCGGCCCTCGGTGCTCGACCAGGCCGCGCTGGGCTGGATTGCGAGCGCGTTGCACGGCTCCGCCCGCGAACACGGCTTTCCGAGCGACGCGTGGACCAACAGCCGCGTGCGCGAACTGATCGGCCGCCAGTTCGGCGTGCACTATTCGCGCGTGTATACCTGGCAGATCGTCTCGAACCTCGGGCTCGGACATCGGCTGTCGAAGTCGGCGCGATAGGACGGCGCGCTCGCGGCTGAACCCACGAAGGCGCCCTCGCCCTTCCGCCGGAGTTTCAGCCGCGCGCCGCCCACGCCAGCCACGCGACGCACCGCCGCCTCGCCCAGCCCGCACCTTGCCCGCTTCCTGTCACGCTCCCCGTCCCGCGCCGCGCGCGAACCGACTGGCGTGACTCAATGCCGACGAACGACGCAACGCACTTGCGGAGACCCATCCGCGAGCGGCGGAGCGTTGCTCGCGAAGGGCCGGCAAACGCGCGCCCGTGTATCGCCGCCGTAAGGTGCGGCGTGATCTTGCACGCCGCGAGCGGCCGCTCTGCGCCTCCGAGGCGCAACGGCTAAATTCGGCCAACATTTCATAACTTCGCATATCTACATACGAAAACACCGCATCTACACAGCATGATTGGCACACGGCTGTCATGAAAGCGACACGCGGGCTTGTCAGGATGGTGAAATCTTTGCCCTCCCTCCAACCCCCAGGAGCCCGTCAGCCATGCCGGATTTATCCCTTCAACCGGGCGCTGCCCAGCCGCGCGGCAAGAACGTCAGTCTGATCGCGTTCCTGCTCGTCATCGTGGCCGGCGCCGTGTACGTGGCGATGCATCTCGCCGACGACCTTTCGCCCGTGCGCCAAAGCTCCGCCATGCCGTGGGTGTTGCTCGGCATCGCGCTGCTCATCGCCCTCGGCTTCGAATTCGTGAATGGCTTCCACGACACCGCCAACGCGGTCGCGACCGTCATCTACACGCATTCGCTCACGCCCAACCTCGCCGTGATCTGGTCGGGCGCATGGAATTTCCTCGGCGTGCTCACGTCGACGGGCGCCGTCGCGTTCGGCATCCTTCAGTTGCTGCCGGTCGAACTGATCCTGCAGGTGGGCAGCAGCGCGGGCTTCGCGATGGTGTTCGCGCTGCTCATCGCCGCGATCATCTGGAACCTCGGCACGTGGTATCTCGGCCTGCCCTCGTCCAGCTCGCACACGCTGATCGGCTCGATCATCGGCGTCGGCCTCATGAACCAGATGATGCACGGCGCGAGCGGCACGAGCGGCGTGGACTGGAGCCAGGCCGTGGGCGTGGGCAAGTCGCTGCTGTTCTCGCCGATCGTGGGCTTCCTGCTCGCCGGCCTGCTGCTGCTCGTGCTGAAGGCGGTCGTGCGCATTCCCGCGCTCTACGCCGAACCCAAGGGCAACGAGCCGCCGCCGTTCTGGATCCGCGCGCTGCTGATCCTGACTTGCACGGGCGTGTCGTTCGCGCACGGCTCGAACGACGGCCAGAAGGGCATGGGCCTCATCATGCTGATCCTGATCGGCACGGTGCCCACGGCGTACGCGCTGAACCGCGCGGTGACGGCCGAACAGACGCAGACCTTCATCGCCGTCGCGCACGAAGCCACGCATTCGTTGAGCAACTATACGAACGGCGTGCCGGCGCCCGCGGACCCGCGCGGCGAAGTCGAACGCTTCGTCGGCTCGCGCTCGATCGCGCCCGCGACGGTGCCCGCGCTCGCCGCGCTGTCGAACACGGTGGCGCAGCAGGTCAGCGGCTACGGCGCGCTCTCGGCGGTGCCGCAATCGGTCGTCGATAACGTGCGCAACAACATGTACCTGATCTCGGAAGCGATCCGCGTGATCGACAAGCAGAAGGCCGTGGCCTTCTCGCCCGCCGATTCGAAGGCCATCGACAACTTCCGCGGCCAGATCGATCACGCGACCAAGTTCATCCCGACGTGGGTGAAAGTGGCCGTGGCGATCGCGCTGGGCCTCGGCACGATGGTCGGCTGGAAGCGCATCGTGGTGACGGTGGGCGAACGCATCGGCAAGACGCACCTCACGTACGGGCAAGGCGCGAGCGCCGAACTCGTGGCGATGGTGACGATCGGTGCCGCCGACGTGTACGGCCTGCCCGTTTCGACGACGCACGTGCTCTCGTCGGGCGTGGCCGGCACGATGGCCGCGAGCGGCTCGGGCCTGCAATGGGGCACGGTGCGCAGCCTCGTGCTCGCGTGGGTGCTCACGCTGCCCGCTTCGATCCTGCTGGCCGCCGGTTTGTACTGGGTGTTCCGCCACGTGTTCTGAGTTTGCCGCAGGCGGCGAGCGAGCGATGAGGCAGGCGCCCGCTCGTTGGCTGGCCGGAATGAAAAAAGCCGCGCTGGGTGCGCGGCTTTTTTATTGGTGTCGATCCAACCGGTGGGTCAATAAATTTCCGGCACGATCATGCTCTGCGGCACCGGCTGACGGATGTAATCCGGATGATGCACGCGCGCGGGCAGCGTGACCTGCGGATGCTCGACCTCGTGATACGGCACCTGGCTCAGCAAATGGCTGATGCAGTTCAGGCGCGCGCGCTTCTTGTCCACGCCTTGCACCACCCACCACGGCGCTTCCGGAATGTGCGAGCGTTGCAGCATCACTTCCTTCACGTGCGTGTACGCTTCCCAGCGGCGGCGGCTTTCGAGGTCCATCGGCGAAAGTTTCCATTGCTTGAGCGGATCTTCGATACGGCTCTGGAAACGCACTTCCTGCTCGTCGTCGGTAATCGAGAACCAGTATTTGACGATCTGGATGCCGCTGCGCACGAGCATCTTTTCGAACTCGGGCACCGAGCGGAAGAACTCTTCGTACTCTTCGTCCGTGCAGAAGTTCATCACGCGCTCGACACCGGCGCGGTTGTACCAGCTACGGTCGAACAGCACCATTTCGCCGCCCGCCGGGAGATGCTGCGCATAGCGCTGGAAATACCATTGCGTGCGCTCGCGGTTGTTCGGCGCGGGCAGCGCGGCCACGCGGCACATGCGCGGGTTCAGGCGCTGCGTGATGCGCTTGATGACGCCGCCCTTGCCCGCCGCGTCGCGGCCTTCGAAGATCACCACGAGGCGGTGGCCCGTGCTCTGGATCCAGTCCTGCATCTTCACGAGTTCGCCCTGCAGACGGATCAGCTCGCGGAAATAGACGCGGCGCAGCGCGCGCGATTCGTCGCTGATGTCCAGACCGCCTTCCTGCAAGCGGTCATCGACTTCCATTTCCAGCTCTTCGTCGTAGGCGTCGATCAGTTCTTCGTGCAGGCGCTGGCGGCGTTGCGTTTCGGCCTCCGCTTCCTGCATCTCGGCATTGGCTGCGCGATCGATTTCATTCATGGATTTGCTCCTCGTTCGGTATCTGCCAACCCGCGTCGCGCTGTGACGTGCGGACGCGGCCTCGCGCCACTATCGGCGCGGCGAGTGTCACGAATATTTCAAATGCATTGCCGCGCCCGATTTACGCGCGTTTTTCGTCGATAGATCACGCGAGCGGCTTCGCGAAGCTCAATTCGTGGCCGTCCGGGTCGACGACATGGAAATAGCGCTCGCCCCACGGCGCGTCGCGCGGCGCGAATTCGGGCGTCGCGCCCGCCTCGGTCACGCGCGCGTAGAACGCGTCGACGTCCGCGACATGGAAGATCGCGCGCCCCCAACCGCCCACCGCGCCATGCGGCGTTTCCAGCAGGTTCAGATAGCAGGCCGCCGCCACGCCTTCGCCACCTTGGCCGCCCAGCACGAACGACGCGAAACCCGGCACCTCGGGCCCCGGCTTGCGCACGAAACCCAGCGCGTCGTAAAACGCCATCGAGCGTGCGATGTCACTCACCGTCAGCGTCACGGCGCTCAACGAGAGGATGGGCGCGGCACGCTCGTTCATTCGTGTTCCCCTGGATCATGGTGTTCCGGCGGCGCAACGGCCGCCGGTTCAAACGACTTCAAACTGTAACAGTCTTTGCCCGCGGCCGACGCGCCAGTGCCGCCCGCCTGGCCTTGCGAGCCCGCTCGGGCGCACTGGTCGGACCACTTTCCGGCGTCTCCGCGCTCGCGCGCACAAAGTCGATATGGGTCTGCATGGCCGTGCGCGCCTCTTCGGGTCGCCGCGCGAGTATGGCCTCGCACAGCGTGCGATGCTGAAGCAGCAGTTGCCCCGACGCCTCGTCGTGCCGCTCGCGCAACCCCGTGCCGCCGCTCGCGATGTGCTCGCGCAGCACGCCCAGCACACTCGTGTGCAAATGCAGAAACATGGCGTTGTGCGACGCTTGCGCGATCGTCTCGTGAAGTTGCGCGTCCGCTGCGGCCTCGGCCGCCTTGTCGTCGGCGGCACGGGCGCGCTCAAGGGCCTGCAGCCGCATGCGGATGGCCGCGAGTTCGTCGTCGCTGGCGCGCAATGCCGCGAAATACGCGGTCGCGCCTTCCAGCACGCGCCGGAATTCGAGGATGTCGTCGCGCAACGCCGGGTGATCCGCCACGAGTTGGCCCCACGGCGAGGCAAAGCCCGTACGCAACTGGTCGGTCACGAACACGCCCGCGCCGCGCCGGCTCTGCACGAGTCCGCGCGCGGCGAGCCGCTGGATCGCCTCGCGCACCGTGTTGCGCGCCACCGCGTAGTCGAGCGCGAGCGTGCGCTCCGAAGGCAGCTTCTCGCCCGCCCGCCACGTACCGTCGAGCAACGCCGTCTCCATACGCCGCAACACCGCGTCCACGCGGCCGCGCGCGCTGTCCCTCTCCGTGCCTCTGTCCTTCATCCGCCTCTCCGCTCGCTACGCCCGGCCTACAGCATACACTACTGGTCCAACCAGTTTGAGCGCCGCGGCGGAAACGGGAATCATGCGCCGATAGCCCGCCGCCCCCAACGCCACGCCGATAACGACACCACCGAGACATGAAGCCCCGCACCTACCCCGCGCGCCCCACCGACGTCTATCTCTTCGCCACCTGCCTGATCGACCTGTTCGTGCCGCAAGCCGGTCTGGACGCCGTCAAGCTGCTCGAACGCGAAGGCGTGACCGTGCACTTCCCGCGCCAGCAAAGCTGCTGCGGCCAGCCCGCGTACAGCAGCGGCAACCCGCGCGAGGCGGCCGAAGTCGCGCGCGCCCAGCTCGGTCTCTTCGGGCAGCCGTGGCCCGTGATCGTGCCGTCCGGCTCGTGCGCGGGCATGATGCGCCATCACTGGCCCACGCTGTTCGACGCCGGTTCCGCCGATGCCGCGCGCGCCCGCGACCTCTCGGAGCGCGTCTACGAACTCACCGAATTTCTCGTGCGCGTGCTCGACGTGGACTTCGGCGCGTTCGAGGCCGATACGCAACGCGACGAGCGCGTCGTGCTCCACACCTCTTGCGGCGCGCGGCGCGAAATGGGCACGCGCACGCATGGCGTTGAAGTCATCGACGCGCTGCCGGGCGTCACACGCGTGGAGCACGAGCGCGAGTCCGAATGCTGCGGATTCGGCGGCACGTTTTCGCTCAAGCACCCCGATATCTCGGGCGCGATGGTCGCCGACAAGATCGCCTCGGCGTGCGCGACGGGCTGCAACCGGCTCGTCTCCGCCGATTGCGGCTGCCTGCTCAACATCGGCCACGCCGCCGAACATCGTGGCGCGCCGCTTGAAGTCGAACATCTCGCGTCATTTCTGTGGCGCCGCACCGGAGGCGCAGCATGAGCACGATCATCGATACGACGAGCGCCCGCGCCCGCATGCTCGCGAAGCTGCGTGGCCACGCGGACCCTGCCGGGGCAAGCTCCGTCGCCGCGCTCGACGCGCGCATCGACAAGCATTACGCCGAATATCGCGCGTTCGCTCATGATTCGTCATCCGAACGAATCGCCCGGTTCACCCACATGCTGGAAGCCGCGCACGCGCAGGTCATCCGCGCCAACACGGCGACATGGGCCAGCGATCTCGCGCAGCGCCTCGCCAGCGCGGGCGTGCGACGCTTACTGCTCGATACCGCGTGCGCCGAAGGCAACGCCCTCGCGCATGCGCTGCCAACCCGCATCGAGGCTCGCGATTTCGCGCAACCCATCGAGCAGTGGAAAGCCGAACTCTTCGACACGATCGACGCGGGCTTCACTGTCGCGCGCTCGGGTCTCGCGGCCACGGGCACGCTCGTGGTCGAGCCCGACGCCGCCGCGCCGCGCACGATCTCGCTCGTGCCGCCGCTGCACGTGGCGCTCGTTCACGCGCACACGCTGCACGCGGACCTGCATGCGGCCGCTGCCGCCGAGCGCTGGCACGACGGCATGCCCACCAATCTCGTCATGATCTCGGGGCCCTCGAAGACCTCGGATATTCAGCAGACCACGGCGTATGGCGCGCATGGACCGCGCGCGCTGTGGGTCGTCATCGTCGAAGGAGACGCGCCATGAGCACGACGCCCCTGCATTTCGTGCCGACCGCGGCATTCCGCGACCGCGCCCGCACGGCGCTCGACGACCCGCAATTGCGCCAGAGTTTTCGCGGCGCGATGGACTTTCTGCAAACGAAGCGCGCCGCGCAATTCCCCGAAGCCGGCGAACTCGAAGCGTTGCGCGATCTCGGCGAAGCCATTCGTCAGCATGCGCTCGCGCATTTGCCCGACCTGCTCGAACGGCTCGAAACGAAGCTGCGCGAGAACGGCGTCCAGGTGCACTGGGCCGAGACCGCCGACGAAGCGAATCGCATCGTGCATGCCATCGCGCAACACCACGCGGCCACGCGCATCATCAAGGGCAAGTCGATGGCGAGCGAGGAGATCGAGCTGAATCACTATCTCGCCGGGCGCGGCGTGACCTGCATCGAGTCGGACATGGGCGAGTACATCGTGCAGCTCGCCGGCGAAAAGCCCTCGCATATCGTCATGCCCGCGATCCACAAAACGAAAGGCGACATCGGCGAACTATTCGAGGGCCACATTCCCGACACGCCTTATACCGAAGACGTCGACACGCTGATTCAAACCGGCCGCCGCGCGCTGCGCCGCGAGTTCGTGGATGCGCAGATCGGTCTTTCCGGCGTGAACTTCGCCGCCGCCGACACGGGCACGCTCTGGCTCGTCGAAAACGAAGGCAACGGGCGCCTCTCGACCACGGTGCCCGACGTGCATATCGCGATCATGGGCATGGAGAAAGTAGTCGAAAAACTCGCGCATATCGTGCCGCTGTCGAGCCTGCTCACGCGCTCCGCCACCGGTCAGCCGATCACCACGTACTTCAACCTCATCAGCAGTCCGCGCCGTGCGGGCGAACGGGACGGCCCGCGCGAAGTGCATCTGGTGCTGCTCGACAACGGCCGCAGCCAGGCCTGGGCCGACGCGCAATTGCGCGCCACGCTCCAGTGCATTCGCTGCGGCGCGTGCATGAATCATTGCCCCGTGTACACGCGCATCGGCGGGCATGCGTACGGGACCACGTATCCAGGCCCCATCGGCAAGATCATCTCGCCGCATCTGCTCGGTCTCGACGCAACCGCCGATTTGCCGACCGCGTCGAGCCTGTGCGGCGCGTGCGGCGAAGTGTGCCCCGTGCGCATTCCCATTCCCCAACTGCTCGTGCGTTTGCGCACCGAAGCGAACCGCGCGCCCGCGGAACGCGTCGCGCATCCGCTGCGCGGGCAGGGCGCGAATCACAGCCGAGGCGAGCAATTCGTCTGGCGATTCTGGAGCGGCGCGTTCGCGCATCCGCGTGCCTGGCGCGCGCTGCGTTGGGCCGCGACGCGTTTGCGCGGTTTCGCGCCCGCGCAGCAAATGGGTTGGACCCAACATCGCACACCTTTGAAGCCAGCGTCGCGCAGCCTCCACGATCTGCTGCGCGACCGCGATCAGCCCGAATAACGCGACGAAGCGCACCGCGCACCACGCACGCCGGCAGCCACACAACACAATTCCGTCCCCGTTTGCGGCTATGATCGTAGTCTGCGGCGCGCCCCGCTTCAACGGGGGCGCGCCTTGCCGCTCTATCGAATACGGGGGAGTGTCGAATGGCATTGGCGTGGCTCGTCGTAATACCGTTCGTCGCAGTGGCGCTGGTGGCGTTCACGCGGCATCGCGCGCCCGCGGCGGGCACGTGGGCCGCGTTCGCCGCCGCGCTGCTCGGCCTCGGCCTGCTCGCGAGCGAACGCATCGGCATGCCCACCTTCGGCGTGCTGCAATGGCGTGCGGACTGGATACCCGAACTCGGTCTCGACTTCGCGCTGCGGCTCGACGGCCTCGCGTTCATGTTCGCGCTGCTCGTGCTCGCGATCGGCCTGCTCGTCTTCATCTATGCGCGCTACTACCTCGCGGGCAGCGAGTCGTTGCCGCGCCTCTATGCGCTGTTGCTGCTGTTCATGGGCGCGATGCTCGGCGTCGTGCTCTCGAACAATCTGCTGCTGCTCGTCAGCTTCTGGGAACTCACGAGTCTCGTCTCGTTCCTGCTGATCGGCTTCTGGCCTTCGCGGCCCGAAGCGCGGCGCGGCGCCCGCATGGCGTTGACCATCACGGGCGCGGGCGGCCTCGCATTGCTGGCCGCCGTATTGCTGCTCGGCCGCGTGTGCGGCAGTTACGATCTCGGCGTCGTGCTCGCGCATGCGGGCGAAGTGCAGCGCAATCCGCTCTATCCCGCCATCCTGCTGCTCGTGCTGTTCGCGGCGTGCACGAAGTCGGCGCAATTTCCGTTTCACTTCTGGCTGCCGCACGCGATGTCGGCGCCCACGCCCGTGTCCGCCTATTTGCATTCGGCAACGATGGTGAAGGCCGGCATCTTCCTCATCGCGCGGTTTTATCCCGTGCTCGAAGGCACCGACCTGTTTTTCTACGTGACGAGTCTGATCGGCCTCGTCACGCTCACGGGCGGCGCAGGCATGGCGCTCGTGCAGCGCGACCTCAAGGGCCTGCTCGCCTACTCCACCATCAGTCATCTCGGCCTCATCGTGCTGCTGTTCGGTCTCGACACGCAGCTTTCCACCGTCGCCGCGCTGTTTCACACCTTCAATCACGCGGTATTCAAGGCGTCGCTGTTCATGGCGGCCGGTATCATCGATCATGAAACCGGCACGCGCGATCTCGGCCGTTTGCGCGGGCTGCGCCGTTACATGCCGCATACGTGCGCGCTCGCGAGCGTGGCGTCGCTGGCAATGGCGGGCGTGCCGTTGCTGAACGGCTTTCTGTCGAAGGAGATGTTCTTCGGCGAAACGCTCGCGCAAGATCTGCTCGGCGACTTCAACTGGCTGATTCCCGCGCTCGCCGTGGTGGCCGCCGCGCTTTCCGTGGCGTATTCGCTGCGCTTCGTGTGGGGCGTGTTCTTCGACGGCGCAACGCCCCGCGACCTGCCGCACTATCCGCCGCACGAACCGCCGCGCTTCATGAAGCTGCCGGTGGAAATTCTCGTGGTGATCTGTCTGCTCGTCGGACTCGCGCCGCAACACACCATCGGCAGAATGCTCGAGTCGGCCGCGTGGTTCGCGCTGGGTGGCGTGGTGCCCGCCTACAGCCTGAGCATCTGGCACGGCGTCAACGTGCCGCTCGTGATGAGCGCGGCGTCAATGATCGCGGGCGCGCTGCTGTTCTTCTTCCGCCGCGACGCGTTCCGCCATCATCGTTCGCGGCTCTCGGAAATGAACGCGAGCGAAGGCTTCGACCGCCTCGTGCAGCGCCTGGAAAAAGGCGCGGGCGCGATCGTGCGCATGTTCGAAACGCGCTCGCTGCCCGCCTACCTCGCGTGGATGATCGCGGCCATGCTGATCGTGCCGGGCGCCGCGCTGCTCGCGCTCGCCTCGTTCGACGGCGCGTATCGCTCCGCGCCCATCGACCCCGTCACGCTCATCGGTCTCGCGCTGATCGCGTTGCTGTCGATCGGCGTGGTGGCCGTGCGCGCGAATACGCTCTACGCGCTCGTCATGCTGAGCACGTGCGGCCTGCTCGTGACGCTCGCGTTCGTGCGCTTTTCCGCGCCCGATCTCGCGCTCACGCAAATCTCCGTGGAAGTGGTCACGGTGCTGTTGCTCGTGCTCGCGATCTACTTCCTGCCCGTCGTGCAGCGCACGATCGAACCGCTGCCCGCGCGTGTGCGCAACGCCGTGCTCGCCATCGCGGGCGGCGCGATGCTCGGCGGCGTGGCCTATGCCGTGATGACGCGCGCACCCGTGGCCGGCATCGCGCCGTTCTTTCTCGCGAACGCGCTGCCGGGCAGCGGCGGCCATAATGTCGTGAACGTGATCCTCGTCGATTTTCGCGGCTTCGACACCCTGGTCGAGGTCAGCGTGCTCGTGGTCGCCGGCCTCGCCGTGAAAGCGCTGCTGCGCGGCCTGCGCCTCAAGGCGCCCGACACCGGGCCGGGCGGTTTGCCGTGGTCGTCGCAATCGCATCCGTTGCTGCTCGCGATCCTCGCGCGTCTCATGCTGCCGCTCACGATCCTCGTGGCCGTATTCGTCTTCCTGCGCGGCCACAACCTGCCGGGCGGCGGTTTCATCGCTTCGCTCATCGTGTCGGTCGCGCTGCTGCTGCAATACGTGGCGAGCGGCGTGCTCTGGACCGAATCGCGCATCCGCATCAACTATCGCGCGCTCGCGGGCCTCGGCCTGCTCGTTGCGGCCACAACGGGTCTGGGTGCGCTCGCATTCGGCCAGCCTTTTCTCACGAGCGCGTTCGGGCATCTGCACATTCCGCTCATCGGCGAGATCGAATTGAGCACCGCCATGTTGTTCGATCTCGGCGTGATGGGCGCGGTGGTGGGCACGACGCTCACGATCGTGTCGCACCTCGGCGTGCGCGACAAAGACATGCAATCCGTGGAGAAAAGCTGATGGAAGCCGCCTTCGCCACTGCGATCGCCGTGCTGTGCGCCAGCGGCATTTATCTGCTGCTCAGCGCGCGCGTGTTGCCGGTGATACTCGGCATCACCCTGTTCTCGTATGCGATCAATCTCTTCCTGCTCGGCATGGGGCGGCTTTCCGTGGGCCAGCCGCCCGTGATCGCCAACGGCGCGCATTACGCCGATCCCGTGCCGCAAGCGCTCGTGCTCACGGCCATCGTGATCGGCTTCGCCATGACGGCGTTCACGGTCGTGCTCGCGCTGCGTGCCCTCGCCATCGACGGCACCGATCACGTGGACGGCGCATGACCCACGCGCTCATTCTGCCCATCCTGATCCCGCTGTTCGCCGCTGGCGCGATCGTGGCGTTGCCGTTGCGCGCGAAGCGCCTGCAACGCGCGCTCAACGTGGTTGCCACGCTCGCCTTGCTGCCCGTGTCGCTCGCGCTCGCGGCGGGCGCGGCGCAAGGCGAAATCGCCAGCTATGCGCTCGGCGCGTGGCGCGCGCCGTTCGGCATCGTGCTGCAACTGGATCGCCTCGGTGCGCTCATGCTCGTGCTCACCGCCGTGCTCGCGAGCTGCTGCCTGCTCGGCACGACCAGCGCGGACGCACGCCGCGGGCGCTATTTCCGCGCGCTCGTGCAATTCGAACTGATGGGCCTGAACGGCGCGTTTCTCGCGGGCGATCTCTTCAATCTGTTCGTGTTCTTCGAGCTGTTGCTGATCGCGTCGTACGCGTTGCTGCTGCACGGCGGCGGCCAGCGGCGCGTGCGCAACGGCCTGCACTATCTGCTGATGAACCTCGTGGGCTCGTCGTTTTTCCTGATCGCGCTGGGCGTGCTGTACGGCATCACGGGCACGCTCAACATGGCCGACATGGGCGAACGTCTCGCGCATCTCGACGCGGCCACGCTGCCACTTGCGCAGTACGCGGGCGCGACGCTCATGCTCGTATTCGGCCTCAAGGCCGCGGTCTTTCCGATGTCGTTCTGGTTGCCGCAGGCGTATCGCAGCGCCATCGGTCCGGTGGCGGCGCTCTTTGCGATCATGACGAAGGTCGGCATCTACGCGATGCTGCGCTGCGACGCGCTGGTGTTCGGCGGCGCGGGCGGCGTGCTCGACGCGTTCATGCACGACTGGGCGTGGTGGCTCGCCATCGCCACGATCGTGTATGGCGCGCTCGGCGCGCTGGCCGTGTCGAGCCTCAAGACCACCACGGGCTTTCTCGTGCTCGTTTCGGTGGGTTTGCTGATCGCGGCGGCGTCGATGCAAACGGTGCTCGCGTGGAGCGCGCTGCTCTACTACCTCATCAGCACGACGCTGTGCACGGGCGCGCTGTTCCTGCTTGCCGACACGCTGGAGCCCGAGCCGCTCGCCTCGACGCACAACGCGGGCGACACGCCCGAACCCGGCTCGCTCGAATCGCTCGACGACGCGGCCGCGCCCGCCATCACCCCCGACGCCGATCTCGAACCCGCGACCGCTCGCGTGAACGTTGCGCCCGCAACAAAAGCGGCTGCCGGCGCATCAACGCCGTGGCCCACCAACTCGGCCGCCGCGCTTTACCTGGCGGCCGCCGTGGGCGCCGCGGGCTTGCCGCCGCTCTCGGGCTTTCTCGGCAAGGCCATGGTGCTCGCCGCCGCGCCGCTCTCGCAGGCCGTGGTGCTGTGGCCCGCCGTGCTGATCTCGGGGCTGCTCTCCATTGTCGCGTTGAGCCGCACAGGCACGCGGCTCCTGTGGGCGATGCCGGCCGCAAACGCGGGCCCGCGCGTCGCGCCGCACGGCAGCCGCATCAAACTCGCCGCGTGCGCGCTGCTGCTCGCGGGTGTGATCGGCGTGACCGTGTTCGCGGGTCCGCTCAAGCATTATCTCGACGCCACGGCCGCGCAATTGCTCGACCGCGACGCCTACGTGCAGGCGATCCTGCGCGCGCCCGCCCAAGGGAGCTGACGATGCTCAAGAGGCTCTTTCCGCACCCGTGGCTCAGCCTCGTGCTGCTGCTCTGCTGGCTGCTGCTGATGAACGACGTTTCGCCCGGCAACGTGCTGCTCGGCGCGTTCCTCGGCAGCGCGATATCGTTCGCCGTGGGCGAAGGCCTGTGGCTGCAACCGGTGCGCTTCGGCAAGCCATGGCGGCTCGCGCGGCTCGCGGGACACGTGCTCATCGATATCGTCGTGGCCAATGCCGAAGTCGCCCTGCTCGTGCTCGGCCCGACCCGACGCCTGCGCCCCGCGTTCATCGAGGTGCCGCTCGACAGCACGCACGAAATCGCGCTCACGGCGCTCATCAGCATCGTCTCGCTGAGCCCCGGCACGCTGTGCGCCGAACTCTCCGACGACCGCACGCGGCTCGTGGTGCACGTGCTCGATCTGGCCGACGAAGCCGCGCTCGTCGCGTTGATCAAAACCCGCTACGAAGCGCCGCTGATGGAGATCTTCGCATGCTAGCCATTGCCATTCCGGTATCGCTCGCGATTCTCGGCCTCGCCTTTCTGCTCACGCTCGCGCGACTCGTGCGCGGGCCTTCGCTGCCCGACCGGCTGGTCGCGCTCGACACGCTCAACATCAACGCGATCGCGCTGATCGTCGTCTACGGCATTCGCTTGCGCTCGACCCTGTTCTTCGAAATCGCGCTGCTCATGGCGGTGATGGGTTTCGTCGCGACGGTGGCGCTCACGAAGTATTTGCAGCGTGGCGACATCATCGAACTCAATTGAGCCAATGGCACTAACCGAGCGGAGACCGCCATGTCAACCGTGATTGAAGCGATCGTCTGCATCCTGCTGCTGGTGGGCAGCGCATTCACGCTGATCGGTGCGATCGGGCTCGCGCGTTTGCCCGACTTTTTCATGCGCCTGCACGGCCCGACCAAGTCGACAACGCTGGGCGTTGGCGGCGTCGTGCTCGCCTCAGTGCTGTATTTCACGGTACATAACGAGTACGCCAGCCTGCACGAGTTGCTGATTCCCGCGTTTCTGTTTCTCACGGCGCCAATCAGCGCACATATGCTCGCGAAGGCGGGTATCCAGCAGCGCGTGAAAGTGAGCGAAGCCACGCGCGGCCGCCCGCCCGTTCACGACGAGCCGGCCAACCCCGCGCGAGCGCAAGCCGCGAACCCGAAAAGCGACGCGTAGCCCGCCGCGCGTAGCCCGCCGCACGTGTGCACGCCGCCCCGAACTCACTCGCTTATCGCTCGGTATCGTCGTTCAAATCTGGCGCGCGTAAAAGCTGCCATTGCTCGTTGTAAAGGTTGCGACGTTTTCAAGCATCGCTTCGAACGCCGATCTCACGCCACGCTCCCAGCGCGCAACATCGAATCGCTTTATCGCAGTGAGTTTGCGCATGTCATGCCGATGAAATGCCGCCTGCGTCTGCATGCGCACGTCGCGCGCCACTCACACGCACTGCACCAATTCCACCCTGCGGCACGCCGATTGCGGAGCGTGCTCGCCCGAATCGGGTATTGCTGGCTTCAACGCCGGCGTAATAACACCGTGCGCAATAACAACAGCGTGGTCCTGTTATCGACATCATGCGTCGATGCAAGAGCGCCGCGCTTCCATACAGCCTGAACGAAACAGATGAGGTGGACGATGAAGACGATTCGCACTCTGGCCGCACTCGCAAGCGCGGCAGCTCTGCTCACCGCATGCGGAGGCGGCGGCAGCGACGTGGCCAAGGAATTGGGCCTGCAAAACCCCGAGATTCACTTCGTGCACGCGCTGCCCGGCGGCCCGAATGTCGACTTCCTGGTGAACGGCAGCGTATTGCAGCCGAACATCCCGTATAAGCAAGTGACGAATTTCGCCAATATCAACACGGGCAATACGAACGTGTCGTATGCGAGCACTGGCACGACCACGGCGCTGGCGAGCGGCAATTTCCCCGACGTCGCGAAAGGCCATGAATACACCGTGCTCGCGCTGCCCTCGCTCACGGGCGGCGACATCGGCCTGATCGACGATCCGTTCGACAAGGGCGTGCTCTCGAACAGCGCCCGCGTGCGCGCGTTCAACGCCACGGTCAATGCGCAAAACCTCGACATGTACGTGGTCGCGCCGGGCACCGCCATCGCCAACATTTCGCCGACGATGGCCGGCGTGAACTACAAGAACGCCGTGCCCGCGAGCGGTCAGGACTCGCTCTACCTGAGCGGCGGCAATTACGTGGTGATCGCCACGGTGGCCGGCAGCAAGACGCCGATCTATCAGTCGCCCACGATCAGCATCAACAATAACGCCGACTGGCTCATCACCACGGTACCGACCGCGGGCACGCTCTCGCAGCTCACGCCGGGTCAGTTCCACATTCTGGTCGCGCAAGGCGGCAACACCTCGCAGCCGAGCGCCGAGTACATCAACGCGCTCACGAATCAGTAACACCCGAGTGGGAATGCCGCCGCGTGAACGCGCGTTCAACGCCCGCGTAACACCCTTTACGCGGCGGCGCCCCGGCCCGTCTTGCGCGCTTCGTTCAACACGTAGTCGATGAAGGTGGAAGCCGCGCGCGTGTGGTGCCGGTTCGGCATGTAGAGCATGTACATGTGCGTGCCGAAAATGCTCAGGCGCCACGTGTCGAGCGAGGTGACGGCCGCGCCGTTGCGAAGGTCGTCGTGCATCACGTAGTCGGGCACGATGCCCACGCCCAGCCCCGCCAGAATCGATTGCCGCAAGAATAAAAAGTTCTCCGAAATAATCGACGGTTCGAGCAACACCTCGTGCCGTTCCTCGCCGAGATAGCCCGCAAGCCGCAACTGACGCCCGACCACCGTGGCCGTGATCACGGGCGCGCGCGCGAGGTCTTCGAGCGTGTGCGGCATGCCGTGCTTTTGCGCCCACGCCGTGCAGGCGCACGCAATGTACTTCACCTGCCCCATGTCGCGCGCCACGAGATTCTGCGGCGGTTCATGCATCACGCGCACGGCGATGTCGACTTCGTCGCGCAGCAGGTCTTCCACGCGATTCTCGAACATCACGTCGAGCACGATGCCCGGATACAGGCGCTTGAAGTCGATCAGCCAGTCCGACATCACGAGCTGGCCGTAGCCGCTCGGCACCGAAAGCCGCACGCGCCCCTGCAGACTTTGTCCCAGCGTGGAAACTGACTCGCGCGCCGCGAGCAGCGCGTTCTGGATAGCGCGGCCATGCTCGTAAAGCTTGAGGCCGATTTCGGTGGGCTCGACGCGCCGCGTGGTGCGCCGCACGAGTTGCAGGCCGACCGACTTTTCGAGGTGGTTGAGGTGGTAGCTGACGTTCGCGCGGCTCATCTTGAGCCGCCGCGCCGCCTCGCTCAGATTGCCCGCGTCGAGAATTTCGCAGAGCAGGGTCAACGCGTTGACGTCCAAGGTAGCGCCTTCATTGTCAAAATTTCTTTGACAGTCTGTCAATGAGCGATGGGATTGTCAATTGGACTTAACGTGACGACAATCGAAGCCAAACTCGAATTCCTGCGCGGACTTCCCGCGAACCGGCCCTCATTCTGGAGACAGCTTCATGGCAACCGACAGCGTCACTGCATCGTCCGCTTCCTCCGTCCCCCCCGTGACTCACGAACTGCGCGGCAAAGTCCTGCTCGTCACCATCGACCACGCGCCGGTGAATGCGCTGTCCGTCGAGGTGCGCCGCGGTCTCGCCGCCGCCATCGAACACGCGGAGTCGAGCGACGCCGTGCAGGCCGTGCTGCTGGTGGGCGCGGGCCGCAACTTCATCGCGGGTGCCGACATCCGCGAGTTCGGCAAGCCGCCGCAACCGCCCGCGCTGCCCGACGTGTGCAACCGCATCGAGGCGTGCCACAAGCCCGTGATCGCGGCCATTCACGGCGCGGCGCTCGGCGGCGGCCTCGAGGTCGCGCTCTCGGCGCACTACCGGCTCGCCGTCGCGGGGGCGAAGCTCGGCCTGCCCGAAGTGCAACTCGGCCTGCTGCCGGGCGCGGGCGGCACGCAGCGCACGCCGCGTCTGATCGGCGCGGAGGCCGCGCTTTCGCTGATGCTGAGCGGCCGCCACGCGAGCGCGCAGGAAGCGCTCAAGCTCGGTCTCGTCGACCGCGTGGGCGCCAGCGACGACATCCTCGCCGAAGGCCTCGCCTACGCGCAGGAACTGCTCGCGAGCCACGCCCACGTGCGCCGTACGCGCGACGCGCACGGTCTCGCCGACCGCGCCGCCGCGCAAGCCGCCATCGACACCGCGCGCGCCGACACCGCGAAGAAGTCGCGCGGCCTGTTCTCGCCGCTCAAGATCGTCGATTGCGTGCAGACCGCGCTCGATCAATCGTTCGACGAAGGCCTGCGCTTCGAGCGCAAGCAGTTTCTCGAATGCCTCGACAGCCCGCAGCGCGCGGGCCTCGTGCACGCCTTCTTCGCCGAGCGCGAAGTGCAGAAGGCGCCCGAAACGAAGGCCGCGAAACCGCGCGCCATCGAGAGCGTTGGCGTGATCGGCGGCGGCACCATGGGCGCCGGCATCGCCGTGGCCGTGCTCGATTCGGGCCTGCCCGTGACGATGATCGAACGCGACGACGCCTCGCTCGCGCGCGGCCGCGCGCATGTGGAGAAGGTCTACGACGGCCTCGTCGCGAAGGGCCGCATGACGCCCGAAGCGAAGGCGCAGGTGCTCGCGCGCTACAGCGGCAGCACGTCGTACGATGCGCTCGCGAACGCCGACCTCGTGATCGAAGCCGTGTTCGAGGACATGAACGTGAAGCAGGCCGTGTTCGCCGAACTCGACCGCGTGTGCAAGCCGGGCGCCGTGCTCGCGACCAACACCTCGTATCTCGACATCGACGCGATCGCCAGCAGCATCAAGCGCCCGCAGGACGTGGTGGGCCTGCACTTCTTCTCGCCCGCCAACATCATGAAGCTGCTCGAAGTGGTGGTGCCGAAGCAGGTGAGCGCCGACGTCGTGGCGACCGCCTTCGAACTCGCGAAGAAGCTGCGCAAGGTGCCGGTGCGCGCGGGCGTGTGCGACGGTTTCATCGGCAATCGCCTGCTCGCGGTGTATCGCACGGCCGCCGACCACGTGATGGAAGACGGCGCCTCGCCGTATCAGATCGACAAGGCCATTCGCGACTTCGGCTTTGCGATGGGCCCGTACCAGGTGATCGACCTCGCGGGCGGCGACATCGGCTGGGCCACGCGCAAGCGCCGCGCCGCCACGCGCGATCCGAACGCGCGCTACGTGCAGATCGCCGACCGCCTGTGCGAGCGCGGCTGGTTCGGCCAGAAGACGGGCCGCGGCTTCTATCTGTACCCGGAAGGCGCGCGCACGGGCTCGCCCGACCCCGAAGTCGAAGCGATCATTCGCGCCGAACGCGAACGCGCCGGTATCGAGCCGCGCAGCTTCAGCGACGAGGACATCATCCGCCGCTACATGGCCGCCATGATCAACGAAGGCGCGAACGTCGTGCACGAGGGCATCGCGCTGCGCCCGCTCGACGTGGACGTGACGCTCGTGTACGGCTACGGCTTCCCGCGCTATCGCGGCGGCCCCATGAAATACGCCGATACCGTGGGCCTCGCCAACGTGCTCGCCGACATCCGCGCGTTCGCGAAGGAAGATCCGCTGTTCTGGAAGCCCTCGCCGCTGCTGGTCGAACTGGTCGAGCGCGGCGCGAACTTCGCCAGCCTCAACGAAGCGGTGTAAAGCGGGAGCACAAGCATGGATCTGACATTCACCAACGAAGAAGAGGCGTTCCGCGGCGAGGTGCTCGCGTTCCTGCGCGAGCGTTTGCCGCAGCGGATTGCCGACAAGGTACGCAACGGCAAGCGCCTCACGCGCGACGACATGGCCGCGTGGCACGCGATCCTCCACGAACAGGGCTGGCTCGCGAACCACTGGCCGAAGGAGTATGGCGGCCCCGGCTGGAACGCCGTGCAGAAGTTCATCTTCGAGAACGAATGCGCGATTGCCGCCGCGCCGCGCATCGTGCCGTTCGGCGTGAACATGCTCGGCCCCGTGCTCATCAAATACGGCAGCGAAGCGCAAAAGCGCCACTGGCTGCCGCGCATTCTCGACGGCTCGGACTGGTGGTGCCAGGGCTATTCCGAACCGGGCGCGGGCTCCGACCTCGCGGCCGTGCGCACCATGGCCACGCGCAAAACGGATGAAAACGGCGATCACTACGTCGTGAACGGCCAGAAGACGTGGACCACGCTCGGCCACTACGCGAACATGATCTTCTGCCTCGTGCGGACCGCCACGGACGTGCGCAAGCAGGAAGGCATCAGCTTTCTGCTGATCGACATGAACACGCCCGGCATCGAAGTACGCCCCATCGTCACGCTCGACGGCGAGCACGAAGTCAACGAGGTCTTTTTCACCGACGTGCGCGTACCGGCGGCGAATCTCGTCGGCGAAGAAAACAAAGGCTGGACCTACGCGAAGTATCTGCTCACCTACGAGCGCACGAACATCGCGGGCGTGGGGTTCTCCGTGGCCGCGCTCGCGCGGCTGAAGCGCGCCGCGCAGAAAGTCACGCGCAACGGCAAGCCGCTCGCGGAAGATCCGCAATTCGCCGCGCGTCTCGCCCGCGTAGAGATCGACCTCGAGAACATGAAGACGACCAACCTGCGCGTGATTGCGGCCGTCGCGGGCGGCGGCGTGCCGGGCGCGGAAAGTTCGATGCTGAAGATTCGCGGCACCGAAATTCGCCAGGAGATTTCGTCGCTGCTGCGGCGCGCGATGGGACCGTATGCCGCGCCGTTCATTGAAGAAGCGCTGGGCGAGGATGACGCGGGCGCGAACGCGGGCCCCGAAGAAGCCGCGAGCGCCGCCGCGCAATACTTCAACAACCGCAAGCTGTCGATTTTCGGTGGCTCCAACGAAATCCAGAAGAACATCATCTCGAAGATGATGCTCGGGCTCTAAGGATTGCGCGATGAATTTCCAGCATACCGAAGATCGCCGCATGCTCGCGGACACGCTCAATCGCTTTATCGCGGAGCAGTACGGTTTCAGCACGCGCGATACAATCGCGCGCTCCACGTCGGGCTTCAGTGCCGATATGTGGCAGCGATTCGCCGAACTGGGCGTGATCGGCGCGCTCTTCGATGAAGCCGACGGCGGCTTCGGCGGCCAGGGTTTCGATATCGCCGTGGTGTTCGAAGCGCTCGGGCGCGGTCTCGTCGTCGAGCCGTTTCTCGACACGCTGATCGTCGGCCGCGCGCTCGCGCACGCGGGTAACGCGGCACAGCGCACGCGCATCGCCTCGTTCATCGACGGCTCGCAAGTCGCGGCGCTCGCGCACGACGAACCGGGCTCGCATTACGAAGACGCCCGCGTGAGCACGCGCGCCGAACAGCAAGACGGCGGCTACGTGTTGAACGGCGCGAAAGGCGTCGTGCAGCAGGCGGAACACGCCAACGTGCTGCTCGTTTCGGCACGCACCTCGGGCGAGGCATTCGACGAAGCGGGCATTTCGCTCTTCGTCGTGCCGCGCGATGCGGCGGGCGTGAACGTGCGCGGCTACGCGAAAATCGACGGCGGCCGCGCGGCGGAAGTCACGTTCGACAACGTGCGAGTCGACGCGGACGCGCTCGCAGGCACCGAAGGCAGCGGCTTCGCCACGCTCGAACACGCGCGCGGTTACGGCGTGCTCGCGCTCGCGGCCGAAGCGCTCGGCGCGATGGACGTGGCGCGCGACTTCACGCTCGACTATCTGCGCACGCGCAAGCAGTTCGGCGTGCCGATCGGCAGCTTCCAGGCGTTGCAACACCGCATGGCCGACGTGCTGCTCGAAATCGAGCAGGCGCGCTCGGCGGTGATCAACGCGGCGGCCGCTATCGAAGCGCCGCGCGCGCAACGCGAACGCGCGCTATCGGCGGCGAAGTACACGATCGGGCGGATTGGCGCGCGCGTGGCCGAGGAAGCGATCCAGCTGCACGGCGGCATTGGCATGACGTGGGAACTGCCGCTCGCGCATTACGCGAAGCGCCTCGTGATGATCGATCATCAACTCGGCGACGAGGATCATCATCTCGCGCGCTATATCGCGTTCGGGCGCGAAGCGGCCTGAACCACCGCCACGGGCGCGGCGTATACCGTTGCGTCCACAACGAACAAGGAGTGCCCTCCGATGTCCACCGAACCTGACCGCTTGCCCCTCGCGGGCGTGCGTGTGCTCGACTTCTCGCGCATTCTCGCGGGACCGTGGAGCGCGATGGTGCTCGGCGATCTCGGCGCGGAAGTCATCAAGGTCGAGCATCCGCAACGCGGCGACGACACGCGCGACTGGGGCGTACGTATCGGCAAGACCGAAACCGCGTACTTCAACAGCGTGAACCGCAACAAGCGCTCGGTCACGCTCGATCTGCAAACCGCCGAGGGCCGGCGCATCGCGCAGGACCTCGCCCAAACCTGCGACGTGGTCGTGCAGAACTTCAAGTTCGGCGGCGCGGAAAAGCTCGGCCTCGGTTACGAGCAACTGCGCGCGCACAACGACCGTCTCATCTATTGCTCGATTTCGGGCTACGACCGCAGCGGCCCCGAAGCGAGCCGCCCCGGCTACGATCTCGTGGTGCAGGGCGAGGCGGGCCTGATGGCGCTGAACGGCGAAGCGAACCGGCCGCCGCTGAAATTCGGCGTGGCCGCCGTCGACCTGTTCACCGGCATGTATGCGGCGCAGGCCATGCTGGCCGCGCTGTTCGAGCGCGAGCGCACGCAGCGCGGGCGTCACATCGAAATGGCGCTGTTCGATTGCGGCCTGATGATCACCGCTTACTACGGGCTCGAAGCGCTCGTGATGGGCGAAGATCCGCCGCGCTACGGCAACGCGCATCCGTCGATCGTGCCGTATGGCGTGTTCGACGCCGCCGATGGCCCGCTCGTCATCACCGTGGGCAATACGAGTCAGTACGAGCGCTTTTGCCGCGAAGTGATCGAGCGCCCCGATCTCGCGAGCGACGAGCGCTACGCGACCAACATCCTGCGCTCGCAGCATCGCGCCACGCTCCTGCCCGAGATCACGCGCGAACTGGGCAGCCGCTCGCGCGCGTGGCTGCTCGAACGTCTCGCGCAAGCGGGCATTCCGTGCGGTGAAGTCGCGGGCTTGCGCGAAGCGCTGCTTTCGCCGCGCGCCACCGATGCGGGTCTCGTCACGCAACAACCGCACCCGCATACGGCGAGCGGCAGCACGCCCGTGCTTGCGCCGCCGTGGCGTTTCGACGGCGAACGCATGCCCGTGCGCCACGCGCCACCGCAACTCGGAGAGGGCACGCAAGACGTGCTTCAGGAAGTGCTCGGCTATTCGCCGCAGGAACTGGCCGATTTACGACGCAACGGCGTTATTTGAGTCCATTCGAATCCCATCGAATCCCTATGAGTCAAGGAGGAGTGGCAGTGAAGATTCTCGTACCGGTTAAACGCGTAGTTGATTACAACGTGAAGGTCCGTGTGAAGTCGGATGGCACGGGTGTGGATATCGCCAACGTGAAGATGTCGATGAATCCGTTCGACGAGATCGCCGTTGAAGAGGCGGTGCGTTTGAAGGAAGCGGGCGTGGCGACCGAAGTGATCGCCGTGTCGTGCGGTGTGACGCAAGCGCAGGAAACGCTGCGCACGGCGCTCGCGATTGGCGCGGACCGTGCGATTCTCGTGGAGTCGAGCGAGGATTTGCAGCCGTTGGCGGTGGCTAAATTGCTGAAGGCTTTGGTCGATAAAGAGCAACCGCAGCTCGTGATTCTCGGCAAACAAGCCATCGACGACGATTCGAATCAGACTGGCCAGATGCTCGCCGCGCTCGCGAATCTGCCGCAAGCGACGTTCGCCTCGAAAGTGACGGTTGCCGATGGCAAGGCCACGGTCGCGCGTGAAGTCGATGGCGGCGCGGAAACGCTGTCTTTGACGCTGCCCGCTGTCGTGACCACGGACCTGCGCCTGAACGAGCCGCGCTACGTCACGCTGCCGAACATCATGAAGGCAAAGAAGAAGCCGCTCGAAACGATCAAGCCCGAAGACCTCGGCGTGGATGTCACGCCGCGTCTGAAGACGCTCAAGGTCGCCGAACCGCCCAAGCGCAGCGCAGGCGTGAAGGTGCCGGACGTGAAGACGCTGGTCGAGAAGCTGAAGACCGAAGCCAAGGTGCTGTAAGGGGAGCCGAAAAATGACAACGCTGGTTATTGCTGAACACGACAATCAGTCGATCAAGGCTGCAACGCTCAACACGGTTGCAGCAGCACAGAAGATCGGTGGCGACGTCCACGTGCTGGTCGCGGGTCACAACGCGCAAGCCGCCGCCGACGCCGCCGCGAAGATCGCAGGCGTGGCGAAGGTGCTGCTCGCCGATGCGCCGCAACTCGAACAAGGCCTCGCGGAAAACGTCGAAGCGACGGTGCTCGCCATCGCGAAGAACTACTCGCACATCCTCGCGCCCGCTACGGCCGCAGGTAAAAACGTCGCGCCGCGCATCGCTGCGAAGCTCGACGTTGCGCAGATCAGCGACATCACCGCTGTGGATAGCGCCGATACGTTCGAGCGTCCGATCTACGCGGGCAACGCCATCGCCACGGTGCAATCGGCGGATCCGATCAAGGTCATCACGGTTCGCGCAACGGGCTTCGACCCGGTCGCGGCGGAAGGCGGCAGCGCCTCGGTGGAAAAGATCGAAGCGGCCGCAGACAGTGGTCTCTCGCAGTTCGTGAGCCGAGAAGTCACCAAGCTCGATCGCCCGGAACTCACGAGCGCGAAGATCATCGTTTCGGGTGGCCGTGGCCTCGGCAGCGGCGAGAACTACACGAAGGTGCTGGAGCCGCTCGCCGACAAACTCGGCGCGGCCCTCGGCGCCTCGCGTGCCGCCGTGGACGCGGGCTACGTGCCGAACGACTTCCAGGTCGGCCAAACGGGCAAGATCGTCGCGCCGCAGCTTTATGTGGCCGTCGGTATCTCGGGCGCCATCCAGCATCTCGCGGGCATGAAAGACTCGAAGGTCATCGTTGCCATCAACAAGGACGAAGAAGCGCCGATCTTCAGCGTGGCCGATTACGGCCTCGTGGGCGATCTGTTCGCGGTCGTGCCGGAACTCGCGGGTTCGCTGTAATCGCCCGCCCGCCGCGTCGCCGTTCGCGCGACGCGGCAACTTGCCCCATCGCTCGAAGACTCCCTCCGCACGCGGTTCGGCGCACCCGGTTATATTGCGCTTGAGGCCGCGCGCCGCTTCCCGCGAGCGCGCGGTTCGTATCCGTCTCCGACCGCCTCTCGCGCAGCGCGCGAGCGTCCGAACGAACCCGCCCGCGATGGAGCATACCTACAACCATCTGCTGCACCTGCTCGGCACGCATCCCGCGTGGACGCTCGCCTTCGTCGTGTGCGCCGCGTTCCTCGAGTCGCTCGCCTTCGTCGGCACCTTCGTGCCGGGCAGCACGGCCATGTTCATTGCAGGCGCGTTCGCGGCCACGGGTGGGCTGAATCTCGGCTGGCTGTTCTTCTGGGCGATCCTCGGCGCGGTGGCCGGCGACGGCGTGAGTTTCTGGATCGGCCGCCGCTATCGCGACTCGCTCAAGCAGATCTGGCCGTTCAGCCGTCATCCCGTGATTCTCGATCGCGCGCAGGCGTACTTCGTGAGCCACGGCGCGCGCAGCGTGATTCTCGCGCGCTTCGTCGCGCCGCTACGCGCCGTGGTGCCTATCGTCGCGGGCATGGCGGGCATGACGCCCACGCGCTTTCTCGTCATGAACGTGATGTCGGCGCTCGTGTGGGCGCCCGCGCATATCGTGCCGGGCGTGGTGTTCGGCGCGTCGATACAACTGGCCGGCGCGGTCTCGTTCCGCCTCGTCCTGATTCTCGCCATCGTGGCGCTCGCGGGCTGGCTCATCTGGCATGTCTCACGCATCCTGCTGGCGCATATCGACAACTGGGCCAGCGCCTCGCGCCTGCGCGCCGCCGCCTGGGCGAAGCAGCATCCGGGCCGCTCGGCGCGGCGTATCGCGCGCCTGCTCGATCCCGCCCAACCGGCACTCGGCGCGATCCTCGTCATCACCGGGCTCGTGCCCGTGTGCGCCGCCGTGTTCTCCTACGTGCTCGACAACGTGTTGCGCGGCGCGCCGCTCGTGCAGCTCGACCAGTCCGTGCGGCAGTTCCTGCATTCGATCCATTCGACCTGGGCCGACGCGGCACTCGCGCGCGTCGAAACGCTCGGCAGCGGCTGGACGCTCGCGGCGCTGGTCGCGACCGTGGCCGTGTGGATGGCGTTCGAGCGGCGCTGGCGCACCATCGCGTACTGGGCCATCGCGGCGGGCGTCTCGCAACTGCTCATCGTCATCCTGCGTTTCGCGATCCACCACGCCGCGCCCGGCAACCAGACCATCGAGGCCTACGTGTTCCCGAGCGACCGCGTGGCGTCGATGGTGATCGTCTACGGCTTCGTGATGTTCCTGCTGGTGCGCCGCGCGACCATGCTCGAAGCGGTGATGGTCGCGGCGGTCGGCAACGCCATCGTGGTCGCGGTCGCGTTCGCGGGCCTTTACTTCGACCGCTTCCTGTTCTCGGACGCCATTGGCGGGGCGGCCTTCGCGTCGATCTGGGTCGCGGCCGTCGTACTCACCTCGCTGTGGCGCTACCCCGAGCGGCCGCCGCAGCGCACGTTCATGCCCGCGATCGCGCTCGCGGTACTGGTGGCGGCATGCCTCGCGCAGACCCTGCCGGCGGGCAGTCTCGGCGATACGACCGCGGCGCAGACCAATGCCTCGAGCGGTACCCGCGCGAGCGTCGTGATCTCGCAGATGCAGTGGAGCGATTCGCTGTGGCGCACGCTCGCGTGCTATCGCTTCGACATGAAAGGCGAGCGCCGCGAACCGATGACGATCCAGTGGGCCGCCAGCGCCGACGCGCTACGCGCCGCACTGCGCGACGCGGGTTGGGTCGAAGGCCCGCAGTTGTCGGTCAAGAGCGTGCTGTCGCTGGTCGCGCCCAACGTCGACGTGATGATGCTGCCGCTCTTGCCCAAGCTGAACAACGGCCTGCCCTCGCCACTGGTGTTCGCGCGGGCGCGCATGGACGATGCCGATGGCGATGGCGCGGATGTCGCGGGCGGCGCGGGTGGCGCAGGTAGCGCCGATCAAGCGGCACCGCTGGCGAGCGCCGCCAGCGCCACGGGCCACGCGGGCATGACGGTCACGCGCGACAGCCGCCGCGACGTGCTGCGCTTCTGGCCGACCGACTACGCGCTCGCGCCGGACAAGGAAGGCGCCGCGCCCACGCCGCTGTGGGTGGGCTCGCTCGTGCACGAGCGCCTGCGGCGCGCTTCATGGCCGTTCAACGTCGTGACCCCTTACACCGACAAAGCCGCCGACAAAAGCGCGGACCGCGCCGCCGCAACCAGCGACCCCGCGCACGGCGAGCCTCATCTCTCCGCGCCGGGCACGCCGCCGGGCTGGCGCGTCATCACGCTGCCGGGCGACACGGGCTGCGAAGGGCGCCCCGTGAAGCTGATCGTGCAGGCGAATCCGGCCGCGCGCTGAATACGCTGAATACGCTGAATACGCTGAACACGCGCGGCACGGCGTCACGGCATGGCGGGGTTCATCGGCGAAATCCGCCCTGAGCGCTACAGCTGCGATTCCGCCCAGCTTCCCGTCGCGTTGAAGCGGTCGATGCGTTTGCGCGCGTCGGCGTAGGCGGCGTCGAGCGCGGCGCCCTCACCGGGATAGTTGCGCATCAAGTCGTGGAAACGCACGCTTTTGCCTTCCAGATGGGCGTCGGCGGCGTGCCGGCAGATGTAGCCGCTGTAATGGAACAGCGGCTCGGGCGAGCGCGGTCCGAACGCCGGAATCGCCAGCACCCAGATCTCGAAGCCCTCGTGCTCGGTGTGGTCCCACATGGCCAGCCTCCTTCGTGACTCGGAACGCCCACTATGGCCGCATTTGGCGCGCCCCGCCACGAAAGCGCCCTTTTTTGCGACTTTGGCTACACTATGCGGGCTCGCGCGCCTTCGGGCCGTGTTCGGCGGCGCGCGGCGACGGCATTCTGCCTACGACTTCAAACAGCGAAACCCCACACCATGACGCCGGCCTCACTCACGCAGGAACCGCAGTCCGTTTCCAGCGCCGTCACGCGCAACGCGTTCTTCATCGTCGTGACCGTCAACGAAGACGCCGCCAGCCGCGCCACCGTGCGCGCCTGGTGCGCCGACGTCGCCAATCTCGTGCGTGCTGTCGGCAAGCGCGTGCCCGCCGGCAATCTCTCGTGCGTGGTGGGCTTTGCCGCCAACGCCTGGGACAAGCTGTTCGGCGAGCCGCGCCCCGCCGAGCTGCACCCGTTCCGCGAGTTCGGCACGGGCGAGCGCAAGGCGGTCGCCACGCCCGGCGACATTCTTCTGCACATTCGCGCCGACCAAACCGACCTCTGCTTCGAACTCGCCACGCAATTGATGACGCGCCTCGACGGCGCGGTCAAAACCGTGGACGAGGTGCACGGTTTCCGCAACTTCGACATGCGCGCGATGATCGGTTTCGTCGACGGCACGGAAAACCCGGTTGGCAACGAAGCCGTGCATTTCACCGTGATCGGCGAAGAAGATCCCGAGTTCTGCGGCGGCAGCTATGTGCTCGTGCAGAAATACCTGCACGACATGAAAGGCTGGAACGCGCTGCCGGTGGAGGCGCAGGAACACATCATCGGCCGCACCAAGCTGCAGGACATCGAACTCGACGAAGCCGTGAAGCCGAGCTGGTCGCATAGTTCGCTCACCACGCTCGACGACGCCAGCGGCAACGAGATCAAGATCCTGCGCGACAACATGCCGTTCGGGCGGCCCGGCGCGGGCGAATTCGGCACGTATTTCATCGGTTACGCACGCTCGCCGCAGCCCATCGAGCAGATGCTGGAGAACATGTTCGTCGGCAATCCGCCGGGCAACTACGACCGCCTGCTCGATTTCAGCCGCGCCGTGACGGGCGGCCTGTTCTTCGTGCCGTCGCAGCCGCTGCTCGAAGCGCTCGCCGAAGAACAGCCGGGCGCGACACCCACGATCGACGTGCCGCGCGCGGAAGGCGCAGGCGCCTCGCCGGACGCAGCATCCGAAAACCAGACACCCACCTCGACCGAGCCTGCCGCCGCGCCGTCCGCCGACGGCTCGCTCGCCATCGGATCCCTCAAAGGAGCACCCCGGTATGAATAACCTCCATCGCGAGCTGGCGCCCATTTCCACGGCCGCGTGGTCGCAGATCGAAGAAGAAGTCGCGCGCACCTTCAAGCGCTCGCTCGCGGGCCGCCGCGTCGTGGACGTCGAAGGCCCGGGCGGCCCGGCGCTCGCCGCCATCGGCACCGGCCACCAGAACGGCATCGAGGCGCCGCTCGAAGGCATCCGCGCGCGCCAGCGCGAAGTGAAGGCGATCGTCGAACTGCGCGTGCCGTTCGAGCTGTCGCGCGACGCCATCGACGACGTCGAGCGCGGTGCCGAAGACTCCGACTGGCAGCCGGCCAAGGACGCGGCCACGCGCCTCGCGTTCGCGGAAGACCGCGCGATCTTCGACGGCTACACGGCCGCGCAGATCACGGGCATCCGCGAAGGCACGTCGAACCCGATCCTGCCGCTGCCCGCCAATCTCGCCGATTACCCCGAGGTGGTCGCGAAGGCGCTCGAGCAACTGCGCCTGCAAGGCGTGGACGGCCCGTACGCCGTGCTGCTGGGCTCCGACGCCTACACGGCCGTGAGCGAGGCGAGCGACCAGGGCTACCCGATCCTCGAGCACATCCGCCGCCTCGTGAACGGCGAGATCATCTGGGCGCCGGCCATCGTCGGCGGCGCGATCCTGAGCACGCGCGGCGGCGACTTCGCGTTCCATCTGGGCCAGGACGTGTCGATCGGCTATGCGTCGCACGACGACCGCAGCGTGCGGCTGTATCTGCAGGAGAGCTTCACGTTCATGCTGCTGACCTCGGAAGCTTCGGTGGCGGTGAAGGCGGAGTAAGCTCGCGCGGAACCGTGCGCGCCTTGGGGAAATGGCGCGCACGGCCGCCACTGCCGGTATCATGGCGACCTCGCCCCGCGTGCCGCACCCGCCGGGCGCGACCGATTTCATTCACGACGAGCAGAGGAAGACCGCCATGACGGCCGCAACGCAATTCGATCAGGTATCCGTAATCAAACGCGCCAACGTCTATTTCGACGGCAAGTGCGTTTCGCACACCGTGCTGTTCGCCGACGGCTCGCGCAAGACGCTCGGCGTGATCCTGCCCGGCACGCTCAACTTCGGCACCGACGCGCCGGAACTCATGGAAGTGCAAGCCGGCCAGTGCCGCATCCGCCTCGCGGGCAGCGACGAATGGCAGACCTACGGCGCGGGCGACTCGTTCTCGGTGCCGGGCAACAGCCGCTTCGACATCGACGTGGTCGAAACGCTCGACTACGTGTGCAGCTACCTGTAAGCGTCGGGCGCGCCGCATAGCGCGTCTCGCTTCGCGCATCGCCCCGCCTCTAACGATTGCAAACGCCCGCCGCTCATGGCGGGCGTTGTCTTTCAGAGCGCCGCCCGCGACGCAGCGCCCCCCGGCGCTCGCTACAATGGGCGCCAGCGATTTCCTCCGTGTCCCTCCACGTCGACTCCCGTCGATTTCCGCCGATCCACGCAGATTCCCGCGCCGTGTCCTCCCTTCCGCCGCTTACGCCGCCGCCCGTCCCGCGCTCCCGTTCCGCCGACGACCGCCCGCCGCCGCGCAGCCCGCTCGCCACGCTCGCCGTGGTCACGATCCTCACCGGCATCGGCGCCGGGCTCGGCGGCATGCTGCTCGCGCTGCTATTGCACGAAATCCAGCATCTCGCGTACGGCTACAGCGCGAGCCACGTGATCGGCAACGAGAGCTTTCTGCAAGGCGTGACGGGTACCTCGCCCGCGCGGCGCGTGGCCGTGCTGGTGGCGTGCGGCGTGATCGGCGGCGGCGGCTGGTGGGCGCTGTATCGCTACGGGCGGCCGCTCGTGAGCATCGCCGCGGCGATCAAGCCGGGCGGCGCGCGCATGCCGCTCGCCGCAACCACCGTGCACGCGCTGCTGCAGATCGTGACCGTCGCGCTCGGCTCGCCGCTCGGCCGCGAAGTCGCCCCGCGCGAGATCGGCGCCGTGGTCGCGAGCTGGCTGGCGAAACGCACCGGCCTCACCGGCCCGGAGCGCCGCGTGATGATCGCGTGCGGCGCGGGCGCGGGCCTCGCGGCCGTCTACAACGTACCGCTCGGCGGCGCCGTGTTCGTGCTCGAAGTCCTGCTCGGCACGTTCGGCTGGTCGGCGGTCGTGCCCGCGATCACGACTTCGGCCATTGCCGCCGTGGTCGCGTGGATCGGTCTCGGCGACGAGCAGCAATACCACGTGCCCGCCTACGCCATCAACGCGCAGCTCGTGGTGTGGTCGGTGCTGTGCGGGCCGCTCTTCGGCGCCGCCGCGCACGGCTTCGCGCGCCTCACGAGCCGCGCGCGCAGCGCGTCGCCGAAAGACTGGCGGCTGCCGCTCTACTCGCTCGTGAACTTCGCAGGCATCGGCGTGCTGGCGATCGGGTTTCCGCAATTGCTGGGCAACGGCAAAGGCCCGGCAGGCCTGAGTTTCGACGACGATCTCGGCATCGGCCTGGCGGCCACGCTGCTGGTGCTGCGCGTGCTCATCACGACCACCACGCTGCGCGCGGGCGCGAAAGGCGGGCTACTTACGCCGGGACTCGCGAACGGCGCGTTGCTCGCGATCGTGCTCGGCGGCCTCGCCAATCACGTGTGGCCGGGCATGGCGCCGGGCGCGTTCGCGATCGTGGGCGCAGCGGCATTTCTCGCATCGTCGATGCAAATGCCCGTGACGGCCACCGTGCTCGTGCTCGAATTCACGCACGCGAATCACGATCTCGCGATCCCGATGCTGCTCGCGGTGGCTGGCTCGATCGCCACGCTGCGCCTGCTCGAACGCCCGCCGCCAACCGCCGCCGCGCCCATGGGCGAACGCGAGCGGCGCCTCGCCGCGCTGCGCGAGCCCACCACGCGGGCGTCGGCTGACTAAGCGGCGGACTGAGCGGCGAACCGGGCTTCGGATCGATTGCGGGAGAACCTGATTCGATCAGGATGCCGAAGCACCGAGATCCGCGAGCGGATGCGCCTCGTCGCGCCACGGCGAGGCGAGAAAATGCTGCACGCGTTGCGCCGTGACGGCGTCGAGCGTCGCGGGCGACCAGCGCGGCGAGCGATCTTTGTCGACGAGATGCGCGCGTACGCCTTCGCAGAAGTCGCCTTCCTCGATCGATTGGCTCACGATGCCCAGTTCCATGCGGAAGCTCTCGGCGAGCGTGATCTCGCGCCCGCGCAGCAGGGCTTCGCGCGTGACTTCGAGCATAGTTGGCGAAAAATGCGCGAACGCGTCGAGCGTGGCTTCGAACCATGCGCGTTCGCTTTCGCTGTGCGAGTTGCGGGCGAGGTCGGCGCGCAATGAGGCAACGATCTCGATCACGCGTTTGTCGCGCGTGAAGTGGCGCGCCACGAGCGGCTCGATTGCGGCGATGGCGCTGCGCGCTACGTGGTCGTCATCTGCGTTATCGCCCGATGCCGTGAAGACATCGCGCAGCGTTGCGAGCGTATCGCCGGACCATTGCGCCCGCGCGAGCCGCGCTTCGTAAGCGCCGAGCCATTCGGCGCCCACGCACGCATCGGCGAGACCGCAATGCACGGCGTCGGTGCCCGTGAGCATCGCGCCCGTGAGGCCCACGTACAGTTCCATTTCCACGGGCAGGCGCGCGAGAAAATGCGTGGCGCCCACGTCGGGCACGAGACCAATGCGCGTTTCCGGCATCGCGATCTTCGTGCGCGGGGTCGTTACGCGCAGCGCTGCCGCCTGGCCGAGCCCCATGCCGCCGCCCATCGTCACGCCGTCGAGCAGCGCCACGACCGGTTTGTCGAACGTATGCAGCGCGTAATCCAGCCGGTATTCGTCGACGAAAAACTGCCGCCAGCCTTGCGCGCCATCGCGCTGCTCCGCGCGCGCCAGTTGATACAGCGCCCGCACGTCGCCGCCCGCGCAAAAGCCCTTCGGACCCGCGCCTTCCAGCACGAGCGCGACGATGTTCGCGTCGCCGCGCACGCGTTCGAGCAGCACGGCGATCTCGCGCACCATCGCGTGCGAGAGCGCATTGAGCGCGGCCGGGCGATTGAGCGTGACGATGGCCACGCCGTTGACCACGCGATACAGCACGTGCGGCGCCTCGCCGGTTTCCGGTTGGGCGAGCGCCGCAGCGGTCGATGCATTCATGGATTCGAACTCCGTATTCATTTTCTATTTCGGTCAGCGCAATTCAGGGAAGTCGTCTTCCCAGTATTCGTCGGGTTCGCGCGCGAGTTCCGCGCCGCGCTCCATTTCGCGGCGGCGCAACTCCACCCGGCGAATCTTGCCCGAGATCGTTTTCGGCAGATCGCTGAACTGCAGGCGGCGAATGCGCTTGTACGGCGCGAGTTTTTCGCGCGAAAAGCGGAACACCTCGCGCGCGAGATCGGGGCCGGCCTCGTAACCCTGGCGCACGATCACGAACGCCTTCGGCACCGAAAGCCGCAGCGCGTCGGGGCTCGGCACCACGGCCGCCTCCGCGATCGCCTCGTGCTCGATCAGCACGCTCTCGAGTTCGAACGGGCTCAGCCGGTAGTCGGACGACTTGAACACGTCGTCGGCGCGGCCCACGTACACGAGATAGCCGTCGTCGCGGCGCATCGCGACATCAGAGGTGTGATAGTAGCCGTTGCGCATGGCGTACTCGCTGGCCTTCGCGTTGTTCGCGTAGCCCGTCATCAAGCCGAGCGGCCGGTGACTCAGCGGCAACGCAATTTCGCCCTCGCTCGCGGGCTGATCGTCGGCGTCCACGAGTTCCACGCGATACCCGGGCAGCGGCCGGCCCATCGAGCCGGGCACGACCGGCTGGCCCGGCGGGTTGCCGATCTGGCAGGTGGTTTCGGTTTGCCCGTAGCCGTCGCGGATCGTGATGCCCCACGCTTTGTGCACGCGCTCGATGATCTCGGGATTGAGCGGCTCGCCCGCGCCCACGATCTCGCGCAGCTTGACGTCATAGGTCGCGAGCGGCTCCTGCACGAGCATGCGCCACACCGTGGGCGGCGCGCAGAGCGTGGTCACGCCGTATTGCACGAGCGCGGCGAGCGTGTCCTTCGGCGTGAAGCGCGCGAAGTTGTAGACGAACACGCAGGCCTGCGCATTCCACGGCGCGAAGAAGCAACTCCACGCGTGCTTGGCCCAGCCGGGCGAGCTGATGTTCCAGTGAATGTCGCCGGGCATCAGGCCAACCCAATACAGGGTCGAGAGATGGCCGACCGGATAGCTCTCGTGCGTGTGTTCGACGAGCTTCGGCTTCGAGGTCGTGCCCGAGGTGAAATAGAGCAGCAGCGGATCGCTCGCGCGCGTGGGGGCGTCGGGCGTGAAGTCCGCGCTGGCTTCGTAAGCGCGTGACAGATCGATCCAGCCGTCGCGCTGCGCGCCCACGGCAATGCGCTGCACTGGCGCGTCGAGCGTGTCGAACTTGCCGAGTTCGGCGGCATCGACCACGACATAGCGCGCGCCGCCCGCTTCCACGCGCTCGCGCACGTCGTCGGGGGAAAGCTGCGTGGTGGCGGGCAGCACGATGGCGCCGAGTTTCATCGCCGCGAGCATGACGTCCCACAACTCCACGCGATTCGGCAGCATCAGCAGCAACCGGTCGCCGCGGCCCACGCCCTGCTCGCGCAGGAAATTCGCCATGCGCGACGAACGCTCCGACATCTGCGCGTACGAGTAGCGCGTACCGCCGTCGGCGAGATCGTCGACGATCCATAGCGCGGGCGCGGGGTTGTCGCGCGCCATCACGTCGAAGTAATCGAGCGCCCAGTTGAACGTGTCGAGTTGCGGCCACGCGAACGTCTCATAGGCGCGCGCGTAGTTGGTGCGATGACGCAGCAGCAGATCGCGTGCGTCGATGAAGGCCTGCGCGGAAGGGGTGAAACCGTTCATCGCTGTCTCCAATCCAGTAGAGCCTGGGTTGATCGAATGGCTCTGATTTTTATTGTGGATTCCGAATGATCCGCCGATAGCGTTTACAACTGCCGCGCGATCACCATGCGTTGTACCTCGCTCGTGCCTTCGTAGATTTGCGTGATGCGCGCGTCGCGGTAATGGCGCTCGACCGGGTAATCGTTGAGAAAACCATAGCCGCCATGAATCTGAATGGCGTGCGAGCACACTTCCTCGGCCATTTCCGAAGCATAGAGCTTCGCCTGCGAAGCCTCTGACAAACACGGCTTGCCCGCCGAGCGCAGGCGCGCCGCGTGATGCACGAGATGGCGCGCGGCGTTGATGCGCGTATGCATGTCCGCCAGCATGTTGGCCACGCTTTGATGCTTGACGATGGGTTCGCCGAACTGCACGCGCTCGTGCGCGTAGGCGCGCGCCGCGTCGAAGGCCGCGCGCGCGATGCCGAGCGCCTGCGCCGCAATGCCGATGCGGCCGCCTTCGAGATTCGCGAGCGCGATCTTGAGCCCCTCGCCGCGCTGGCCGAGCAGATTGGCCTCGGGAATCGTGCAATCGACGAGCGAAATCGGGCAGGTGTCCGACGCGCGAATGCCCATCTTCTTCTCGGCCGGGCCCACATTGAAGCCCGGCGTGTCGGCGGGCACGACGAATGCCGAAATGCCGCGCTTGCCCGCTTCCGGGTCGGTCACCGCGAACACGATGGCGACACCCGCGCGCGAAGCGTTGGTCACGAACTGCTTGTTGCCATTGAGCACCCACTGGCCGTCGCGCAATTCCGCGCGCGTGCGCAGATTGTTCGCCTCGGAGCCCGCCTGCGGCTCGGTCAGGCAGAACGCGCCAATCAGCTCGCCGCTGGCGAGCTTGCCCAGCCAGCGGTCTTTTTGCGCGTCGGTGCCGAATTGCAGGATCGGGCCGCAGCCCACGGAGTTGTGCACGCTCACGAGCGTCGCGCACGAGGCGCAGCCCGCGGCGATCTCTTCCATCGCGAGCGCATAGGCGATGTAGTCGGTGTACGAGCCGCCCTGTTCAGCCGGCACGATCATGCCGAGAAAGCCCAGCTCGCCCAGTTGCGCGACCACGTCGTCGGGCAATTTGCCTTCACGGTCCCATTGCGCCGCGTTGGGCGCGAGCCGTTCGCTCGAGAAGTCACGCGCGGCGTCGCGGATCATCCGCTGATCGTCGGTCAAGAAATCGTCCATTGGTGTCTCCTTCCGGTGTCTTGCCCATGCACTGTGGCGTGCCGCAGCCCGGGCTGCAAGGCTTGCGAAAAGTTTAGGCATGGCCGCCGCCGCATTCGATGCCCGACTCGATCAAACCGGCTGATCGGATTTACCATACCGTTCATGGAAACCCTTAGCAGAGCGCCAGCGTGCAATCTCCAAAATCCGCTGAGATGAGCGAAAAAGGCACGATCGCGATAAGCCTCGTCAACGAGACGCTGGCCCGCGCCCGCGACGGCGGCCTGAAAGTGACCGCGCTCGCGCAGGCGGCCGGCATCGCGCCCGACCTGCTCGACGCGCCCGAGGCCCGTGTGAGCGCCGCGCAGTACGGCGCGCTGTGGTCGGGCATCGCGCGCGCACTCGACGACGAATTCCTCGGCCAGGATTCGCACGCGATGAAATCCGGCAGCTTCATCGCCATGACGCACGCGGCGCTCGGCGCGCGCAGCGGCCGCCAGGCGCTGCAACGCGCGGTGCATTTCATGCGGCTCGTGCTCGACGACCTGGCCGCCCAGATCGACGTCGATACCCAGCGCGTGCGCGTCACGCTCGTGCATCGTCCCGGCACGGCCACGCCCACGCTGTTCGCCTATGCCACGTGGTTCATCCTCGTCTACGGCTTGCTGTGCTGGCTCGTCGGGCGGCGCATTCCGCTGATCGCGGCGCGCTTTCGCTGCCGCGCGCCAGCCGCCGCCGCCGAGTATCAGCTGATGTTTTGCGACGACATGGTGTTCGATCAGCCGGAGTCGTGGTTCGAACTCGCGCCCGCCTTTCTCGACCTGCCCGTGATCCAGACGAGCGACACCGCGCGCGCGTTCCTGCGCAACGCGCCCGGCAACTTCGTCGTGAAGTACCGTCACGCGGGCTCGTTCGCGGCGCGCGTGCGGCGCACGCTGCGCGCGCTGCCCGCCACCGCGTGGCCCGACGCGGACGCCATCGCGCAACGCCTGCACGTCGCGCCCGCCACGCTGCGCCGCCGCCTGCGCCAGGAGGGTCATAGCTGCCAGTCGATCAAGGACGAACTGCGCCGCGATCTGGCGGTGGCGGCCCTGCGCGACACCGGCCGTTCCGTCGCCGATATCGCGGCTTCCGTCGGGTTCGCGGAGCCGAGCGCGTTTCATCGCGCATTCCGCAAATGGACCGGCCAGCGCCCCGCCGAATGCCGCGCCGCGCAGAGCCGCGCCGAGGCGCACGCGGACGCCCGCTGACATGGCGAGATGCCTTTCGAATATCGAGATGCGACCTATACTTTTTAGGGTTACCCCTGACAGGAAAGGCCTTGCCATGAACACCCTATCGCGTGTCGTGCTCGGCGGCCTCGCCGCGGCGTGCTGTTTCACGTCGGCCGCGGCGCTGGCGCAACCGTACAACGCCCAGGGACCGCTCACGCGCGCCCAGGTGCGCGCCGAGCTGATCGAATGGCTGCAGGCGGGCTACGATCCGCTCGACTGGATCGACTACCCGCAGAACGCGCAGCAAGCCGGCGCCATCGTCGCGCAGCGGCGCGCCGCGCGGGCGGCGGCCGGCGCGCCCGGCGCCATGGCTCCCGCGCAGTGATCCGGGCGTAATTCGCGCGTGATCGCAGCGTGACGCGGTTTTCACCCGGCATCGGAACATGAGGTATGCCGCTGCCGGGCGGCGCCGTGCCCGGCGTTTCCCGCGCCACGTTCCGCGCGTTTTCACCGCCGTTTTTAGCACGCCTTTCACCGACGATTCGCGCTGCCCGCGCCGCCAGACCGCGCGCGCCACGCCTTGCGCCGCGCCCGCCGCCCCGCCGCTCACCCTGTTGTTCCCCTTCCACGCTCGGGCCCGCTTGTCGGCGCGCGGCGGACAATTGTTTACAATCGCGCCCGTAGCCACGCGCCCCGCCGCGCCGATTACAAACAACAAACCACCAAGCACAACCGCTCGACTCTCAAGGGCCCGATCTACATGGACGCGATCAAACGCTATTTCGGTTTCGAAGAAGCAGGCACCAACCTGCGCACCGAACTGCTCGCCGGTTTCACCACCTTCCTCACGATGGCCTACATCATCTTCGTGAACCCGGCCATTCTCGGCGATGCCGGCATGCCGAAGGAGAGCGTGTTCGTCGCGACCTGCCTCGTGGCGGCGATCGCCTCGATCATCATGGGTCTCTACGCGAATTACCCGATCGCGCTCGCGCCCGGCATGGGCCTGAACGCGTACTTCGCGTACGCCGTGGTCAAGGGCATGGGCTTCACGTGGCAGGCCGCGCTCGGCGCCGTGTTCATTTCCGGCTGCCTGTTCTTCATCGTCACGTTGCTGCGCGTGCGCGAGGCGATCATCACGGGCATTCCGCATTCGCTGCGCGTGTCGATCACGGCGGGTATCGGCCTCTTTCTCGGCATCATCTCGCTCAAGACCTCGGGCGTGATCGTCGGCAGCCCGGCCACGCTCGTCGAGCTCGGCAATCTGCACGATCCGCACACGATCCTGTCGATCATCGGCTTCTTCGCGATCGTCACGCTCGACGTGCTGCGCGTGCGCGGCGCGATCCTGATCGGCATCGTGCTGGTCACCGTGCTGTCGTTCTTCTTCGGCGGCAACCAGTTCCACGGCATTTTCTCGGCGCCGCCGTCGATCGCGCCGACCTTCCTGCAACTCGACATCAAGGGCGCGCTGTCCACGGGCGTGCTCAACGTGATCCTCGTGTTCTTCCTCGTCGAACTGTTCGATGCGACCGGCACGCTGATGGGCGTCGCGAACCGCGCGGGGCTGCTCGTGCACGGCAAGATGCACCGCCTGAACCGCGCGCTGCTCGCGGACAGCACCGCGATTCTCGCGGGTTCGGTACTCGGCACCTCGTCGACGACGGCGTACATCGAAAGCGCCTCGGGCGTGCAAGCGGGCGGCCGCACCGGCCTGACCGCCGTCACCGTGGCCGTGCTGTTCCTCGCCTGCCTGTTCGTCGCGCCGCTCGCGGGCGTGGTGCCCGGCTACGCCACGGCACCGGCGCTGCTCTACGTCTCCTGCCTGATGCTGCGCGAACTCGCCGACCTGCCCTGGGACGACGCCACCGAAGTCGTGCCCGCCGCGCTCACGGCGCTGGCCATGCCGTTCACCTATTCGATCGCCAATGGCGTGGCGTTCGGGTTCATCTCGTACGCGGGCCTCAAGCTGCTGACGGGCCGCTTCCGCCAGGTCAAGCTGATCGTATGGGTGATCGCCGCCGTGTTCCTGTTCCGGTTCTTCTATCTCGGGAACGCGTAAGCGCGCAGGAAAAAGGGTGGCCTCGCGCCACCCTTTTTTTGTTGAGCGCCGGTCGGGCGCCGCGGCGCAAAACCCCCGCTGCGTCAACGGTTGCAGCCGTGAAACTGCGTGCGCGCCCGCGACCTCCTTATCATTAGAAAAACATCGCCAGATTCCCCCAGAGGAGCCGTCCCGTGGCCACATTCCCCGCCGCATCGGAACGCTATACCCGCCCTGCCGTTTTCTTTCACTGGATCATCGTCGTACTCATCGCGCTCGCGTATCTCGCGATCGAGATTCGCGGGCCGCGCGGCTCGGCCAACCGCGAGCTGTGGTCCAACGTGCACTTCTGGTGCGGCACGCTCGTGCTCTCGCTGGCCGTGCTGCGCCTGCTGTGGCGCCTGTGGCACGGCGCGCCCGCCGAAGTCGATTCGAACCGCGTGCTGCGGTTTCTCGCGCGCCTCGTGCATCTCGCGCTCTATCTGTTCATCTTCGTGCAGCCGTTGATGGGCATTCTGATGATCAACACGGGCGGCCATCCCGTCACGCTCGCCGGGCTCGGCTGGGACATCACGCTGGTCGGCCCCGACCCGGCCGCGCGCAAGTTTTTCCACAACGCGCACGTGCTGATCGGCAACGCGTTCTACTGGGTGATCGGCATTCACGCGCTCGCCGCCATCGGCCACCACGTGGTGATGCGCGACAACACGCTGCGCCGCATGATGTGAGGCGCACAAACGCAAGCCGCGCCTGAAAGGCGCGGCATGAGTCATCGAGGTGATACGCGTGGCCCGCCGGCAAAAATGGCGCGGGCGGGCGTTTAGCGTGGCTGGAACGGCGCGTTCAACGCGATGTCAGGCGGCGTGAGCCTGCACGAAACGCACGTAACCGCTGCGCAGCACGAGACACTGCGCACGCGTGTCCGAGAGCAGCCGGCGCGCGCAGGCTTCGATACGATCGCGATGATGATCGAAGGCGGTCAGCATGTCCTCGGCGCGCGTGGATTCCGCGCCGAAGTGATCCTCCAGCGCGGCTGCCGTGATCGTACATTCCACCCTTTCTCCATCGATCATGGCCGGGAACGCCAAGGTCAGTGCGCCGCCCAGGTATGCGGGCGCCTCATTCGGAAACAGGATCTGCATAGGAGTAGCCTCAGGTGGAAGGTGAACGGGCCGCGTTATCGCGTTCGCGTGCCCCAACTTCGTGCAGGACGAGCAGTGCGAGTCGTGCGGATCGACATCGGCCAATGCGCAACGTCATACGTTTGCGACAGCTGATTGGATTCACTTTAGACGAGTTCACGCGACCCGCAAGCCCGTCTTTGTCACACCCGTGAAATCACGGGGGCGTAGGAACCCCGCCCTTATTTTTTATCGCATTCGTGCGGCAGCGAACGGAACCCGCGCGGGCTTTGCCATCACGGCATGGCGGTCTCAGCGACGATTGAAGCGAGCTTTGGCTCGGCTTTGGCTCGGCTTCAACCCGGCTTCGACCCGGCTTCAACCCGAATAGTCACGCGCGCCCGATTCGGTACGATGCAGGAATGCGCGCGCGCACATCGCCCCTTCGGGCCGAATGTTGCGCCGCAGCGGCTTCATCATGGACTGGAGACACGAGTGACCCGACGCCCCGTCACGCCGCCCGACGCGGCCCGCGCGGACGCGATCGCGCAAGCGCACGCGCGTTCGCGCGCGCTCGGGCTGCGCACCGGCGAAGCGCCCGAATTCGACGCGCTCGCGGCCGTGGACCTGCGCGAACTCATCGACACCAACCGCACGCTCTATCACCAGGCGCGCCCCGTGATGGACGCGCTGCACGCGCAGATCGTCGATACGCAAAGCATGGTGCTGCTCACCGACCGCAACGGCGTGATCCTGCACAGTCTCGGCGACAGCGACTTCGACGAGAAAGCGCGCCGCGTCGCGCTGCGGCCCGGCGTGTCGTGGTCGGAACAACATCGCGGCACCAATGCGATCGGCACGGCGCTCGCGGCGGGCACGCCAACCACGGTGCATGCCGGCGAGCACTTTCTGCGCGCCAATCACAGTCTCACGTGCTCGTGCGCGCCCATCGCCGACCCGTACGGCCGCACGCTCGGCGCACTCGACGTGAGCGGCGAATCGCTGGGCGTTCACAAGCACACGCTCGCGCTCGTGCGCATGTCGGCGCAAATGATCGAGAACCATCTGTTCAACATCGAATTCGCCAACGCGGTACGCCTGCAATTCCATGCGCGCCCGGAATTCATCGGTACGTTGTACGAAGGATTGGCCGCTTTTTGCGCCGATGGCACCCTGCTCTGCGCGAACCGCAGCGCGCTGTTCCAGTTCGGCGCGCCGCTCGCCGACTTGCAGCAGCGCGAGTTCGCCGCGCTGTTCGGCCAGCCGTTCGCGGCGTTCATGCAGCAGGCCGTGCGCGCGCCCGGCGAACCGCTCACGCTCACCTTGCCGAGCGGCGTGCGCGTGATTGCGCGCGCCACGCCCACGGCGGCCATGCTGGCGCGTTCGCGCTCGTCGGGGGTATCGGCGGTATCGGCGCTAGCCGCGCTGCCGTCCACACTTGCCGATAAACCCGCACGCAGCGCCGCGCTCCCGCTACCGACGCTCGCCGATCTCGATACCGGCGACGCGCGCCTCGCCGCCGTGCTCGAGCGCGTCGCGCGCGTGCGCGGCCGCGACATTCCCGTGCTCGTGCTCGGCCGCACGGGCACCGGCAAGGAATGGCTCGCGCGCGCCCTGCACCGGGATTCGCCGCGCCGCGACGCGCCGTTCATCGCGCTCAACTGCGCCGCCTTGCCCGACACGCTGATCGAAGCGGAGTTGTTCGGCTACGAGGACGGCGCCTTCACGGGCGCGAAGCGGCGCGGCAGTGCGGGCAAGATCGCGCAGGCCGAAGGCGGCACGCTATTTCTCGACGAGATCGGCGACATGCCGCTCGCGCAGCAAGTGCGCCTCATGCGCGTGCTGCAGGATCGCGCCGTGGTGCCGCTCGGCGGTACGCGCGCGATGCCCGTGGATGTGCGCATCGTGTGCGCGACGCATCGCGATTTGCGCGCGATGATCGCCGAAGGCACATTCCGCGAAGACCTCTATTACCGCATCAACGGGCTGGTGGTGACCTTGCCGCCGCTCGCCGAACGCACCGATCTCGACGCGCTGGTCGAACGCGTGCTCGCGCTCGTGCGCCGGGACGTGCCGGGTGCGCCCGCGCAACTCGCGCCCGCCGTGCATGCATGTTTCGCGCGCTGCCGCTGGCCGGGCAATCTGCGGCAATTGTCGAGCGTGCTGCGCACGGCGGCGATCATGGCTGAAGGCGAGCGCGTGATCGACATGACGCATCTGCCCGAGGACTTCCTCCACGACTGCGATATGGCCAATGCCAACGCGCTGCCCGCGCTCGCGGAGTCCGCCACGGCGGACGCCGCTCGAACCGAAACGCCCACGCGTCTCGACGTCTGGCAATCGCGTCTCATCGAGGAAACGCTCGCGCGGCACGACGGCAACGTCTCGGCGGCGGCGCGCGAACTCGGCCTCGCGCGCAACACGGTGTATCGGCACATGCGGCAACGGCGCTGAGGTCGGCGTGCATCACCGTGCGTCGGGGCCTGCCGCGTGAATTACCCGTGCGACGCAAGGTAAACTGGGCGCTTCGCTTTTTTTGCCGCGCCCGCTCATGGCCCCCGCCTCGTCTTCACCGGAAACCGGATCTCCCGTGCCGCTCGTGCGCGTGGAACCGCTCGGCCGCACCTTCGACGCGCCACCCGAGCTCACGCTGCTCGAAGCGGCGGCGTTCGCGGGCATCCGGCTGCCGCGCTCGTGCCGCAACGGCACCTGCCGCACCTGCCAATGCCGCGTGCTGAGCGGCGAGATTCGCTTCACGATCGAATGGCCCGGACTGAGCCGCGAGGAAAAGGCGGAAGGCTACGTGCTGACCTGCGTGGCCGTCGCACTCACCGATCTCGTGCTCGATGTGCCCGAAGCCGAACTGATCTAACGCCCGGCTAAGCCTTGCCTGCATGCAAAACGGCCCGCGATATCGCATCGCGGGCCGTTTTGTTGTTGCATGAGGGTGCCGTCTAGCGACGACAGCGGCTTACTGGCCGCCGAAGTACACCGACTGCGGACCCGTGCGCGCCGCTTCCGACACGTAACGGCCACCCGACGCCGACGAGTTGCTCACGCCGCCGAACGAGCCGTCGTTGCGCGTGACCACGGGCGCGCTGTCTTGCGCACCGGCCGCCTGGTTGTGGCTCGTTTGCTGGAATTCGACGAGTTGCGCGCGCACCTGATCGCGCGTCAGACCCTGGTCGGCTTGAGCGAAAGCGGCCAGCGGCGCAGCGAAGGCAACGGTAAGAGCAGCAGCTTTGATGATCGACTTCATGATGAAAACCTCCGATTTATTCGACTTCGATGCGCAACGACGGTGCGCAGCCTTGACTGCCCGGCCTGCCTCCCGGCCACGTGGCGGGAGTCAAGCTGTGAGGCGATTCTAGGCAAGTCGTCAAAGCGGATACAGGCTGTTTCGGACGAATTGTAATTACCGAATTCGCAACAATGCCTTGCGGGATATTCCGCTAATGAGGGCCCGAAGGCAGAGGATAGACGCACTTGATTGGTATCGTGCGCTGCAACGCCAAAAATCGAGTTTTGTCGATTGTTGCTGCCAGAGAAACACTGAATTTGCTTTCTAAGTATTTACCCTAGGTCAAGGGAAGCCTACATTAGCGACATGGACGACGCTACGACGTCGGACCAATCAACAAAATATCGGAGGTTGTCATCATGAAGTCGCTCATCAAGGCAGTTGCCATCGCGGCCCTCGTCGCCGTGCCCGCCGTGTCGTTTGCACAAGCCCAAACCCAGCAGCCCGTGACGCGCGCCCAGGTTCGCGCCGAACTCGCGCAACTGCGCGCTGCCGGCTACGACCCGAGCGACTGGATGCACTATCCGGACAACATCCAGGCTGCCGAAGCCCGCGTCCAGGCCGAGAAGGCGAATTCGGCCTACGGCCCCTCGACGAGCGGCACGTCGCAGTCGGGACAGTAAGTCGTGAACTGGCGCTGAACCTGGCGCCGGTCGCTAAAAAGCATCAGGCCCGCCCTCGAAAGAGAGGCGGGCCTGATGCTTTTGAGGCTTGTGAATTCTTGGGTCGATGTGGGGGACTTGCGCCGTGCGAGGTCGGGCGGCGCACCTAAAACGCCGCGCCGCGTTCATCGACATCGCTCAATGGCCGTGACCGCCGCCGCCGTGGCCACCGCCATGACCGCCACCGCCGCCATGGCCACCCGGCCCCCACGGGCCGCCACCACCGCCATGCCAGCCGCCGCCGTGGTCGCCGTGCCAACCGCCGCCGCCGTGCCAGTCGTGATGATCGTGGTCGTGCCAGCCACCGCCGCCACCGCCATACACGCCGATCGCCACGCCGCCATAAGCCGGCGCCGCGTAGCCCGGCGCATAACCGCCATCGTAGTAGCCGGGCGCGTACGCCTGGTCGTAGCCATAACCGTAGCCGGGGGCCACGGCACACCCGGCAAGGAGCGCCAACGCGCTCGCCGCAAGAATCGATTTGAACATAGCGAACTCCCCTTTCTTATTCGTAAGAAAAGGGAAGCCGCGTTAAGTTCTTGCCGAATTGTGAGCGCGGGTTACGTCTGTAACCGCGCAACACACAGATCGCCGATGGGGGTGTCGTGTCGATGTCGATCGCGCCGCGCATTGCGCCAGGAACGCGCCAACGCCGCGCGAGGCGCGAGCGCCATTCAGCCGCGACGGCCCATCGCCTCGGTGATTTTCTGATCCGTTTTGTATTGGCTCAACGAATACACCGCCCAGATCGCGGCCGGAATCCAGCCGATCAGCGTGATTTGCAGAATCAGGCAGATGATGCCCGCGATGGGGCGCCCGATGGTGAAGAACAGGAGCCAGGGAAGGATGAGCGCAATCAGCAGACGCATCGTGGGCGTGACCTCGCAAGTGGAAAGTGGATCAGTTGACGGGCGCGAATCGCGGCACGAGCGCGCCTTCGAATTCGACGAGTTCGAAGAAGACCGAGGCGGGCCGCGTCCAGATCGTGCCGTTCGCGGAACGATAAACGATCATCGTGACAGTCGGATCCGATTCGAGCGTTGCCTCGCAGACCAGCTCGTAAATACCGCCCTTGTAGTGCCTGTAGCGCACCATCGCGTTCTCCCAGCAAGTGCGCAAACGTTTTGCGCGACTCGTTAGTGTAGCAACGGATCGGGGGCGCGTGGACTCGCTTACTTCGCGCGCGAGCGGCGCACGGGCGGCGCGGCGCCGCAAATGAGCGCGACGCCGGCTGCGGCCGTGGCCCGCAGCGTCGCGCGGGCGTCGCCGGCGCGCGCGCGCAACGCCGTGCTCTGCAACAGCGCCGACGCAAGCCGCGCGAGCACGGGCACGCTGGCATCGGCGGGCAATTCGCCCTGCTCGACGGCCAGGCGCAAGCGCCGCTCGAATGCCTTGTCGAAACTGCGCAAACCGGCGGCCAGCTGTTCGCGCACGGCGGGATCGTTGACGGCTTCCACCGCCGCCGTGCCGACCAGAAAGCAGCCGCGCGGCGCTTCATTGGCCGGGAAATACCAGGCGAGCGCGCCGTCGAATACCCGCATGAGCGCGTCGCGCAGCGGCAAGGCGCCGTCGAGCGAGCGCTCCATCGCCGCGCGGCCCGTGGCCACGTAACGTTCGACCGCTTGCAGATACAGCGCGTGCTTGTCGCCGAACGCGCCGTACAGGCTCGGCCGGTTCATGCCCGTGGCGGCGCTCAGGTCGTCGAGCGAAGTGCCCGCATAGCCGTTGCGCCAGAACGTGTCGCGCGCGCGGGCGAGCGCTTCGGCCGGATCGTAAGCACGCGGGCGCCCGCGCGGGCGGCTATCCTTTTTTGTACTGGATTGCATAGAAATATTGGTTGAGCTGATTTTTGTTCAATATAGTACAAAAAACAAAACCCCAACCGGCGATACGTCAACCCTCCGGAGGACGACAATGGATCTTTACTTCGCGCCGCTCGCCTGCTCGCTCGCCACACGCATCGCGCTCTACGAAGCCGATGCCGATGCCGACACGCCCATCAATTACATTCAGGTGGATACGTCGAAGAAAACCGTGGTCACGGGCAACGCCGCGGGCAGCGACTTCTTCGGCATCAACGCCATGGGCCAGGTGCCGGTGCTGCGCGAAGACGACGGGTGGACGCTCACCGAAAACGCCGCCGTGCTGCCCTACGTTGCCGACCGCTTTCCCGCCGCGCGGCTCGCGCCGCCCGCGGGTACGCGCGAGCGCGCCCGGCTGCATCAATGGCTCGGCTTTATCGGCACGGAATTGCACAAGGGCGTGTTCGTGCCGCTGCTCGCACGCGAGACGGACGAGGCCGTGAAAGCGTACGCCCGCGCGAAAGTGCCGCGCCGCTTCAATCTGCTGGAACACCATCTGGACACGCGCCTGCATCTGCTCGACACCTTCAGCGTGGCCGACGCGTATCTCGTGGTCGTGCTCAACTGGGCGCCGTTCGTGGGCGTCGACCTTTCGCAGTGGGAAGTGCTCGCGGACTACGCGCGGCGCGTGCGCGAACGGCCCGCCGTGGCGCGGGCTTTCGCCGACGAATACGAGCTGTTCCGGCGCGCGCGAGCCTCATGACACGGCGCGTGACAGCCGTATGACGACACGCGTGACGCGTTGACACCACACCGGTGCCACGCGATTTTTGGCCAGATGCGTGGGTAATTTTGTCGTGCGATAACACCACGATCGTCACACCTTTGCCGGAGCCGCGCATGGCCACGCTCGAAGCGTTTCGTATCGTCCTCGACGATCCGCATACGCCTGAAATCATCCGCAATCACGTCATCGATTCGCTGCAGTACGCGCTGCGCAATCACGGCGACGTGTTCGCCTCGAAAGAAGTCGAATGGCTGGCCACGTGGGACGACGCGCGCATTCCGCTCGCCGCCTCGAAGGAACTGCAAAAGCGCGTCGAGCAAACCACGCGTTGATCGACCTTCGGTCGATTCGACATCGTTCACCCGCTCGCCACCGAGCCCTTATTTGGCGCTCGCAAACACCGCCTTGAGATCGCGTCCCGCGCGCGCACGCGCCTGCTGCACCACCCGCTCTTCGAGTTCGGCGAGATGCGCGCGCATGGTGTCGAGCGCCGTAGTCAGATCGCCCGCTTCGAGTGCCGCGATGATCTGCTCGTGCTCCTCGGGCGCGCACATGGACGCCTTCGACGGATCGAACAACGCCTTGTAAAGCTCCGTTTTCGCCACGAGTTGCGCGAGCGCGTCCACGAGCGGCGCGCCGCCCGCCTGCCCCGTCAAGAGTAGATGGAACTGGCCCGCGAGGCGCACCGCGTCGTCCACGCGGCCTTCGCGCAGCGCCTTCTTTTCGCTGCGCACGTGCGCCGCCAGCGCGCGCTTCTTCGCAGCGCCGAGCACGCCGCACAGGCTCACCATCACGCCCGCTTCCGCCACCTGTCTCGCGCGATACACCGCGCGAATATCCGCTTCCGAAGGCGACGGCACGAACGCCCCGCGGTTCGGTTCGAGCACGAGCTTGCCCTCGAAGCCAAGCCGCGCCAGCACTTTGCGCAACGCGCCGCGCGTGCAGCCGAACGCCGCCGCCAGCTCGCGCTCGACCAGTTGCTGCCCCGGCGCGAGCTTGCCTTCGAGCAACGCCGAAGAGATCGACGCATAAACGAGCGCTTCGACCTGCGAGGTGTCTTCGTCGAGAGTTGGCGCGGCGGCGGCAGTGCGGGAAGTTTTGGCCATGGAGCGACAGGCGAGCGGGATCAGGCAGGCATTGTAGCGAGCCGCCGCGCCGCGTGGGTGCCGTATTCATATGCCCGCGCGCATGCTGGCGATAGCGCGAGTCACCCGAATTGTTGACAATTTTATCTTACAATGGTTAACCAAAATGGCACATAAAGGTTGACCGAATTGAACCCTGAAAGCGCAACTTCTCCCACCGCGCAGCCGCCGGATCACGCAGCCGGCGCGCTCGTCTGGTACGCGACCATCGTCGCGATCGGCATCAATCTGCGGCCGCTGCTCACGTCCATCAGCCCGCTCATGACGACGATCCGCGACGCCACCGGCCTCAGTTTTTACGGCGCCTCGCTGCTCACGAGCCTGCCCGTCGTGGCGATGGGTCTGGGCGCGTTCGGCACCGGCTGGCTCGCGCGCCAGCTCGGCGAAACGCGCGGCGTCGCGCTCGGGCTCGTCGCCATCGCACTGGCCTGCGCCGCGCGCGCGTTCGCCGCCAGCGGCGCGGCGCTCATGCTCACGGCCACCGCCGCGGGCGCGGGCGTCGCGGCCATTCAGGCGCTGCTGCCCGCCGTCATGAAGCAGCGCTTCGCGGCGCGCGTGCCGCTCGCCATGGGCCTGTTTTCGGCGTCGATCATGGGCGGCGGCGGCCTGGGCGCGAGCTTGAGCCCGCTCGTGGCGCGCGTGAGCGGGTCGTGGCACGCGGGCCTCGCGGTGTGGGCGCTGCCCGCGCTCGTCGCGCTGGTGCTGTGGATCGCGCTGAACCGGCGCGCGGCGGCCGGCGCTTCGACATCGGCGACCATCACGGACACGCATGCGCACGTGCCCGTGTGGCGCAAGCGCCGCGCGTGGACGCTCGGCCTGCATTTCGGCCTCGTGAACGGCGGCTATACGAGCCTCGTCGCGTGGCTGCCCGCCTACTACCAGCAGCACGGCGCGAGCGTGGCAGCCAGCGGCTCGCTGCTCGCCGCGATGACCGTGTTCCAGGCCGCGTGCGCACTACTGCTGCCGCTCGCGGCCGCGGCGTTCACCGACCGCCGGCCATGGCTCGTCGCGGGCCTGTGCGCGCAGTGGATCGGCGTGGTCGGTCTGACGATGTGGCCCGAGGCCGCGCCTCTGCTGTGGGTCGCGGCGGCGGGCGCAGGTCTCGGCGGCACGTTCTCCGTCACGCTCGTCACGGCGCTCGATCATTCGGGCGATCACCGCGTGGCGGCACGGCTCGTGGCGTTCGTGCAGGGGCTCGGCTTCGTGATCGCGGCGCTCGCGCCGGTGATCGCCGGGCGCGTGCGCGATCTCACGGGCAGCTTCACGGCCGCGTGGATCATGCTGGCCGTTTCGATCACGGCGATGATCGCGCTCACGCTCGCCTTCTCGCCGCGCAGTTACGGGCGCTGGCTCGGCGCGCACGCGAATGCGCATACGCGCGGCGCGCTGGACGCGTGACCCAACAGGCATCGCACGGTCGTGCGCGATCGTACGACTCGTTCGCACGACGCGTGGAGCGGCGCACATACACAACAGAATTGGCGTTGCATACTGTCAAACGTTTGCATAAGCGCCTGTATGAATGTACAGTGCGTGCAGCCCGAGTTGCGTGCTCAGCGCGAGCCGGGTCTGTTCATCGAAACGGAGAACACGACGTGCGATTCTTCATCACGGGGGCGGTGTTGTGCGTCCTCGCGTCCACCGCGCTCGCCGGGGAACACTACATCGAAATCTGGAATCCGCCCGAGGCGCGCACGCCCGGCGTGCATGCGAACGGTGCGAAAAAACACGCGCATCACGGCACGAAGCGCAAGCTCGCTTCCGCCGACCGCCTGACGCCGCGCAAGGTGGCCGACCCGGCGCTCCGCGCCTCCGCGCCCAGCTTGCCGCTCACGCCCACGGTCGGTCCGAACGCCGCGCCCGCGCCCGCCGCGCCGGGCAATAAGGCGCTGCCCGCTATCCCACCGCAAATCGGCCCGGACGGCAACGTACTCCAGGTGTGACCCCGCCGCGCGCCGTCGTGCGCGCGCATCCGCTTTTCCTCCGGCGTCCTTCGCGCCCCGCTTTTTCCGCGTTTCCATCGTGCAAAAAAAGCAGCCCCGTCACCGGAGAGATGCGGGGCCGAATCCCATGTCAAGGAGATGTCATGGTGGAGACGGTTTCATCTTAGCCACGCTGGCGCGCGCACCCAACCAATGGTTTCGCATATGGTTATCGCGGCGCCGAGGTCGTGCCGCTTGGGCTGCCACGCCGCCGCATCGGCATATGGTTAGAACAAAAAGTCGTTTCGCGCGGCGCGGCGCGCTCTCTATGATGACGGTTCCAGATTCGATTTTTCGCGCGCCGCGCTCGCCGCGCTTCGTCGCGAATATCGCTGCACATCCTGTCGCGATTTGCGCCGCGCAACCGTCGTTCATGTCGATGACCCCGTCGCCGCGCATTTCGCCCCATCGCCGGGAGCCCTCTTGAGCATTCCAGATTCGCAACGCCGCCCGCTCGTGGTCGGTATCGGCGGAACGACACGCGCCGCCTCCTCCACCGAGCGCGCGCTCGCCTTCGCCCTGCGCGGTGCCGAACAGGCCGGCGCGCAAACGCAGTTGTTCGGCGGCACGTTCCTGCACACGCTGCCGCACTACGCGCCCGAACTCGCCACGCGCACCGACGCGCAACTCGAACTGATCGAAGCCGTGCGCGCCGCCGACGCCGTTATCATCGCGACGCCCGGCTATCACGGCGGGGTTTCCGGCCTCGTGAAGAACGCGCTCGACACGCTCGAGGAACTGCGCGCCGACGAGCGCCCGTACCTCGACGGCCGCGCCGTGGGCTGCATCGTCACCGCATACGGCTGGCAGGCCGCCGGTTCGGTACTCACCTCGCTGCGCTCGATCGTGCACGCGCTGCGCGGCTGGCCAACCCCGTTCGGCGCGGGCATCAACACGCTCGAAACGCGCTTCGAGAGCGCGCACGACTGTTCCGACGCCAAAGTCGCCGAACAACTCGCGACGGTGGGCCGCCAGGCCGCGCAATTCGCGCTGGCGTTCGGCGCGCAGCCCGCCGCGGTGCTCGCCGACGGCACGCATGGCACGAGCGGCACCGGCGGCGCGGCCCGTCCCGCGCGCGGCGAAAAGCGTTTGAGCCTCGCAGTCTGACGCGCTCGCGTCGGCCTGTCTCCTCCCGACTCACGCCGATCCATCGAACCCCGCCGCGCTGCACGGCGCCCGCGGGGCGTCGATGTGGTTTCGCGCACACTTTCCGCGCGAAGGCGCGCGCGCCCGCGTGCGCCATCCCACAGACGGCCTTTTTCTGCGGTCGCACATTGAAGCCGGATTCGCGCAGCGCTTATCGCATCCGGCGTGCAAATCGTTGTCACGCCCGTGTGATTTGCTTGCGAAAAATGATTGTTTCCCTCGGCATGCGGCGGCCCTTAGGCTGATCCGTGACGGCGCGGTGCATCGGCCCATTGCGCGGAAAAATCGCGCCGCAACCGATGCGCGGCGCCACCGAAAGATCACAGCAGGACACGCGGCCATGAACGCACCTCTACGCTACAAAGGCTACGAAGTCGCGCCGAGCGCGCAGCAGCTTCCGAACGGCCTCTACGCCGCCAATCTCACGATCGGCGCGCTGCCCGACACCGGCACGGACACGCGCGCGGGCGAGCATTCCGAGGCGCGGCGCGGCGCGCAACACTCGTTCGACGCGCTCGATTATTTCTTCGACGAACGCCACGCGCTCGCCTACGCATGCCGCTGGGCGCGCATGTGGATCGACAACCGGCGGCGTTGTGCGTGACGAAGCAGTGCCCCTTACGGTTGTGACAGAATAGGAGTCATATCCCTGTCATTTTCTACGCGCCATGTCCGAAACCCTGACGCATCCGGAGGAAGACGCTGACTTCATCTCCGACCAGGACGCCGCACTGCGACGCTGGACGCATGACACGCCAGGGCCCATCAGGATCGGATCGGACGAACACCGGACGATGTTCTGCCGGATGCTGCTCGACACGCACGATCCCTACCGCCCCGCCGTTCTCGACTGGCCGAAGCTCGAACCCGACGCGCTGAGGCGCCTCACCTCGCTCCCGATCTGGGACATCGCCGTGCAGACCGAAGGCCGCGCGTCGATCCGCGTGCAGACGTACGCGAACACCCTGAAACATCCGCTGCTGCGCGAAGCCATCGAAATGGACGCGGGCGAAGAAGCGCGCCACAAGGTCGTGCTCTCGCATCTCGTGCGCGCGTACGGCATCGAACTCGCGCCGGAGCCGCCGTATCCGCCGCCGAAGCACGCCGAATGGGCGTGGATGTTCACGGGCTACAGCGAGTGCATCGACAGCTTCTTCGCCTTCGGCTTGTTTCGCTCGGCGCAGCGCTCGGGTTACTTTCCGCCGGAACTCGTGGAGACCTTCGAGCCCGTGATCCAGGAAGAGGCGCGCCACATTCTCTTTTTCGTGAACTGGGTCGCGTGGTATCGCAAGACCCTGCCGTGGTGGCGACGACCGTGGCACTCGCTGCGCGTGGGCGCGATCTGGGTCAAGCTCGTGTGGGACCGGCTCGCGATCGCGCGCGGTATCGACGCGAACGGCGTGGCGCACGATTCCAACTTTCTGCCCGAAAGCCGCGAGGCGCTTGGCGACGCGCTCAAGCCGCGCGACATGATCGAACTGTGCCTCGACGAAAACGAAGCACGCATGAGCGGTTACGACGCGCGCCTGCTGCGGCCCACGGTCGTGCCCGCGCTCGCGCGTCTCGCGCTGCGCTTCATGAAGTCATAGTTCACACTGCCCGTATTCACGCCGATACCCCGAACACACGCAAGCGCGCACGCCCACGCCACACGCGCGGCAAGCCGCACGAGGAGGACCTCAGCATGACCGCATGGACTGTCGACCGGCAACTCGAACTGACCGCTTGCGAGGCCGTGGAGGCCATACGCTCGGGGCGCCTCAAAGCGGCCGATTACGTGGCCACGCTGATCGCGCGCGCCGAGGCGCTGGAGAATCTCAACGCGCTCACCGTGCTCGACGTGGAAGGCGCGCTCGCGGCGGCGCAACGCATCGACGCGCTCAGTGCGAGCGAGCGCGAACGCTTGCCGCTGGCGGGTCTGCCCGTGGTCGTCAAGGACAACATCAACACGCGCGGCATGCAGACCTCGGCCGGCACGCCCGCGCTCGAAGGCTTCGTGCCTGCGCGCCACGCGCCTTCGGTGCAACGTCTCGTGGACGCGGGCGCGGTCCTGCTCGGCAAGGCCAACATGCACGAACTCGCGTTCGGCATCACGAGCACGAATCTCGCGCCGCACTGCGGTCCCGTGCGCAACCCGTACGACCCCGAGCGCATTCCCGGCGGCTCGTCGGGAGGCACCGCGGCGGCCGTGGCCGCGCGCATCGTGCCCGCGGGTCTCGGCAGCGACACGGGCGGCTCCACGCGCATTCCGGCCGCGCTGTGCGGCATCGTCGGCTTGCGGCCCTCGGTGGGCGACGGCGGCACGCAGCGCCGCTATCACGACCCGAACGCCGTCGTGCCGATCAGCCACACGCGCGACACGGTCGGGCCGATGGCGCGCACGGTCGCCGACGTCGCGCTGCTCGACGCCGTCATCACGGGGCACGGGCCGCTCGCGGCGGCGTCCGTCACGAACCTGCGCATCGGTTTGCCGAAGCCGCTCTGGGAAGGCCTCGAGGCCGCGCTCGAAGCCGTCGCGCGGCTCGCGCTCGCCAGGCTCGAAGCGGCGGGCGTGACCTTCGTGCCCGTCGAGATGCCCGAACTGCTCGCGCTCAACGACCGCGTGAGCTTCGCACTCGCGCTGCACGAACCCATCGACGACCTGAAGGCATGGCTCACGGCGAACCAGGCGCCCGCTCACACCGTGGCCGACGTGGCGGCGCGCATCGCCAGCCCGGACGTGCGCGCGGCCTACGACGCGGTGCTCGCCGACGTGCGCGGCCCCGATTACCAGACCGCGCTCACCGTCTGGCGCCCGCGCCTCCAGCAGCTCTACGCGCAGACCTTCGCGGCGAACGGCCTCGACGCGCTGCTGTTCCCCACCACGCGCCTCGCCGCCGTGCCGCTCGACGAACTCAACGGCTCGTCGCGCGTGTCGATCGACGGCGCCGCGCCCATCGACGAAATGGAAGCGTATTTGCGCAACACCGATCCGGCCAGCAACGCGGGCATTCCCGGCCTCGCACTGCCCGCCGGTTTGATCGACGCGCGGTGGCCCGTGGGTCTCGAACTCGACGGGCCGGCCGGTAGCGACCGGCGTTTGCTCGCCATCGGCCTCGCGTTCGAGCAGATTCTGGGCAGCCTGCCCGCGCCGCTCATCTGAACCTGCCGTTTCGCGCTTATCTACAAAATCTGCCTGCGACAAAAGCGCGCAGGGGCGCGCTGTAACGCCCGGTCATAGGGCGCGATCTCGCAACTTTGCGTTGCAATGCCGCATTCCGGCGTCATCACCGGTACAATGAGAACAGTTCTCATTTGATGTCAAGCCTGTCCCCATGCGTCTGACCGAACTCACCCAAGGTGCGACCGCGCTCGTCGAGCGCGTCGAAGATACTCAAGCGCCCGATCCGATCGCGCAGCGTCTGCGCGACCTCGGCTTCGTGCCCGGCGAACCCGTGCGCGTGGTTGCGCGCGCGCCGTGGGGCGCCGACCCGCTGCTCGTGCAGATCGGCTCGACGCGCTTCGCCCTGCGGCGCGCCGAGGCGCAACGCGTGAGCGTCAATACCAGCGAGGAGCACGCGCAATGAGCCAGGTACCGCTGCAATCTTCGTCCTTGCGGATCGCCCTCGTCGGCAATCCCAACTGCGGCAAGACCGCGCTCTTCAACCTGCTGACGGGCGCGCGCCAGAAAGTCGCCAATTACGCGGGCGTGACCGTCGAGCGCAAGGAAGGCCGCTTCGCCACGCCTTCGGGCCGCAACGTGCGGCTGCTCGACTTGCCGGGCGCGTACAGCCTCGCCTCGACCAGCCCCGACGAGCGCGTCACGCAAGACGTGCTGCTCGGCCGCTATCCGGGCGAAGCCGCGCCCGACCTGATCGTGTGCGTGGCCGACGCGACCAACCTGCGCCTGCATCTGCGCTTCGTGCTGGAAGTCCAGCGCATGGGCCGCCCGATGGTGCTCGCGCTCAACATGATGGACGCCGCCAAACGGCGCGGCATCGTGGTGGATGTGGCCGAACTGTCGCGCCGCCTCGGCATGCCCGTGGTCGAAACCGTGGCCGTGCGGCGCGGCGGCGCTCAGGAACTGGTCGAGCTGATCGACCGCCTGCATGCCACGAACACGACCAGCGCCACGGCGGCCGCCAGCAATGCCGAAATCGCCGATACCGCCGGCACGCCCGGCGCCGCGCACGCCCCCGCCGACGACCTGCACGCCACCGTGCGCGGCATCCTCGCGAGCGCCGTGACGATGCCGCGCGCCACCGACGCCCGCGACGACGCCATCGACCGCTTCGCGCTGCATCCCGTGCTCGGCCCGGCGATTCTCGCCTTCGTGATGTTCCTCGTGTTTCAGGCGGTGTATTCGCTCGGCAAACCGATGACGGACGCGATCGGCGACGGCTTCGGCTGGCTCGGCACCTACGCGGGCGCCGTGTTGCCCGACGGCCCGCTGCGCAGCCTCGTCACCGACGCGCTGTTCGGCGGCGTGGGCACCGTGCTCGGCTTCCTGCCCGAGATTCTCGTGCTGTTCTTCTTCATCCTCGTGCTCGAAGAGTCGGGCTATCTGCCGCGCGCCGCCTTCCTGCTCGACCGCATGATGGTGGCCGTGGGGCTCACGGGGCGCTCGTTCATTCCGCTGCTCTCGAGCTTCGCCTGCGCGATTCCGGGCGTGATGGGCACGCGCAGCATCACCGACCCGCGCGACCGTCTCGCCACCATTCTCGTCGCGCCGCTCATGACATGTTCGGCGCGCCTGCCGGTGTACGCGCTGCTGATCGGCGCGTTCATTCCGCAGCGCCTGATCCTCGGCGTGTTCAACCTGCAAGGGCTCGTGCTGTTCGCGCTCTACGCGGCCGGCATTCTCGGCGCGATGGCGGTGGGCTATGTCATGAAGCTGCTGCGCCGCGACCGCCGCGAACACGCGCTGCTGATGGAGTTGCCCTCGTACCGCATGCCGAAGGCGCGCGACGTGGCCATCGGGTTGTGGGAGCGCGGCTCGATCTTCCTCAAGCGCCTCACGGGCATCATCCTCGCGCTGACCGTGCTGATGTGGTTCGTCTCCACGTTCCCCTCGCCGCCCGCGGGCGCGACGCAGCCGGCCATCGACTACACCATTGCAGGCTATCTCGGCCGCGTGTTGCAGTGGCCGTTCGCGCCGCTCGGCTTCAACTGGCAGATGAGCCTTTCGCTGATCCCCGCGTTCGCCGCGCGCGAAACGGCCGTGGCCGCGCTCGCCACGGTCTACGCGGTCTCGGGCGGCGACGGCGACATTGCCGCGCTCGGCCACGCGCTCGCGCAGAACTTCTCGCTCGCGAGCGCGCTCTCGCTGATGGTGTGGTTTGCGTTCGCGCCGCAGTGCATGTCCACGCTCGCCGTGATCCGCCGCGAAACGCGCTCGTGGCGCGCCGTGACGGTCTCGTTCGGCTACATGTTCGTGGTCGCGTATGCGGCCTCGTTCGTCACGTACCAGATCGCGAGGCACTTCGTATGAGCGCCGGTCTCGTCGTCCAATACACGGTGATCGCGCTGCTCGTGATCGCCAGCCTGATCCAGACCACGCGCAAGCTCGCGCCCAAGTCCGCGCAGCGCGCACAGGCCGCGATGGCCGCGCCGCTGCTGCGTCCGCAACGCGGTGCGCTCGCGCAACGCATCGGCCGCTTCCTGCAACCGAAGGGCGCGCCCGCCGGCCATTGCGGCGACAGCGGCGGCTGCAATACCTGCGGCACGTGCGGGCCTTCCTCGCCCGAAGCGTCGAACGAGCAACCCGTGGCGTTTCATCCGCCGCGCAAGTAACGCGCATCGTTGAAACGCCCGGCGTTGCCGGAGCGCGACTGTCACGGGCCTTGCGCTACACTGCGCAGCGTCTCCACGACTCTCTTCCCGCGCCGATGCTTTCTTTTCTTTCTCCCGCACGCTGGTTCCGTTTCGCGACGCTGGCCGCCGCGTTGATCGCGCTCTGCGGCACCGGCGCCTGCGTGCGCCTGTCCGCCGTCGACTCGGACGGCCTCTGGAAAGTCGTGGGCGGCCAATGCGTGCCGAACATGCGCGACAAAGGCCAGCCCGGCCCGTGCACGACCGTCGACTTCCAGAAACGCGACGCCGTGCTGAAGGACATCGCGGGCCGCGCGCAATATCTGCTGATTCCCACCGACCGCGTGAGCGGCATCGAAAGCGACGACATTCTCTACGCCGGTTCGCCCGAATACTGGGTCGACGCGTGGGCCGCGACGCACGATGTCGAAACGAAACTCGGCACGACGCTCACCGCGAATCAGCTCGGCACGGAAATCAATTCGTCGAAACGGCGCACCCAGAATCAACTGCACATTCACGTCGATTGCATGCGCACCGACATCACCCAGGCGCTCGCGCCCTTCAACACGATGCCGCCCAACACGTGGCGCTGGACCACGCTCGACGGCAACCGCTACCGCGTGATGCGCGTGACGAGCCTGCGCGACCGCAGCAATCCGTTCCGCGTGGTCGCGCGCGATCTCGGGCCGAAGCAGAGCATGGCGCTGCAAACGATCCTCGTGACGGGCGCGGGCCCGAACGCGCAGCGCGACGGCTGGCTTATCGTCAATAGCGGGCTCGACGTGGACAACGGTTCGGGCTCGGCGGAAGGCTTGCTCGATCATCAGTGCGCGGTGGCGGCACACTGAATCGTTGTGTCGATGTCGACGTAAAAAAGGCGTTCCGCAATGCGCGGAACGCCTTTTTCATTGGCCGCCGACGATAACGTTATGCCGCTTCCAGCACGAGCAGTTGCGCGCCGTCGGCCACCTGATCGCCCACGCCGTAGAGCACTTCGGTGACCTTGCCCGCCGTGGGCGCGCCGATCGTGTGTTCCATCTTCATCGCTTCCATGACGATGAGCGGCGCGCCCTTCTCCACCATCGCGCCCGGCTCGACCAGCACCGCGATCACCTTGCCCGGCATCGGCGCGGTGAGACGGCCCTCGCCGTGTTCGGCGTCGGCGGCATGCGCGAGCAGGTTCTGCCACTCGAAGGCCATGGCCGTGCCAAGACAGAACACATGGAATACGTCGCCGTCGATGAACACACGGCCCGTGACGCGCGTATCGCCGAGTGTCGCGCCGAACTCGCCCGCGTGCGCGCCACGCCACCACGTATAGCGTTCGGCACGGCCCTCGAATGCGAGCGTTTGCTCGCCTTTATCCTGCGCGAACGCCGATACCAACGCGGTGTCCGTGGCCACGTCGCGCCAGTTGAAAGTTTGCGCGAAACCGCTGTTGAGGCGCCACTGCGCCAACGCCTGCCACGGCGAAGCACCTGCCGCCGTGGCACCTTCGCGCGCGAGCAGCGCCGCGCAAGCGAGCGCGAGCGCTTCGCGCAACGGTTGCGGCTGTGGCGCGAACAAGGCTTCGTGATGGCGCTCGATCAGGCCTGTGTCGAGATCGGCGCTCGCGAACGGCTCGCACGTCACAAGCCGATGCAGAAACTCGACGTTGGTGTGCGGCCCGACCACTTCGCATTGTTCGAGCGCGCGCGTCATGCGCGCGAGCGCGTCCGTGCGCGTCGCGCCGTGCACGATCAGCTTGGCGATCATGGGATCGTAGAACGGCGTGATGGTGTCGCCTTCGCGCACGCCGCTGTCGATGCGTACGTTCGCGCCAAGGCGAAACTCCACGCCCTCGGGCATGCGCACATGCTTGAGCGTGCCCGTGGACGGCAGGAAGCCGCGCGCCGGGTTTTCCGCGTAAATGCGCGCTTCGAGCGCATGCCCCGTAACGCTCAGTTGCGACTGTTCGAGCGGCAGCGGTTCGCCCGCCGCCACGCGCAATTGCCATTCGACGAGATCGAGGCCCGTGATCATTTCCGTGACCGGATGCTCGACCTGCAGGCGCGTGTTCATCTCCATGAAGTAGAAGTCGCCGCCCGTCATGATGAACTCGACGGTGCCCGCGCCCACGTATTGCACGGCGCGCGCGGCGGCCACGGCGGCTTCGCCCATCGCGCGGCGCACGTCGTCGGCGAGGCCCGGCGCAGGGGCTTCTTCCAGCACTTTCTGGTGACGGCGCTGCACCGAACAGTCGCGATCGAACAGGTACACGGCGCCGCCGTGTTGATCGGCGAACACCTGCACTTCCACATGGCGCGGGCGCGTGAGGTACTTCTCGATCAGCACGCGGTCGTTGCCAAAGCTGCTCGCGGCTTCGCGCTTGCACGACGCGAGCGCCGCCGCGAAATCCTCGCTGCGCTCGACCACGCGCATGCCCTTGCCGCCGCCGCCCGCGCTCGCCTTCAGCAATACGGGGTAACCCATGGCGTCGGCTTCGCGTTGCAGAAGCGCGGCGTCCTGGTCGTCGCCGTGATAGCCGGGCACGAGCGGCACCGCAGCCGCATGCATGAGCGCCTTCGCGGCGGCTTTCGAGCCCATCGCGGCAATCGCGCCCACCGGCGGTCCGATGAAGACGATGCCAGCGGCTTCGCACGCGCGCGCGAAGTCTTCGTTCTCCGAAAGAAAGCCGTAGCCCGGATGAATGGCCTGTGCGCCCGTGGCGCGCGCGGCTTCGATGATGCGTTCGACGCGCAAATAACTCTGCGCGGCGGCGGCCTCGCCGATATGCACGGCTTCGTCGCAGGCGGCAACGTGCTTCGCGTTGGCGTCGGCGTCCGAATACACCGCGACGCTGCGTATGCCCAGGCGCCTGCACGTGGCCGCCACGCGGCACGCGATTTCGCCGCGATTGGCGATGAGAATCTTGTCGAACATGAGCGGTCTCGCTATGCGTGAGTTGGCGCGAATGACGCGGCGTGGCGTTATTGCGCGCGCCAGTTCGGCGTGCGTTTTTCGAGGAACGACGAAACGCCTTCGCGTCCTTCCTCGCTAGCGCGGATGCGCGCGATGCGCACGGCCGTATCTTCGATCAGCGCGGTGTCGATCGTTTCGCTCGCGATGTCCTGCACCAGTTGCTTGCATTCGCGCACGGCGTTCGGGCTGTTCGCGCACAGCGTATTGGCAATGCGTTGCACGGTGGCGTCGAGTTCGCTGGCTTCCACCGCTTCGCTCACCAGACCGAGACGCAGCGCCGTGGCGCAATCGAACGCTTCCGCCGTGACGAAGTAGCGGCGCGACGCCTGCTCGCCGAGCGCGCGAATCACATACGGCGCGATGGTCGCGGGCATCAGGCCGAGCCGCGCTTCGGAGAGGCAAAAGTTCACGGTGTTCGCGGCCACGACAATATCGGCCGTACACACGAGGCCCATGCCGCCCGCGTAGGCGTCGCCGTGCACGCGCGCGATCACCGGTTTCGGGCAGCGATAGATGGCCGCGAGCATGTTCGCGAGACGCAGCGCGTCGGCACGGTTTTCGTCGTCGGAATAGCCCGCCATCTTGCGCATCCAGTTCAGGTCCGCGCCCGCGCAGAATGCCTTGCCGTTGCCCGCGAGCACAATGGCGCGCACGTCGCCGTGGGTGCCGAGCGTGGTGAACGCCGCGGTGATCTCGGCGATCATGGTTTCGTTGAACGCGTTGCGCACGTCGGGCCGATTGAGCGTGACCGTGGCCACGTGTCCCGCCATGTCGACGGTGAGCGTTTCGTAGGGCATCGAGAGTCCTTTTATCGTGACGCGCACTTACATGCGGAACACGCCGAAGCGTGTGTCTTCGATCGGCGCGTTCATGGCCGCGGATAAACCCAGGCCGAGCACGTCGCGCGTTTGCGCGGGATCGATTACGCCGTCGTCCCAGAGGCGTGCGCTCGCATAGTACGGGTGGCCCTGGCGTTCGTATTGATCGCGGATAGGCTGCTTGAACGCGTCTTCTTCCTGCGCGCTCCACGTGCCGCCCTTCGCCTCGATCCCGTCACGGCGCACCGTGGCGAGCACCGAAGCGGCCTGCTCGCCGCCCATCACCGAAATGCGCGCATTGGGCCACATCCACAGGAAGCGCGGCGAATACGCGCGGCCGCACATGCCGTAGTTGCCCGCGCCGAACGACCCGCCGATGATGACCGTGAACTTGGGCACCTTCGCCGTGGCCACGGCCGTGACCATCTTCGCGCCATTGCGCGCGATGCCTTCGTTCTCGTACTTGCGTCCCACCATGAAACCCGTGATGTTCTGCAGGAACACGAGCGGAATCTTGCGTTGCGCGCACAGTTCGATGAAGTGCGCGCCCTTCAACGCCGACTCGGAAAACAGAATGCCGTTGTTCGCGACGATCCCCACGGGGTGACCCCAGATATGCGCGAAACCCGTGACGAGCGTGGTGCCGTAGCGCGCCTTGAATTCGTCGAAAGCCGAGTCGTCGACAAGGCGCGCGATGACTTCGCGCACGTCGAAGGGCTTGCGCGTATCCACCGGAATCACGCCGTAGAGACTCTGCGCGTCGTAGCGCGGCGGCAGCGGTTCTTTCAACGCAAGCGGCGGCGTCTTCGTGCGATTGAGATTGCCGACGATCGAACGCGCAATGGCAAGCGCATGCGCGTCGTTTTGCGCGAGGTGATCGGCCACGCCGGACAAGCGCGTATGCACGTCGCCGCCGCCGAGGTCTTCGGCGCTCACTTCCTCGCCCGTGGCCGCTTTCACGAGCGGCGGTCCGCCGAGAAAGATCGTGCCTTGATTCTTCACGATGATCGATTCGTCGCTCATGGCGGGCACATACGCGCCGCCCGCCGTGCAAGAACCCATGACCACGGCGATCTGCGGAATGCCTTGCGCCGAGAGATTCGCCTGGTTGTAGAAGATGCGGCCGAAGTGATCGCGGTCGGGGAAGACCTCGTCCTGATTCGGCAGATTCGCGCCGCCCGAGTCGACGAGATACACGCACGGCAACTGGTTTTCCTGCGCGATTTCCTGCGCGCGCACGTGCTTCTTGACCGTGACCGGATAATACGTGCCGCCCTTCACGGTGGCGTCGTTGCACACGATCACGCACTCCTGGCCCGCAATGCGCCCGATGCCGGTGATGATGCCCGAGCCCGGCGCGTCGTCGTTGTACATGCCGTACGCGGCGAGTTGCGACAACTCCAGGAACGGCGTGCCGGGATCGAGCAGCTGCGCAATGCGATCGCGCGGCAGCAGCTTGCCGCGCGAGAGATGCTTGTCGCGCGCCGCCTCGCCGCCGCCGAGCGACAGCTTCTGGATCTTCTCGCGCAGGTCGGCAACGAGCGCGTCGAGCGCCGCCGCATTCGCCTTGAATTCTTCCGAGCGCGGGTTGAGCTTCGATTCGATGATCGGCATCCTGACCTCTCCTTGAAACGGGAATCGTTAGGATTACATCGTTTCCGCGAACAGCTCGCGGCCGATCAGCATGCGCCGAATCTCGCTCGTGCCCGCGCCAATTTCATAGAGCTTGGCGTCGCGCCACAAGCGGCCCACCGGATACTCGTTGATATAACCGTTGCCGCCCAGAATCTGAATGGCTTCGCCCGCCATCCACGTGGCTTTTTCGGCGGTATAGAGAATCACGCCCGCGCAGTCCTTGCGCACCTGGCGCACATGGCCAGCACCGAGCGTGTCTAGCTGGCGGCCCACCGCGTAGAGATACGCGCGGCACGCCTGGAAGGTGGTGTAGAGGTCGGCGACCTTGCCTTGAATGAGCTGGAATTCGCCAATAGCCTGCCCGAACTGCTTGCGGTCGTGAATATAGGGCACGACGTTGTCCATGACCGCGGCCATGATGCCCGTGGGACCGCCCGCGAGCACGGCGCGCTCGTAGTCGAGACCGCTCATCAGCACCTTCACGCCGCCGTTGAGCTGGCCGAGGATGTTTTCCTCGGGCACTTCCACGTCCTGAAACACGAGTTCGCCGGTGTGCGAGCCGCGCATGCCGAGCTTGTCGAGCTTCTGCGCCACCGAGAAACCCTTCATGCCCTTTTCGACGATGAACGCCGTCATGCCGCGCGCGCCGGCTTCGGGGTCGGTCTTAGCGTAGACCACCAGCGTGTCGCAATCCGGGCCGTTGGTAATCCACATTTTCGTGCCGTTGAGCACGTAGCGGTCGCCTTGCTTCTGCGCGCGCAGTTTCATGCTGACGACGTCCGAGCCCGCGTTGGGCTCGCTCATGGCGAGCGCGCCCACATGTTCGCCGGAAAGCAGCTTCGGGAGATATTTTTGCTTCTGCGCTTCCGTGCCGTTGCGGTGGATCTGGTTCACGCAGAGATTGGAGTGCGCGCCGTACGAGAGCCCCACGGAGGCCGACGCGCGCGAGATCTCTTCCATCGCGACCATGTGCGCCGTGTAGCCCATGTTGGCGCCGCCGTATTCCTCGGAGACCGTCATACCGAGCACGCCCAGTTCGCCGAACTTGCGCCACAGGTCCATGGGGAACTGGTCGGTGCGGTCGATTTCCGCCGCGCGCGGTGCGATCTCTTTGGCGGCGAAGCTCGCGATGCTGTCGCGCAGCATTTCGACTTCCTCGCCGAGCGGGAACTGCAAGCCGGGTACGTTGCTCATTCTTGTCTCCGTAGAATCTGCCGCGCTCGTGGCGCTCGATGAACGCCCATTTCACGCCAGATTAACGTTAACGTCAATAGGGAATTCTGAGCACGACTCAATTTCAGCTATTCGCCCGTAAACGCCTTGTACCCGTGACACTTTCGCGACCATAATTCGACCTCGACTGTCAGAAAGTTGATTCAAGCTCAAAATGTCCACGATCGCCGCCCAGAAAGCCGTCCTGCCCGCGTCGCGCCGCCAGCCCGCGGGCCGCAAGTCGCAACAGCGCGTGCGCGAGATTCTCGAAGCGGGGCGCGAGGTGTTCTCCGAAAAGGGCTACGCGCGCGCGACCACGGCCGAAATCGCACAGCGGCTCGGCGTGTCCGAGGCCACGGTGTTCAGCTACTTTCGGGGCAAGCGGGAGTTGTGCGCGCGCGTGATCGGCGACTGGTACGACGAATCGATCGCCGCGATCGAAGGCGGTCTGCCGCGCGACGGCAGCGTGCGCCAGCAGTTCGCCTTCATCGTGCGGATGCATCTGCAACTGATGCTGGAGAGCGGCACCGGCATCTGCGAGCTGGTGCTATCGGAAGGCCGCACGCGGCATCATGAATTGAGCGAGGCGCTCATCGAAATGCAGCGCCGTTACACGGCGCCGCTCATGCGCGTGCTCGCGCGCGGGCAGGACACGGGGCAGATTCGCAAGGACCTGCCGCTGCGGCTGTTGCGCTCGCTCGTGTTCGGGCCCATGGAGCACGTGCTCTGGGACGCCACGCTCGCGAATCGCCGCACGGACATCGAGGCGACGGCGGAACGGCTTGTCGACGCGTTGTGGTCGGCGCTGCAACCGCCGCAACTCGAACTCGCGGCGCTCGCGCAATTCAGCCAGGACGTGAGCGAGGCCGTGCGCCGGCTCGAACGCGAGCGCGGCGCGGCGCACAAGCGCTAGGACACGGCCGACTCCTCGGCCACGCGCGCGCAGACCGCGGCGGGTTCGAACAGCATCACCGTACCCTGCCCCGGCAATTCCACCGCTTCGCGCATGTCGTTGCGCACGTGCAGGCCTTCGCCGCGCGTGAGCATGGACGGCACGGTCATCTGCGCCGCGTTGTTGAGCGTGACGATGTCCTCGACGGAATCCACGAGGAGTCCGTACTTTTCGCCTTCGTATTCGACGATGAGGATCTTCGCGCGCGCGAGGTCTTCGTAAGGCGGCATGGCGTACATCGCGCGCACGTCGATCACCGTGACGAGCACGCCGCGCAGGTTCAGCACGCCGCGCACGAAAGCGGGCAAGCCTGGCGTATGCACGATGTCGTCGCGATACTCGATCACCTCGCGCAACTGCGCGATGCGCACGCCCACCAACTGACCAATGCGGAATGTCACGAGCGTTTGCCGCGTGCGCGCGCCGCGCTGCTGCGCCGCGTCCGCCTGCGCGAGCTTGCCGCGATACAACGCGTGATGCCCCTTGGCCACGGCCGCGATGCGCTCGTTGCCGAACAATGCCTCGGCGTTCAGCAGCAGTACGCCCGCGCGCGTGTCGGAGGCGAGATAGCCCGAGAACAGCGCGCGCTGCGCGTTGCCGCCGTAAGTAGGCATGGGCAGCAGATCCTCATCGCGATACGCCACGATGCTCGCGACCTCATCGACGAGCAAACCGAAATGCACTTCGTCGCGATGCAGGATCACCACGCGCCGGTCTTCCACGCGCGCTTCCGGTTCGTTCGCGCCGTTCGCGTCGCTCGCGCCATTGCCGCGCGCGAAGCCGAGAAACTTGCCGAAGTCGAGCACGGGCACCGTCACGCCGCGCAGATTCAACATGCCGATACACACGTCGTCGGCGAGCGGCGACTGCTGCAACGGCGGCACGCGGATGATCTCCTTGATCGCGCCCATGGGCAGCGCGAGCGCCGTCGCGCCTACCTTGAACGAGACGTTCTTGTGCTGCTGGCCTTGCTGCGCGCGGCGCTCGGCAACCCGCGGCGCCGCTTGCGCGAGCTGCGGCATGTCACGCAGATTGAGTAGCACCGCGGGCGCGAGCACCTGCAGGATGCGCTCGCCGCCTTCGAGCTTGAGCACCGCACCGATCACCGAAGGCGTGCCGCCTTCCGGCACCTCGAGCGTGATGACCTGCTCGCGCGGCACGCGCAGAATTTCGCCGGTCGCGTCGAACTGCAAGCCAATGCGCAGGCCACCGGTTTCGACGATCGCCACCTTGCGCGAGGTGCTCGCGGCCGCCGCTTCGAGCCGCAGCAATTGCCGCAGATCGACTACCGGAATCAAGGTGCCGCGCAAGTTGAAGAGGCCGAGCAGATACGCCGGCGCGAGCGGCACCGGCGTGAGCGCTTCGGGATGATTGACCACTTCCTGCAACGCGGTCACGGGCAGCGCCAGTTCCGTATCGGCCAGATGAAACGATCCATACAGCTCGACGTTCGCGCCGGCTGCCGAGGTACGCAGACTCATCTCGTGCTCTCCTCAGGACGAACGCAGCGAAGCGCGCGGCGCCGCGGACGGCGGTTCCGCCGCGCGGGAAAAGTGGCGCACGGCGTAGTGATGCTGTTCGCAGTCGATGGTCAACTGCCGCCCGCATTCGCCGCCCACGTCCACGTGCACGACCTTCACGCGCGAGTCGGCGAGCAATTGCTTAGCCATCCGAACATTCAATTCGCCGATCGGCTCGTGCAGCGTCGTACGGTGGTGCATCATGTTGGCGCCGCCCGCGAGCACGGCTTCGATCTCGCCCTCGGGCGCGTCGCTGGCGTGCATCATCGCGAGCAGTTTGGGCAGCGCCTCGATCACGTATTTCGCGCCATTGCCCGCCTGCGGCACGGCCGCGCCAGCGCCGCGCGCGGGACCGGTCGGCTCGGGCAGCAGGCAATGCGCGAGACCGTAGGTGCCGCGCGAACGCCACAGCAGGCCGATCCCCACGCACGAGCCCAGCGTGGCGCGCAGAATTTTCGCTTCGTCGCCGCGGCTCACCGCGATCTCGCACATCCGCACTTGCACGTCACGCAGGTTGCTCATGCTTGCGCTCCTCGTTGCGATAGATGAGCGGCTGCTCGAACGCGAGGCCGTCCGCCACGCGGCTCAACGACTCCGACTCGCCGACGATCAGCACCGCGCCCGGCCGCATTGCGCGGCGCACGTTGGCGAGCACGGCTTTCTGGCCATCGACATCGAAATAGATCAGCACGTTGCGCAACAGCACGAGATCGAACGGACCCAGATCGCGCGGCACGTCGTAGAGATTGTGCCGGCGGAACGACACGTGCGCACGCAGCGCGTCGCTCACCCCAATGCCGGTGGCGTCGCTGCGAAAGTACTTCTGCACGAGTTCAGGACGCTGCTGGCGCAGGCTTTCCATGCTGCGGCCCGCATAATGCCCGACGCGCGCGTTCGCGAGAATGCCGTCCGAAATGTCGGTGCCGACGATCGCGTAACGCATGGCCGGATGCTGCGCGCGATGCTCCTCGCACAGCATGGCCGTGGTCCACGCTTCCTCGCCGCTCGACGCCGCCGCCGACCACACGCGCAGCGTGTCGCCCGCGCGGCTCGCGGTCCAGTTGGGCAAGAATTCGCGCACGAGGTAATCCCAGATGCGCGGCGTGCGAAAGAACGAGGTTTCGTTGGTCGTGACGAGATCGATGAAATCGCGCACTTCGTCGGCGCTCGTGTCGAGCACCCGCAAATAGTCGCTGTAATCGGGCAGGCCCAGCGTCATGATGCGGCGGCGCAAGCGGCCCTTGAGCATGACCCACTTGCGCTCGTTCATGGCGATGCCGGTATGCCGGCGCACCTGTTCGAACAACGCCTGACGTACCGTCAAATCGGCATCGTGATCGATATCCACTGCAGTTCTCCGGGCATCACACTACGAAGCGCGCCACCGTGGTGTCGAGCCCTTCCGCGCCGCCCTTGAGCACTGCTGCCGCGCGCGCGATCGTGTCGCACGCGCCGGCCGATTTTTCGGTTTCCTCAGCAATTTGCTGGATCGCCGCGGCCACTTCGCGTGCCGCGATCAATTGCTCGTCGGCGCCGCAGGAGATCTCGGAGATCGCTTGCGTCGTGCGGCTCACGCCCGTGAGAATGCGCTCGAACGCCTCGCCCGCCTGCTTCGAGATTTCGCTGCCTTGCGCGACGCGCTTGACCGACTCGTTGATGAGCTTCGAAATTTCCTTGGTCGCCTGCGAGGAGCGCTCGGCCAGCTTGCGCACTTCGTCGGCGACCACGGAGAAGCCCAGGCCGTGTTCGCCCGCGCGAGCCGCTTCGATGGCCGCGTTGAACGCGAGCAGATTGGTCTGGCTCGCGATCTCGCCGATCACCTTGATGATCTCGCCGATGTCTTCCGACGACCGGTTGATGAGTTCCATCGATTCGATCGAGCGCGTCACGGCTTTGGCGCCGCGTTCGGCTTCGACCTGCGTGTCTTTCGCGAGCTGGTCGGCGCCGCGCGAGTTATCGGCGATCGAATTGATCGAGGCCGTGAGTTCTTCGATCGACGCGTTCATTTCCTCGACCGTCGCGCCCAGCAGTTGTGCGCCGCTCGCCACGGTGTCCGCGCGCGCGGCGATGTCCTGCGACGAATCCTTGAAGGTGCCCGCCGAATCCACGACCTTGCCGATCACGCTCGCGAGGTCGCTCATCATGCCCTTGATGCCGGCCGCGAGCTGATCGATGGGATCGTCGCCCGGCACTTCGACTTGCCCCGTGAGATTGCCCGCCGCCGCCTGGCTCACCACCGCCAGCAGCTTTTCGACCTTGCGCTGGTCGTCTTCGGCGCGGCGCTTCACGCTTTCCTCGAGCTCGACCTGCGCGGTGACGTCGTTGGCGAACTTGATGACTTTGTAGAGTCGCCCGTTCATGTCGAAGATCGGGTTGTAAGTTGCCTGAATCCACACCACGCGGCCGCCCTTGCCAAGGCGCTTGTAGCGCCCCGCGTCGAATTCGCCGCGATTGAGCTTGGCCCAGAACGCCTGATATTCGATGCTCGACGAATAGCTTTCTTCGCAGAACATGCGGTGATGCTTGCCGAGGATTTCTTCGAGCCGATAACCGAGCGTGTCGAGGAAGTTCTGGTTCGCGTGCAGCACGATGCCGCCCGTGTCGAACTCGATCACGGCCTGCGCCTTGTCGATCGCGCGCAAACGCCCTTCGTATTCGGCGTGCTGCGCCTTGATCGCGGTGATGTCGGTGGCGAACTTGATGATCTTGTACGGGCGGCCGTCCGCGCCGAGCACGGGGTTGTACGACGCGTTGATCCAGATCTCGCGGCCGTTGCGGCCCACGCGGCGGTATTCGCCGCGATCGTACTCGCCGCGGCCGAGGCGTTCCCAGAAGTTGCGATAGGCGTCGGTCTGCACGTAATCGGGATCGCAGAACATTCGATGATGCTTGCCGCGCACTTCCTCGAGCGTATAGCCGACGGTGGCGAGGAAATTCTCGTTGGCGTGAAGAATAATGCCTTGCAGATCGAATTCGATGACCGCTTGAACGCGGTTCAACGCTGCGCTAATGGCGCTCAATTCGTCCAGGTCTTGCGGACTTACCAGCGTCGAATGTTCCATTGTGTTTGCCCTCGCTTCGTTTGCGCGTGCGGAATGGCCGCGAATGCGGCTTGCCGCCAGCCATGCGCCGGCGGTTTCTCTCAGAGTTATATGAGGTGTTCCCTGACACCTTCTTGACGCGATCTCCGAAGCGCAAACCCGGTATTTCGGGGCTTCCGGCGACGAGATCGCGGGGTCCTACTGGCGATATAACGGCGCATGAACTGGCGACTTGAGCACGGGTTTTTACCTAGGCAAACGTTTGCATAGAGACCTATTTTTGCTCGCTCAACTGGCATTTGCCCGCGCGCCCGGAAATGAGGCAATGGGATTTCATTGCGCGCGAATTAACCAGAATTAAATCGCGCCTAATGCAATGATGGATTGATTGCGATTCAAAAAGCATTGAAAAATACCAATAAGAAAAAAGCGCCCGTTTTCAGGGCGCTTTATGCAACGTGGGTTAATAACGACTTACGGAACTACTGACTGACATACGCTACGAATGGCGGATTGCCGTTTCCAGCCGCCCCGCGCAGGTCGATGCCGTGGTACACGCGGCGCCCGAAATAAAACGGCAAGCCGAGGTCGACGGTTTGCGCCATGAAGCCCGCAAGGTTGTTGAACGCGGTGAAGCGCGTGGCAAGCAGTGCGGCCGCATTGCCGATGTCGATCGTGACCATGGCGTTCGTGCCGTTGAGGTCGCTGAGCGCGACGTCGCGCTGCCACGCGCTGGCCGGCGCGTAGAAGCCGTTCCATCGCGGGATCGAACCGTCGTCGAAGTTGCTGGAGTTGGACCCCGAGTCGATGAACGCCGTCACGCGGCTCGTGCCGTTATAGGCGCCGAGGAAATCGCCCCAGCCGTCGGTCATCAACTGGGTCGCGCCCGCGCCCTTCAACGTGTTGTTCGTCTGCGTGTCGATGCCGAACGTCAGCGTGCCGGTGGCGGTCGGCGCGCCCTTGGCGGAAACGGCGGGCATTTCCACGATCACGCCGTTGTTATCGACAGGAAACAGCGCGACCGGATTGGCGACCTGCTTCGCGAGCGGCACGGCCACGGGCGTGGCCGGGTTGGCGTCGGCGTAATACACGCCGTCGAACGCGTTGGCGGCGCACAGCGAACCGCAGTCGTAGCGCGCCGCGCCCACGCCGAGAATCCCGTTCGCCCCGAGCATGGCGGCCGTGGTGAACGCCGTGTTGTATGCGCAGCTTTGCGGCTTGGCCGAAGCAATGGCCGGGTCGCTCATCACATGGATGGGCACGGCGGCGGCAACTTCGCGCGCGAGCTTGACGTCGGCGTTACGCACGCTGCCCCACATGTGGCCGGAGGCGAACGAAGCGCAAGCCGCGAGGTTGTTGCCGCTCGCGGTGTCGGTCTGGATGGGCAATGCGGCGAGCGTGGCCGAGGGAATCGCCGAAGCGTAGAGACGCAAGCCGAACGAGCCGGTGTCGAGCAACACGTTGTCGATGGTTGCGCAGCTGGCTTGCGCACTGCTGTTCGGCTGGCAGACCGTCACGCTCACGAGCGGGAAGTTGCGCACTTTCGACGCCGCCGAAACGATCACCGGAACCGTGTTGCCGAGATCGGCCGCGGCGCCGCCGTTATCGGAGCCTGAATCGGAGCCGCCGCCCGAGCCGCCCGATCCCCCACCGCCCGGGTCCGTTCCGGACGAGCCGCCGCTTCCGCCGCTCCCGCCACTTCCCCCATTGCCGCCGCTGCCGCTTCCGCCATTCGGCGTACCGCTTGAACCGCCGCCCGATGTACCACCCGACGTACCGCCGGATCCACCGCCCGACCCGCCGCTCGATCCCCCGTTCGCAGCGCCGCCCGATCCGCCCTCGCCGCCATTCCCGTTGGCGCCCGAGTTCGTCTGGCCGCCGTTGTTCTCGACATTCGCGCCGCCGTTCGATGCCGCAGGAGCACCGCCGCCATCGCCGCCACCGCCGCACGCGGCCAGCACCAGACTCAGCGCCAGCGCCGAAATCACCGTGATTCTTTTCATCGCGTTCCCCGTTGGCTTAGTGAATCTGATCGGCGCTCACGCCTTGCGGCAACGCGCGGGGCAGCCACGCCCGCCCGACCAGCGCGCCCATGTGACCGCCCGACTCGACCACGAGATCGTCCTCGCGCACCGCCACCGGTCCGTAGCCGCCGCCGCGTGCCGCCTGCGCGCTCGCGAGCCCCTTCTGCCACGCCGGGAAGTAGTTGCCCAGCAGCGCCTCGAGCGACCCCATGCGCGGACCGCTCCAGGCCACGCCGAACACGGCGCCATGCGCGTCGACGTATTCGCGGATCACGGTGCCGTTGGCGAGGGTTGCCGTGCTCACGGTGTAGGAAGCGGCGGCGCTCTTGCCCGCGGCCATCGCCCGCGCTTCGGGCGCGGTGCGTACGCCGTGGTAGGTCGGCGCGCCGCCCAGCGCCGCCCACGCCGGCGTCGCGGCCAGCCAGGCGACAGCGAGCACGCATATCAGATTTTTCTTCATGTTGTAGTCCTAACTATTTTGATAAACCGGCGAACGAATGTCGCCAGCGGTGTGGCTCGACGAGTCTATGTCAGGCTGACGAACGCCCTACGGCGAGAAATTCGAAATGACTTTTCGAGCGATGACGTGTCAAACCCGGCATAGCCCCGCCACGACGCGCCGCAACGATGTCCAATTGTTACAAGCCACGGCGCGCAATTTCCGGCCGTTCGCGCGTACTTCATGAGGAATGCAGGCCAGAAGCGCGCCGTTAACGTCGAATAGAACCGGGAAACGCGCCGGGCGCGCGGGGTGGGCAACGTGGCTGTAACAACTCGAAAAAACGCTGCGAATCGCGTAATTGCAATGATTCGCGCGATGTCATAGCGTTCGATAATCCGCTGGCATGCGACGTCGCCGCCAGCCATTCCGTCTCTGGAGAGTGTTGTGAGAAGGTCGAAACTGTTCCTCGGGGCCGCGGCGGCCGCCATCGTCTGCGCAAGCGGCGCGGCGCATGCGGCGCACGTCGGCGTGTTTATCGGCGGCGGTGTGCCGTACTACTACCCGGTCGCGCCCGTGCCTTATTACTACGGACCGCCCGTGATCGTCGCGCCGCCGCCGCCCGAGCCACCCGAATACATCGAACAGGGCCAGCAAGCCCCGGCGCCCGCTTATCAAGACCAGTCGCAGGGCCAGCCCTACGATCAACCCGACGCGCAATCCAGCGTGCCGCCCGGCGTTGCAGCAGGCAACGACAACGGCGACACCTGGTATTACTGCAACGCGTCGAAAACCTACTACCCCTACGCGAAAAGCTGCGCGTCGGGCTGGCGCGCGGTGCCGGCCCAGGCCGCGCCTTCGAACTGAACATTTTGACGATATCGAGTCGCACATGAAATCCACTTATCTCGCGCTGCTCGCCACGGCCGGCCTGTTGAGCGCGTGCGCGGTCGTCCCGCAAGGTCCGAGCGTGATGGCGCTGCCGGGCACAGGCAAGACCTTCGACCAGTTCCGCAACGACGACTACAACTGCCGCCAGTTCGCCTTCCAGCAGACCGGCGGTGTGGACACCAACCAGGCCGCGACCAACGCGGGCGTAGGCAGCGCCATCGTGGGCACGGCGCTCGGCGCGGCGGCGGGCGCGGCGTTCGGCGGCGGCCAGGGCGCGGCCATCGGTGCGGGCGCGGGTCTGCTCGCGGGCAGCGCCGTCGGCATGGGCAACGCGCAGGGCTCCGCCTACGACGTGCAACGCCGTTACGACTACGCGTATCTCCAGTGCATGTACGCGAACGGCAACCGCGTGCCGTCGCCGGGCCGCATGGCCACGCAGCAGCCGTACCAGACGTATCAGACCGCGCCGCAACCGCAGCCGCGTTATCTGCCACCGCCTCCGCCGGGATCGCCGCCGCCTCCGGGCACGTACTGATCGCGCGGCCCGAACGGCCGCCCAAATGCAACGAGGCGGGCTACACAGCCCGCCTCGTTTTTTTCATGCCGATTTCCTGGTGATCCGAACGATTACCGCCAGTTCAGCGCGATGCGGTGTTCAACGCCACCTCGCGCACCGCGCCGGTTTCCGTGTCGATCAGCGTGACCTTCTGGCTGGCGCCGGGCGCAGCGGGTTTCGCTTCGAGCAGCGGTTGCAGCACCGGCGCGAGCGACTTCAGCAATTGCACTGAAAGCGCGCTCGTGAACGAATAACGCGCCGCATACGGCTCATGCACCCATGCGGTAAGCGTGCCGTAGAAACGATCGCCGATCACGAACACGAAGGTCGCGCTGCGATTCACCTTGCGCGACTCGATCAGCCGCGCGCCCGGCGCATAGACGTTGAAGCGCTGGTCGCCCGTGCCGGTCTTGCCGTACACCGGCAGCGTCTTGCCGTCGGGGAACGTCATGCCGTCGGCAAGACGCTTGGCCGTGCCGCCTTCCACCACCGAAGTCAGCAACTCGCGCACGACCTGCGAAATCTCCGGCGAGATCAGCGCCTGCGGCGGCGTATCCGCATGCACGAAGCGTGTTTCGTAGGGCGTGCCACGAGCGAAGTCGAGCGATTCGAAGCTATGCGTCGGCAGCTTTTCGCCATGGCTCGAAATCAGCCCGATGAGCTGCGCGAGCGCCGCCGGCCGGTCGCCCGACGCACCGATCGCCGCGCCGTACGACGGCGTGATGCTATCGAACGGATAACCCAGCGCGCGCCACGACTTGCCGATCGCGTCGTACGCGCGCAACTCGATCATGTGGCGGATGCGGCGGTCTTGCGTGGCGTGATACTTCGTCTTGAACAGCCACTGGTAGGTGTACAGGCGCGTGTCGCGGCTCGCCTGCTGGACTTGCGCGAGCGTGGCGTCGGGGTGCGAACGCAGATAATTGAGCAGCCAGAGTTCGAGCGGATGAATGCCCGCGATATAGCCGCGATCGTTGAGATTGAAATTGTCGATGGCGTACTTGTCGTAGTACTTCGCGAGATCGTCGCTGTCGAGCCACTCGAATTTCGTGTTCTTCAGTTGCGCGCGCATCTGCGCATCGAACCACGGCCGCGCGCCGTGCGGATCCACGCTGCGCAGCACCGTCGCGATGCGCGCCGGCCCCTTCCGCGTGTGCGCGAGCAGCGTGGCGAGCGCGTCGGCGTTGCTCTTGCCTTGATAGCGCTGATAAAAGCGCTTCATGTAGACCTGGCTCTCGCCATCGGCGAACTGCGTGAGGAAGCGGTTGCGCACCGCCGGGTCGTCGAGCCATTGATCGGGCGTACCCGACGTCTGGATCATTTCGTAATGGACGATGTCGCGCATCAGGCGCACGAACACGAGGTTCACCGAATGCTGGAACGCGCGGTGCACGGTGAGAATCTGCCCGTTGTCGCTCGACTCGAAGTTGTTGAAGCTTTGCGCGCCGCCGCCGGTGTAGAACGTTTCGCCCGGGCTCGCCGAATACTTGCGCTCCACGGCCGCCTCGAGCATCGCGCCCAGCGAGCGGTCGGGCGTCTTGGCGAGATAGTCGAGCGCCCAGCGCGAGAGCGCGTCGCTCGGGTCGGTTTGCGCGAGCGTCGCGCGCAACGTCTTCGCGTCTTCGCCGGCATATTTGGCGTGCAAGGCGCTCATGATCTGCAGATACGTCACCACCGTGCGCAGCTTCGCCGTGGAGCCGAGGTTCAGCCGTGCGCCCGAGTTGATGTCGAACGGCTGATTCACGCTGTCGGTCTGTACGCGCACGAGGTTTTCGCCGTTGCGGCGCTCGAACAGCGTGAAGCTGTAGGCAATTTTCGAGGGATCGTCGGCGGGCTTGAGCATTTCGAAGCCCACGAGGCCGGCCGCGCGCGCGCCGTCTTTGGTCGCGGCATCGGCGAGTCGATCGCCCACGGCTTGCTGCACGCTGTCGTCGAGCGTTGCCGTGGCGCTCAGGTCGAGCCGGTCGAGGTCGTAAAGCGTCTTGAGGCCGAGCACCTGCATCAGCTGCGTGCGCAAGGTCAGCACCGCCTTGCGTTCCACGTAGGACGCGGGCGCGGCGGGCGCGGGCTTCGAGCGGTCCAGCGTGAGTTGCGTCGCGAGCGCGGCGTCGCGCAGCGCGGGCGTGATCATGCCGCCGGAACCGAGCAGGCGCAGATAGCTGTCGGTGAGTTTCGCGAGCGCGTCATTGTTTTTTTGCAGGAAGTACGACGGCGCGCGCTGCGCGATCAGCAACGACAGCACCTGGCGGAACGCGAGCGCCTGTTCGTCGAGCGTGGCGGACGAAAGCGGCGCGCGCAAGATACGGTTCACGTCGCGAAAGTCGCGCCCGTACCAGGCCGCGAGGCCGTCGCCGAGACCGTTCACCTCGCCCACGCCCGGCTTCGCCGCGAGCGGCACGGAGTTGAGGTAGTGCACCAGAATCTGCTGACGCGCGGGCATCGTCTGCGGCCCGTCGAGATACGCACGCACCGATGCCGACGCGATTTGCCGCAACTTCTCCGGCGGCGTGGAGGTGCGGCCGCCCGCCGAGTGGCGGAACTTTTCGATCTGGGTGGCGAGCGTGCTGCCGCCGGGCGTTTGCTGATGCCGGTTCACGAGGCGCAAGCCCTGGTCGGCGAGCGCGCGGCTGAAGCGGCCCCAGTCGATGGCGGGATTGCGGTTCGGTTGGTCGTCGGCGAGCAGATATTTATCTTCGATGAACAGCAGCGAGTTGCGCACGAGCGGCGGCACCGCGTCGAAGCTTTCGTAGGCGCGCTGCGGATACCGCGTGTGAAAGAGCGTCGCGCCCGAGGCGTCGCGCAGCACGATGCCGGCCTGATCTTTCTCTTCGTAAGGCAGAAAGAGGCCTTCGTCGGCGAGTTGCAACATGCGGTCCGAATCGCGCGCCTGCGCCGCGACCGTGAAGCCGCGCTGCGCCAGACGGCTCTGGAACTCGGGCAGTTGCGCGTAGCCGAGACGCACGTCGTACGGGCCGTTGGTGGTGGGAAAGCGAATGCTGTGACTCGGCCCGGTTTCGACAGTGAAGCCGATGTCGCGGGTGAGTTCGGAGAGATAGCGCGCCTGCAGACGCGACGTGTCGATTTCGATCTGGACGATGCGCGCCGCGATGAGGAGTGCGGCCAGCACCGCGACGAGGAGTCCCCACTTGATCCACCGCAAAAGCGAGGCGGCGCCAGTGGCGCGAGGAGGAAAGCGTACCGATGGCCGGCTCATGCGCATTCTCCTGACGTCTACGTCAGATCACGGAACAGCGTCTGTCAAACAGTCTATCTCTCTCTGTAGGTAATTGTGTGGCCGCCTGAGAGGCGTTCGAGCGGCGTCGTAAGGCCGCAACAGCGATGCGCACGGCGTCACACAGCGCGCCGCCGCGTGGCGTCCGCGGCTCGCCCGGCACCGCGCGGCGCACCGAGGCACAGCACATGCTGCCGATATAATGATCGGCTGGCTGCCGCCGCGGTTTTGGCGTGCTCGCCGTCCTCTTACACGTACGTACCTAGTTTGTACCTATTGAAAGCCGCCGCTTTACGGCTTACCAGGAGAAATATGAAGAAGCTCGCCGTGCCACTTGCCCTTTCGCTCACGCTCGGCGCGTGCGCGTGGTTCCAGAGCAACCCGGATGCGGGCCAGCCCAACATCGATTCCACGACTAACCGGTCGGTTCAGGACGTCGTGTCGTGCCTGACCGTGGAGGCGCAGCGCCACAACGCCAGCTTCTCCACCACGCCGCTGCCGCAAGGCCAGATGCTCGAATTCGCCGACGACAACGTCATCAAGATTCGCCACGACAACGGCACGACCGAATACCGCTATTACGCGGGCAAGCGTCATCCCTCGAACATGTGGATCGAAGGCGCGAGCAAGACCTGCGCGCCTTGATCGTGACGGCGTGACGGCGTGACGGCGCAAGTCGGCTGCCGTAGCGTCGATCGCGGTAAAGACACACTTCAACCCGCATCCGCGGCGCGTTTTCGCCAGACGAACGCGCGCGGATCGCACCGATTGCGCCCCCGAATTACATCCACTTACGTCACGTAACGCGCTGTAGCGCGGCGACACATTTTCGCGAACGGTTTTAAGAATCGTTTAAGTGTTGGTCCGCATCATCGCGTCACTGAAAAAGAAACGCAGCAGGAGGTCCCGTGAACACGCAACATTCGCAGATTGAGGCAAACCGCGCCAAGGGCGCCGCAGAGCCGGCCGCGAAGCCCGCGCGCCGCACGATCCTGCGCCGTCTGTTGAGCCATCACGAGCTTGCCACGCTGTTGCTGCTGCTGCATGCGCCCATCGACGCGCACGCCAAGCCCGAAATCCCCATGCTCCAGGAAGCGGGCCTCGTCGAGCAGGTCTCCGACGACGCGGGCGCGGCGCGCATCCGGCTCACGTCGCACGGCAACGCCGTCTTGCAGGGACTCGGGCTCGCGCGCTGAGCGCGGCGGGTGGAGCGCGGCGGCATCGGCAACATCGCCGGCGAACTATCGGCAAGCTCATCGGCAGAACGATCCGCAACACGCAATAACGAAGGCGGCGGCACGCTCGAACGTGCCGCCGCCTTTCATGCGCCCGGAATTCGCGCTCACGCCACCGCGAGCGCGCCACCTGCCGCGTGCTCGTGACCGTACGCTTCATCCTGAGCGTCCAGCGCCGCGAGCGGATCGTCCTGCAAACGCAGCAAACGGTAGCCGCTCTTGTACACCGGCTGCAGCCGGAAGCCGTTCGGCTGCTCGATGTCGAGCAACAGGCGCAGGCGCGAAACATGGCTGTCGATGGTGCGCGTGAGCGTATGCAGTTCGCGGCCCCAGACCATCGCGTAAATATGATCGCGCGACAACACACGGCCGATGTTCGAGAAGAACAACGTGGCCAGCCGATACTGCGTGCCCGAGAGCAGCACCGCTTGACCGTTCACCGTAGCCAATTGGCGGCGCATGTCGAAGTGATACGGTGCAGCGTCGATGGTCATGGTTTCGTAGCGGTCGGGATAGGCGCGGCGCAGCAGCGCATTCACGCGCGCGCGCAGCACCGAAGGACACACGGGCAAGCTCACGTAGTCGTCGGCGCCCACTGAAAACGCGCGCACCACGCTGTCGTCCGACGCCTCTTCCGAGGCGAACAGCACAGGGATCTGGCTGCCGTTGACGGCCCGCAGCGTGCGCAGCAATTCCGCGCCCGAGAGCCGCGAGCCTTGCCAGTCGAGCACCAGCATGTCGACGGTCGATGCCGCGAGCGCTTTGGCCAGCGCGAGGCCGTCGCCGAACGGCAGGCAGGCGTGGCCGCACTGCGTCAGCACGCGCTCGATTTGCTGCCGATACTCGACATCCCGCTGAAGAATCGCAATGCGCATGGGAAGCTCTCCTCGATTGTTATAAAGCCGCGCAATTTTGTTGAGAATTGCAAAGGCTGCCCATCGGACGAGTCCGAAATCGGTGGCGAACCCGGCAGAATTTCGGCCGCTTCAGGTCGCCCGGCCGCTTCCTGTAAAATCGCGGGCTGGCCTGAAGTCGTCGGCGCGTCCGCCTATCCGCACGGACGCGTCGTTTCGTGCCCCACCCTCGCGCCCACTTTCCGACGACCGCCGCTTTCCGCGCCACGCGCGCACCAGGCGATCTGGCCCTGGCGGATGCCCCATGCCGGCGCCGCCGCCCTTCTCGCACATAACAAACACCCTGGTTTTCCGGAAATGCAAGCAACAGACATCGGCGTTCGCGCGCCCGCCGCCGCGCGCGCGCTCAACCGCAGCGACTACAAGACGCTCGCGCTCGCCGCACTCGGCGGCGCCCTCGAGTTCTACGACTTCATCATCTTCGTGTTCTTCGCCCCGGCGATCGGACAACTGTTCTTCCCGGCCGCGATTCCCGACTGGCTGCGTCAGCTGCAGACCTTCGGCATCTTCGCGGCGGGCTATCTCGCGCGGCCGCTCGGCGGCATCGTCATGGCGCACTTCGGCGACCTGCTGGGCCGCAAGCGCATGTTCACGCTGTCCGTGCTCATGATGGCGCTGCCCACGCTCGCGATGGGCTGCCTGCCCACCTACGCGTCCATCGGCGTCTTCGCGCCCGTGCTGCTGCTTACGCTGCGCGTGCTGCAAGGCGCGGCCGTGGGCGGCGAGGTGCCGGGCGCGTGGGTGTTCGTCTCCGAGCACGTGCCGCGCCGCCATATCGGCTACGCGTGCGGCACGCTCACGGCGGGCCTCACGTTCGGCATCCTGCTCGGCTCGCTGATCGCCGCGGCCGTGAACCACCATTTCGCGCCTGCGGAGATTTCCGCCTGGGCGTGGCGCGTGCCGTTCCTGATCGGCGGCGTGTTCGGCCTGTTCTCGGTGTATCTGCGTCAATGGCTGCACGAAACGCCCGTGTTCGCGGAGATGCAGGCGCGCAAGTCGCTCGCCGACGAAATCCCGCTCAAGGCCGTGCTGCGCGACCACGGCGGCGCCGTGATCGTGTCGATGCTGCTCACGTGGATGCTTTCGGCGGCGATCGTCGTCGTGATCCTGATGACGCCGCCGCTCATGCAGAAGCAGTTCCATCTCGACGCCACCACCTCGCTGCTGGCGAACTGCGTGGCGACGCTGTTCCTCACGGTGGGCTGCGTGAGCGCGGGCGCGCTCGCGGACCGCTTCGGCGCGCGCCGCGTGCTGTCGATCGGCGGCATCGCGCTCGCCGTGGCCTATTACGCGCTGTTCCGCCAGATGGCCGTCGACCCCTCGCTGCTCGTGCCGCTCTACGCGGTGGCCGGTTTGCTGGTCGGCACGATCGGCGCGGTGCCGTTCGTGCTTGTCAACGCGTTCCCGGCCGTCGTACGCTTCTCGGGCATCTCGTTCTCGTACAACGTCGCCTATGCGGTGTTCGGCGGTCTCACGCCGATCGTCGTCGCGCTGATGATGAAGTCGGCGCCGCTCGCGCCCACCTATTACGTGGCCGCGATCTGCGTGCTGGGTGCGCTCACGACGCTGTTCTTCAAGGACCCGCCGCGCGAAAGCTGATGCCGGCCTGAGCCCGGCGCATGCGCTCGCCGCCTTCGACACTTCACCTCGCGCTGAAACGTCGAAGGCGGCAACGGTCCTACCATGGAGCGCATGACTTCCTCACACTCTTCCCCCGCCCCGCTCCCTGTTCACTTCACGCCCGCGCTCGCGCGCGTCGTCGCGACCGTGAGCGTGGGCTTCGTCGTCACGCAACTCGACGTCACCATCGTCAACATCGCACTCGCGCGCATCGCGACCGACCTGCACGCGAGCGTGGCGCGGCTGCAATGGATCGTCGATGCCTATACGCTCGCCTTCGCGGTGCTCATGCTCTCGGGCGGCGTGCTCGGCGACCGCTATGGCGCGCGGCGCCTTTACGCGGCCGGGCTGGTCGTGTTCGCGCTGGCTTCGCTGGCGTGCGGTCTCGCCGCCGACCCCAATCTCCTGATCGCCGCCCGCGCGCTGCAAGGCGCGGGCGCGGCCGCCATGCTGCCGAACTCGCTCGCGCTGCTCAACGCGGCGTGCCGCCACGACCGCGCGCTGCGGGCGCGTGCCGTGGGCTTCTGGACCGCCGCGGGCGCCATCTCGATTGCGGCGGGCCCGGTGGCGGGCGGCCTGCTGATCGCCGCGTTCGGCTGGCGCAGCATCTTCCTCGTGAATCTGCCGCTGTGCGCGGCGGGGCTCGTGGCCACCCTGCGCTGGATTCCGGCGCCGCGCGAAGCGCCGGCGACGCAGAAACCCGCGCGCAGCCTCGACGTACCCGGCCAGCTGCTCGCGGTGATCGCGCTCACGGCGTTCACGGGCGCGGTGATCGAATGGCGGCCGCTCGGCTTCGCGCATTGGGCCGTGGCGGGCGGCTTCGCGCTGGCTTTCGCAGCGGGCGTGGCGTTCGTCGCGCTGGAAGCGCGCGTGCGGGAGCCGATGGTGCCGCTCGCGATGCTGCGCAACCGCACCTTCAGCGCGGCGGTGCTGTTCGGCCTCTGCGTGAATCTCACCTACTACGGCACGGTGTTCGTGCTCGCGCTCTATCTCCAGCATGCGCGCGGCCAGACGCCGCTACAGGCCGGTCTCGCCTTCGTCCCGCTAACGGGCGGCTTCCTGCTTTCGAATCTCGCGAGCGGCCACGTGGTCGCGCGTTACGGCACGCGGCGGCCGATGATCGTTGGCGCGTTGATCGCGGGCGCGGGCTACGCTCTGCTGATCGGTGTGGACGCGACGACGCCGCTCGCCTTCGTGCTGATCGCGTTTCTGCTGATTCCCTCGGGCATGGGCCTCGCCGTTCCCGCGATGACGACGGCCGTGCTTTCCTCGGTCGAGCCGGCGCGCGCGGGCACGGCTTCCGCCCTGCTCAACACCGCGCGGCAGGCGGGCGGTGCGGTGGGCGTGGCGGCGTTCGGCGCGCTCACGGGCGGCGCGCAGGCGGCACAGGTGGTGTTCGGGTTGCGCGCGGAAGCGTCGATTTCCACGGCGATCCTGCTCGCGGCTGCGTTGCTCGCGGGGCTGGTCAAAAACGATCCGGCGGGGAAGGATCCCGTGCCTGCGGGCGGCGAACGACGGGCTGCGTCGCAGCGTGGAGTCGAGACGTCGCGCTGAAGGCCGTAAGCGCTGGCGAGAGGCGCGGAGGTGCGCTGACATCCCTTCAGGGGCACTGCGGGCCGCCGGGCTGGCCAGCCCGCCCAGCCAATGCTGCACGCGCAGTGCACAAGTAGGGGCGGCTAAAGTTGCCTTAAGACCATCAAGGCCAATCGGGCGCATCTGGAACGCGCGAAGCCGCGATGCGATGACCCAGCCCAGCACGTAACAACACGCAACACGCGCGCGAGCCTCGGCAAAACGCCCGCGCGCACGTGGTGATTACAGCGACGTTTCCTGAATCTCGCCGGACTGAATGGCGCGTTCGATCAGGCCTTCGTTCTGCGCCTTCTTGATCGCGTGCGCGATCAGCTGGTCGGGCTCTTCCAGTTCGGCTTTGAGCGCGCCGAGCAAGCCCGACGCGTCGAGGATCACGAGCGTCTTGGCCGTATCCGCGTAACTGATCAGCACGCGCCGCGTGCCGTCCTCGGCGAGGCTCGCGCAAAACTGGCCGGTTTGCCCCGCGACGTTGAAATCGAAATTTTGAATCAAGGCCTGCTCCCTTGTGGGTCTTTGGGTCTTCCCTGACGGGACGGTGGTTATGACTGCGTTCAGGCAGTTGCGCGATGCCGGCGCGGCTCAGCCGAGCAGGCCGCTGCTACGCGGCGCGCGCAACGCATCCACTGAAGCACGTCCCGCGCCCGTTACCGTCAGCAGCAGGAAACCGCCCGCGATCGCGATGTTCTTCCAGAAGTGGACAACCGCGTCCTGCTGCAACGAGGCCTGGGTCATGTTCCAGAAATCGTGCCCGAGTACCGCCGTGACGACAGCGTACACGGCCAGCAGGAAAGCCACCGCGCGGGTGCGCACGCCCAGCACGAGCGCGAGACCGCCGATCAGCTCGATCGCGGCCGCCAGCGGCGCCGCATAGGCCGCATACGGCACGCCCTTGTTGTGCAGATAACCGACGAACCCCGCGTAGCTCAGCAGCTTCATGGCGCCGCCCCACAAAAACAGAATGGCGAGAGCCAGCCTGGCGATGAAGATGATGAGGGAATCGGCGGGACGGGTCATGAAGGGCTCCGGTATGCAATCTCGGAGTGACCGCTGAGCGGGCGCTCAGTTCCCCTTCGATGAAATAACGATGACGGTTGCGTGTCGATATGGTGCGGAGATTGCGCGCGCGAATACTCAATTTCGCTCAACTCCGCTTCGAGAGCGAGGTCGATAAAGGGTTATCGATTTGCAATCGTTTAATGCGAATTATCGCAAACGATTCGGATACCCAACTAATTGAAGCACATTAAAAACGTGGGTTTCCGGCGCAAATACCATTGGCACACTCAATGCTTGTGCCGCAAGCCATGCGGACGATGCGCGTCCAGCCAGTGCGTGATGCGCGCCTCGATCGCCCCGCTGCTGCGCCGCGACACGGCCCACATCGCCGCGCAGACGAGCAACATCACACCCGGACCGAGCAGATAAGCAACAATGGTTTCCCTCATGACAGTCTCCATGCAGCGGGACTTTTCATTCTAGGCGATGCAAGCGCCCATGACTCAACCGTATTGCTGATAATGGCCCATGGAATTCCCCCGGCTTCGCATATGAACAGAGGAATGCAACGCGCGGTTTCTTTACGTCCGACGTAATCGACATACCCGCGTGTTTCGCTAGAATCGCGGCATGAATACGCTCGCGACTCCGCCCGATTTGCCCTCCGCGGCCGCGGCCGCTTCCGGCGCGCGGCGCGGCGTGGGCGAGATGCTGCGCGACTGGCGCGTGCGGCGGCGCATGAGCCAGTTGTTGCTCGCCACCGAAGCGGAAATCTCCACGCGCCACCTGAGCTTCGTCGAATCGGGCCGCGCCACGCCGAGCCGCGAGATGGTCATGCATCTGGCCGAACAGCTCGACGTGCCGCTGCGCGAGCGCAACGCGCTGCTGGTCGCGGCAGGCTACGCGCCGCTCTATCGCGAACGCGCGCTCGACGATCCGCAGCTGGCCGCCGCGCGCGAAGCCGTCGACCTCGTGTTACGCGGCCACGAGCCGCATCCCGCCGTGGCGATCGACCGGCACTGGAACATCGTCGCGGCGAATCGCGCGATCGCGCCGCTTATCGGCGAAGCGTCGCCCGCCTTGCTCGCGGCGCCCATCAACGCGCTGCGGCTCTCGCTGCATCCCGAGGGCATGGCGCCGCGCATCGTCAACTGGCACGCGTGGCGCGCGCATCTGCTCGCGCGCCTGCAACGCCAGATCGACGCGAGCGGCGACGCGCACCTGCTCGCGCTGCACGCGGAACTCGCCGCTTATCCCGCGCCCGCGCATGCCCGTGCCGGGCACGAGGAAGCCACGCCGCCAGCGCATCACATTGCCGTGCCGTTGCGCCTGCGCACCGCGATCGGCGAACTCGCGCTGCTGAGCACGACCACGGTGTTCGGCACGCCCGTCGACATCACGCTCTCCGAACTCGCTATCGAAGGGTTCTTTCCCGCCGACCCGCAAACCGCCCAGGCGTTGCGCGATCACGCGCCCTGATGCGCGTCGCGCGATTTCGCCGCCGCCATCACGCGCGCGGCGCGAGCCACTTCCGCGCCCAGTCCAGGCCCGCCGAGGTGCCCGCGCGCGGCCGGTACTCGCAACCGACCCAGCCCTCGTAACCGAGTTCGTCGATCACGTCGAGCAGCCACGCGGTGTTCAGTTCGCCGCGATCGGGTTCATGCCGCTCGGGCACCCCCGCGACCTGGATGTGGCCGACGCGCGCGATGTCGCGTTTGAGCTTCGTCGTGACGTCGCCTTCCACGATCTGGCAGTGATAGCAGTCGAATTGCACCTGCAGATTCGGCGCGCCCACCTGCGCGCAGATCGCCTGCGCGTCGTCCTGCCGATTGAGCAGATAGCCGGGAATGTCGCGCGGGTTGATCGGCTCGATCAGCACGGTGATGCCATCGGCCGCCGCGGTGCGCGCCGCATAGGCAAGCTGCTCGACGTACTGCGCGCGCTGCGCCTCGCGGGCTGCCTCGTTCGCGACGAGTCCCGCCATGACGTGAATCTTGCGGTTGCCGAGCACGCGCGCGTAGTCGAGCGCGGTGTCGATGCTGCGGCGGAATTCGTCGTCGCGGCCAGGCACCGAGGCGATGCCGCGCTCGCCCTTCGCCCAGTCGCCGGGCGGCGCGTTGAAGAGCGCCTGCGTGAGCGCGGCGTCGTCGAGTCGCGACTTGATGTCGACGGCGGCGTGCTCGTACGGAAACAAAAACTCGACGCCCGCGAAACCGTCGCGCGCGGCGGCGGCGAAGCGGTCGAGAAATGCGTGCTCGTGGTACATCATCGAAAGGTTGGCGGCGAGGCGCGGCATCGGAACAACTCCTGTGTCGAACGATGCCCGTATTGTCGGTGAAAAGCGCCGGGTGAAAGGCGGACCATTCACGGCGCCTGTGAAAAGCCGGCGCCGCCCCGCTCACGCCGCCGTTTCCTCCGGCTCGGGCGCGGTCACAACCAGCACGCTGCACGAGACGCGGTCGAGCAACTGGCGGTCGTCGCGTCCTTCCCACCAGCGCGCGAACGGCCCGCGCTTGTGGTGCCCGAGCACCACGAGGTCGGGCTTCAGCTCGGCGCAATACCGCGCGATCACGTCGACGGGGCGGCCCACCACGAAATGACCGCTCGCGGCGAGCCCCTTCTCCGTGAGGCACGCCACGCCATCGCGCAGGATCTCGCGCGCCGCCGCCTCGGCCGCTTCGAACGGCACGGTGGAGGCAACGTCCGCGCCCCATTGCAACGGCGACTGATCGAGCACCGCGAGCAGATGCGTTTGCGCGCGGCACTCGCGCGCCAGATCGGCGCCCTCGCGCAACGCGCGCCGCCCTTCCCGCGACGCGTCGTAACACAGCAGAATCCGGCTGAACGACGCCATGACGTTTCTCCCGCGCGAGTTTCCGGGCGGCATCCTCAGCGCGGCGAATACCGCGCGGCGCGCCAAGAGACGCCGGATGCCTGTTTCATTATGGCACTTACCTCACAACATGATATAAAGCCACGATTCTGTAGATAATCGAAATTCGGCTAATCACTATATAGATAGGCGCCTGGCCGCCGAACGCCCTGCCAAGGCCCAACGGCACCGATTCCCGCCCTCGCAAACGTTACCGTCCCCACTTCTTCGCGCTTCGACCCAATACGCATTTTTCATCTGCAATTGTGTGTCTTTTAGCCGCGCATGGCCGTTACAACTCTAGTTACAAATACGGCAGTTACCGTGACCCGGGGTCGAAACACCTGTTACAGATTAATCCTCATACTTATTAATCACATACGGGGTATTTTTTACCTGTCAACGCAAATCCTTTCAAAACGTTTATTCATTCGAAACAGCAGCATGGGGAGGGACAGTTCGTCGCGCAAGCTGCGGATTTTTCTACCGAATCCCCATGGATAAAGGCTTTGCGCCTGATCCGATCTGGCACTGACAGGTCATATCGATGTGTCATGCATGTGTCTGCAAATCCCAGCAAGATTTACCGAAATTTATTTACAACACTCGATTTATTTTTTATCGGAAGTGTTGATTTCTGAGATAAGTCCTCATACAATTCGCTTCAAGGTTGTTACGAGATGTAACACCTTGTATCAAAGAGCCAGATCCCACCGATGAGTGAGGGTCGGCCAAACGACCAAAAAAGATACAACGGCGAAAAAGCCGGGGGGTTAAATTCGGGGCTTCGGAATATAGAGAAATGGACCGTAGCAGCGAGACGCTGGAATCTATCCGCGAAATTAATTTGTCGTATCTGATGCTTGCGCAGCGCATGCTGCGTGAGGACAAGCCGGTCGGCATGTTCCGACTGGGACTGTCGTCGGAATTGGCCGATCTGCTTGGCGGTCTGTCGCTCGCGCAGATCGTCAGGCTGGCCTCTTCCGACCAGCTCCTTTGTTTTTTCCGCTTCGACGACCATGCGATGCTGTCCGCGCTTACGCAGACGACCAAGCATGCCGACGTGGCGGCAACTCATGCGGCCATCCTGCTTGCAGGGCAGCCGGCTGGGCAATTCGCCTGAGGATGACGTCCATGACCACGACGCGACGCAGCCTCACCGAAGACGCTCAGGAAGTGTTCCGTGCGATCGCATTGATCGAGCTGGGCGCACGCATGCAGGTGCTCGAAAGCGAACTGACGCTCTCGCGCGACCGCATGATCCGCCTGTATCGCGAGATCCGTGGCGTATCGCCGCCCAAGGGCATGCTGCCGTTCTCGGCGGACTGGTACATGACGTGGCTGGCCAACATCCACGCCTCGCTGTTCTATAACACGTACCTGTTCCTCAAGAACGAAGCGCGTTGTTCGCATCTCGACGCGCTCACCAAGGGGTTCCGCCTGTATCTGGAACATTGCAAGCACAGCGGAGCCGAGCCGGTGCTCGACTTGACGCGTGCCTGGACCCTGGTGCGCTTTTTCGATGCCGATATTCTGCAGTTGACGCCTTGCTGCCGTTGCGGCGGTAAGTTCGTCGCGCATCGCCACGACCTTCAGCACAACGTCGTGTGTGGTGCATGCCAACCGCCTTCGCGCGCTGGCAAGACGAAAAAGGCGGCTGCAGCGCGACGGGGCGCCGAGCAGACCGAGAGCGACCAACCGGTGGAAGTGACGCCGGATGGCATTGCCGAGGCTGCGTAAGCGTAGGAGAGCAGATCCGGCTCAACCGGACTCGAGACCAAGACGCGAAGCCGTCCGGAGCCTGAGGGCGCCGGACGGCGAAGCGCTTTTCAACGGTCTCTTTCGCTTTATCTTTCCAGTTTCATTGATACCGATTTCCGCACCGCGCCCCGGATCGCTCCGGCGCGCGGCCGTCGTGCTTTGTTTTGCCAATGGCCGAGTGGGTTCGCCGATCTAGTTTCCGGCGAACGTCTGCCACACGAGCCAGAGATTCGCGGCCGTAATCACGGCGAACAATAACCACGCAATCACGCGCGTGTGCATACGGTTCGCGAATTCGCCCATCAGCGCGCGGTCGTTCGTCATGCGGATGAGCGGCCACAGCGCGAACGGCAGTTGCAGGCTCAACACGACCTGGCTCAGCACCAGCAGTTTGCCCACCGCGCCGTTGCCGAGCAGCGCCACGCCCGCGAACGCGGGAATCAGCGCGAGCACGCGCGTGATAAGACGCCGCTGGTAACACGGAATCTTCATGCGCAGGAAACCTTCCATCACCACCTGCCCCGCCACCGTGCCGGTGAACGTCGAGCTTTGCCCCGAGGCGAGCAGCGTGACCGCGAACAGGACCGCCGCCGCGCCCGTGCCGACGATCGGCGCGAGCAGCTTGTAGGCGTCCTCGATTTCGGTCACCTGATTATGGCCGGTCGCATGAAACGCGGCGCCTGCGAGAATCAGGATCGCCGCGTTGATGAGCAGCGCGAGCACGAGCGAAACGATGGTGTCGAGCCGCGACAAACCGATCGCCTGCGCGATTCCCGCGCGGTCGCGTTTGACGGCGCGCGTCTGCACGATCGACGAATGCAGATAAAGGTTGTGCGGCATGACCGTGGCGCCGAGTATGCCGATGGCGAGATACAGCGGCTCGCTCGAGTTGATGGCGTGCCACGACGGCACCGCGCCCGCGAACACCGCGGGCCAGTGCGGCTTCACGAGCGCAAGTTCGATCACGTAACCCAGGCCGATGGTGGCGATCAGCGCGGCCATGATCGCTTCGAGCGTGCGAAAGTTCTTGCCCTTGAGGCCGAGCACGAGAATCGTGTCGAACGCGGTGAGCACGACGCCCACCATCAGCGAACACCCCAGCAGCAAGTGAAACGCGAGCGCGCCGCCCAGCACTTCGGCGAGATCGCACGCGATGATCGAGATTTCGGCGAGTCCCCACTGGAACAGCGCGACGGGTTTCGAATAGCGTTCGCGCGAGAGTTCGGCGAGATCACGCCCGGTGACGATGCCGAGCCGCATGGAGAGACATTGCAGCGCGATGGCCGCGAGACTCGAAAGCACCACGACGAACAGCAGGTTGTAGCCGTAGCGCGAGCCCGCTTCGATGTCGGTGGCCCAGTTGCCGGGGTCCATATAGCCGATCGAAATCAGCAGACCGGGGCCCGCGAATTGCAGAAACTTCTTCCAGAACGGTGCGCGCGGCGAAACCTCGACGCTGCCCTGCACTTCGGACGGACAAAACGGCGCCGTCGCCGTGGTCGGTAGTCGGAACTCCAACGTGAATCCTCGAAGGTTGAGCGACGCGACAAGCGCCGCGTTCGGTCCCTCAAGTGTACAGCGTCGGCTCCGGCAGTTCCTGCGTGAGCGCGTGACGGCCCACGTCGCGAAGGCGGTAGTCGAGTGGATCGTGCAGCGTATGCACGCGCGCGTTGCGCCAGAAGCGGTCGAGCGCGAGCGCCGCGTTGGTCGCACGCGCGCCGCACGCGTCGAACAATTGCTGGCCGGTTTCGAGCGCCGCGCGATGCGCACCGATCTTGGCTTCGGAAATCGCAATGGACACTTCCGCGCGCGTGCCGGCCGCGAGCGCTTCGCCTTGCTGCCAGGCGGCGTCGAGCTGCGCGGCCGCGCGGTCGGCGAGCAAGGCGGCCGCGAGCGACTGCACGCGCATCTCGCCGAAACGCTGCTGCAAATAGGGATCGTCGATGGCCTGCTTCACGCCCGAGTTGACCCACGGGCGGCCATTCGCGAGCACGTACTGGCGCGCTTCCTCGAGCGCGCCTTCCGCGAGCCCGACGAACAGATTGGTGAGCACGAGTTGCGACACGAGCGTGCGCAGCGAGGCGCGCGGCGTATTGGGCCGCGCGAGCACCTCGTGCGCCTGCACCTGCACGTTATCGAACGACACGGTGCCGCTATCGGTTTGACGCTGGCCGATGGGGTCCCAGTCGTCGTGCACGGTAATGCCCGCGCGCGTGGTGGGCACGACCGCGAACACGGGGTTGCCTGTGGCGGGATCGTGTGCGCTCACGGTCATCATCTGCGAACCATAGGTGCCCGAACAAAAGCCTTTTTTGCCGTGCAAGCGCCAGCCGCCTTCGTTGTCGGCCTGAGCGACCAGCCGCGTGTCGATGGGGTTCACCGCGTTGCCCCACCACCAGCGATGCTCGACCGTGCCTTGCAGCCAGTTCGCACGCTGCGCGGCGTTGCCCCACAAATCGACGCTCACGATTTGCAAACACTGAAAACCGAGCAGATGCGCGAGCGCGCTGTCCACGCGCGCGATCGTGCGGATGATGGCGTAGACGTCGCGCCAGTGCAAACCGCCGTCGCCCGGCACTTGCGTGAATTGGCCGCCGAATTCGCGCGGCACCGCGATCGTGAGCAAGCCCGCCTCGGCAATAAGCCGCTTTTCCGCCGCCGCGTGACCGCCCGCGAGATCGCGTTGCGCCGCGTTCGCGCGCAGCGCACCGAGCAAACCGTCCGGCACCGCGCCGTGAGCTTCGTTCATACCCATAGTCCCGAATGAAAACCGACAACGCGCAGCCTGGGCCGCGCGTGTCGTGTCGTATCGATCAACACCCGTATTTCAGGTTCGCCGCAACAAGCGCCGCACGAGCCAGTCGCCGACAAATTGCACGATCGCGACGATGGCGATCAGCAACACGATCACGGTCACCATGACCGTGGTGTCGAAACGCTGATACCCGTAGCGTATCGCGAGATCGCCGAGACCGCCCGCCCCCACGGCGCCCGCCATCGCGGAGGAACCGATCATCGCCACCACGGTAATCGTGAAGCCGCCGAGCATGCCGGGCAGCGCCTCGGGCAACAGCACATGCCAGATGATATGCCGGCGCTGCGCGCCCATGGCCTGCGCCGCCTCGATCAAGCCGCGATCCACTTCGCGCAGACTCACCTCGGCCACGCGCGCGAGAAACGGAATGGCGGCGATGGAAAGCGGCACCACGGCCGCCCAAACGCCGATGGTCGTGCCCACGAGAAAACGCGTAAGCGGCAGCAACGCGACAAGCAGGATGATAAATGGCGTCGAGCGAAAGGCATTGACGACCGCGCCCACCGACGAATTGAGCGCGGGCCGCTCGAAGATGCCGCCGCGCGCCGTGGTCACGAGCAGCAACGCGAGCGGCACGCCCGCGAGCAGCGCGAAAAACGCGGAAACCCCCACCATCAGCAAGGTATCGCGAATGCCGCCGAGCAGCTCCGAAATCCATAGATCAGACATAACCGAGCACCTCCACGCGGCTCGCGTACTGGCGCGCATTGACCGCGAGCGCGGCCGCCTGATCGACGCTCTGCACCGGCGCGGCAACCACGAGCCGCCCTTGCGCGCGCCCTTGAATGCGCTCGATGCCGCCGTGCACGAAACGCACGCCCTGCGTGCCGAACGATTGCGCGAGCGTGATTAGTTCGGGTTCCTCATGACTTTCTCCCGTGAAGCGCACGTCGAACAGCGCGTGCGCGTTCGCTTCGGGCGCGGCACGCAAACGCGCGGCGAGATCGTCGGGTAAATCGTGGCCCGGCGTGTGCAGCAGCGCACGCGTCGCGTCGTGCCGCGGATTGCCGAACACGCGCCAGACCGGCCCCTGCTCGACCACCTCGCCACGCTCGATCACGGCGACCGTATCGCACACGTCGCGAATCGCTTCCATCTCGTGCGTGATGAGCACGATGGTCACGCCCAGACGCCGGTTGATATCGCGCAGCAACGCGAGAATCGCGCGTGTGGTTTCCGGGTCGAGTGCCGAGGTCGCTTCGTCGCACAGCAGGATGCCGGGCTCGTGCACGAGCGCGCGCGCAATGCCCACACGCTGCTTTTGTCCGCCCGACAAACGTGCGGGCCACGCATTGCGGTGCGCGCTCAGGCCCACCAGATCGAGTAGCGCGTCCACACGTGCCTCGATCGCCGCCTTCGGCACGCCCGCGATCTTGAGCGGCAACGCGATGTTGTCGTGCACCGTTTTCGCGGAGAGCAGATTGAAGTGCTGAAACACCATGCCGATACGGCGACGCAGCGCCACGAGCCCGCGTTCGTCGAGCGCGCCCACGTCCACGCCGTTCACGCGCACGGCGCCGCTAGTGGGCTTTTCAAGGCCGTTCACGAGCCGCAGCAAGGTGGACTTGCCCGCGCCGCTGCGCCCGATGATGCCAAACACCTCGCCGCGCTTCACTTCGAGATTCACGTTGGCGAGCGCCGCCTGCGCGCTGCCCGCAAAGACCTTGCCGATGCCGTCGAACACCACGGCATGCTCTGGCGCGCTCGCGTCGCGCGACGCCTCGCCCGCCGCCGGCCCCGCTTCGATGAAGCGTGACGTGCCGAACCATTTCATCATCGCCGCTCCTCGATCCAGTCAATTTATTCGGATGCCAAACAATTCGCGCGTTACCACGCGACCGCGTAGAGGTTGCCGAACGCCTTGTCTAGCTCCTTGCGCACGGCCGGCGAATGCTGATAGATCTCGATGAACTTGCGGATGCGCGGATCGTTCACGCTGTCCGGGCGCACCACGAATTGCAGCGCGAACGCCTTGTTTTCCACGCCGTCGAACAGCAGCGCGCTATTCGGGTCCGCCGTGCCCGCGAGCTTGATGAAGCTCGGGTAGCCTTGCGCGAGATCGACGTCGTCGAGCGAACGCGCGAGTTGCGACGCTTCGAGCTGCACGATCTTCAGATGTTTCGGATTCGACACGATATCGAGCGTGGTCGCGCGATAATCCACGCCCGGCTTGAGCTTGATGAGACCCGCGCGTTGCAGCAGCAAGAGCCCGCGGCCGCCGTTCACGGGGTCGTTCGCAATGGCCACGGTGGCGCCGTCTTTCAGGTCTTCGAAACGTTTAACCTTCTTCGAATACAGACCGATCTTCATGATCGTGCCCGGCGCAATGGCGACGAACTTATAGCCGCCCTGCTTTTCCGCGTTTTCCAGAAACGGCGTGTGCTGAAAATAATTGACGTCGATGTCTTTGTTCGCGAGCGCGGCGTTCGGCGTATTCCAGTCGGTGAATTCGATGATCTTGACGTCCACGCCCTGCGCCTTCGCCTCGCGCGCTGCTTCTTGCAGCGCGGGCGTTTGCGGCGTGGTCGCAATGCCGACCTTGAGCGTGGGCGTATCCGCATGGGCCGAGAGCGCGCCCGTCGCGAGCGAAACCGCCACGGCGGCAATGGCGCTCACGCGCTGAATGAAAGAACGGCGCCCCTCGGCGCGCACGGCACGATGCATCGCTTTCCCCGAATGAATGGAATGTCAGTGAGGAGCGGCGCGACGATGCCGACGATGAGAGCGTCCGCGCGCGGGCGGTGCCGCGCTGCCCATCGCGTTGCTCCAGATGGGTCCAGACGATGATAGAGACGCGTTCGCAGGCGGTCTACGAACGGATTGAGCAAAGGAAATCGCAGTCTGCGATATGCGCGCGCCGGCTGCTGGAGCCGGCGCGCGAGGTGCTGCCAGGATGAAATTGCCTGATTAACGCGCGGCCAGCGGCGCGGGCGGCGGTGCGCCGTCGGCCGGCTTCGCGTCGCCCCAACCGCCACCCAGCGCGCGAATCAGGTTGACGGTCGCCACGGCCTGCGACCCTTGCAGATGGCTCGCCTGCAACTGCGCCACGAGCACCGAACGTTCGCTATCGATCACGTTCAGGTAGCTCACTTCGCCTTCGTCGTACTGCGTGCGCGAGAGATGCGCGGAGCGTTGCGAAGCGGTCACGGCGTCGCCCTGCTCGCGAATCTGGTCGTCGAGCAAATGCAGGTCGGAGAGATTGTCTTCCACCTCACGGAACGCGACGAGCACCTGTTGACGATACTGCGCGACATCCTCGTCGTACTTGCCTCGCGCCTGCGCGAGATTGGCCTTGCGGCGGCCGCCGTCGAACAGCGGCACCGTGAGCGCCGTGCCCGCGAGCGGCCCGAGCAGGAACGCGCGGCTCGACCACATGAAGAGATCGCCGAGCGAAGCCGACTCATAGCCGAACGCGCCGGTGATATCGAGCTTCGGGAAGAACGCCGACTTCGCGAGGCCCACGCGCGCGTTCGCAGCGGCCATCGCGCGCTCGGCGGCGGCGATGTCGGGGCGGCGTTCGAGCAGCGTGGAAGGCAAACCGGCCGGTACGCGTACCAGCACCGGCGCCAGCGGCGTTTCCGGGAACGTGAAGTCGGCGGGCGCCTCGCCGAGCAGGATCGCCAGACTGTGCTCCGAAGCCGCGCGCTGACGCGCCACGCCCACGGCGTCGGCGCGCGCGCTCGCGAGTTCGTTGCGCGCCTGCGCCACGTCCAGCTCGCTGATGTCGCCTTCCTTGAAGCGGCGGTCCACGAGCTTGAGCGCATCCTCGCGCAACGTCACCGTGCGGCGATACAGATCGACGTCGCTATCGAACTGACGCAGCTGGAAGTAGTTCTGCGCAACGTCGGCCTGCAACGCGAGTTGCACCGAGCGGAACAGCGCTTCGCTCTGCTGCGCGTCGGCGCGCGCGGCGTTCACGTTCGAACTCACGCGGCCGAACAGGTCCGCCTCGTAGCTCGCCGAGGCCTGCGCGCGCCACAACGTTTGCGTGGGCACATGCGTGTCCTGCGGCAGATACTGCGAAGCGGGCGACGGGCGCTCGTAGGTCGGGCTGAAGCCCGCGTCCAGCGAGGGGAACCACGACGCACGCGCGGCCTGGGTGACGGCACGCGCCTGCTGCACGCGCGCGGCGGCTGCCTTCAGGTCCTGATTCGCGGCCAGTGCCTGATCTTCGAGCTGGTTCAGCGTGGCGTCGCCGAACACCGTCCACCATTGACCGCGATGCGCGTCGTCGGCGGGTTGCGCGGTCGCCCAGCTACCCACGTCGTGCGGGTCGTTGGCGGTGGGCTGCGCTTCCTTGTAGGCGGCGGGCACCGCAGCGTCCGGCGCCTTGTAGGTGGGCTCGACCGAGCACGCCGCGAGCCACGCGAACAACGCCACGCTCGCCGCGACGCGCGCCATGCGCCAGCCGGCTGGCATCGACAGGTTAGATACGAATTGATTCGTCATGCTCATCATCCTTTAAGCATCCGCCATCGAGCGCGGATTGCGCGCGCTGTCCTTCTGCGCGACGTGAATCTTGCCGCCTGCGAGCGTGCGCAGCACCACGTAGAACACCGGCGTGAGCAACAGGCCGAACGCGGTCACACCGAGCATGCCGAAGAACACGGCGATCCCCATGGCGTGGCGCATTTCCGAACCCGCGCCCGTGGAGAGCACGAGCGGCACCACACCCATGATGAACGCGATGGACGTCATCAGGATCGGTCGCAGACGCAGGCGGCTCGCCTCGATCGCGGCGGAGAGCGGCGTATGGCCGTCATGCTCCAGTTCGCGCGCGAATTCCACGATCAGAATCGCGTTCTTCGAAGCCAGCCCCACGAGCACCATCAAGCCGATCTGCGTGAAGATGTTGTTGTCGCCCTGCGTGAGATACACACCCGTGAGCGCACAGAGCACGCTCATCGGCACGATCAGGATCACGGCCAGCGGCAGCGTGAGGCTTTCGTACAGCGCGGCCAGCACGAGGAACACGAGCAGCACGCTGATCGGGAACACCCAGATGCCCGCATTGCCCGCCAGCACCTGCTGATACGTGAGGTCGGTCCACTCGAACTTCACACCGCGCGGCAGGGTTTCCGCCGCGATGCGTTCGGCCGCGGCCTGCGCCTGACCCGACGAGAATCCGGGTGCCGGGCCGCCGTTGATGTCCGCCGCGGTGTAGCCGTTGTAGCGCACCACCATTTCCGGACCATACGTGGGCGTAACCGTGACCAGCGAGGAGAGCGGCACCATGTCGCCCGCGGCGTTACGCGTTTTCAGTTGCAGGATGTCGTCGGCTTTCTGGCGGAACGGCGCGTCCGCCTGCACGCGCACCTGGTACACGCGGCCGAAGCGGTTGAAGTCGTTCACGTAGAGCGAGCCGAGATAGATCTGCATGGTGTCGAACACGTCCGTGACCGGCACGCCAAGCTGCTTTGCCTTGGTGCGGTCGAGATCGACATTCAGTTGCGGAACGTTGATCTGATAGTTCGTGAACGTGGGGCCCAGCTCCGGCGTTTGCGACGCGCGCTTGACGAAGTCCTGCGTCGCGCGGTTGAGTGCCTCGTAACCCAGTGCACCGTGATCCTCCAGTTGCATCTTGAAGCCGCCGAGCGTACCCAGCCCCAGCACCGGCGGCGGCGGGAACACCGCCACGAACGAGTCTTTGATGGCCGCGTACTGCTGATTCAACGCGCCCGCAATGGCACCAGCCGAAAGCGCCTTGCCCTTGCGCTCCTTGAACGGCTTGAGCGTGACGAACACAATGCCGGCGCTCGAGCTGTTCGTGAAGCCGTTCACCGAAAGACCCGGGAACGCCACGGCGCTTTCCACGCCGGGCTGCTTCAGCGCGATCGCGCTCATGTCGCGAATGACGCCTTCGGTGCGATCGAGCGAGGCGCCGTTCGGCAACTGCGCGAACGCAATCAGGTACTCCTTGTCCTGCGCGGGCACGAAGCCGCCCGGCACGATGCGCGCCATCAGCACGGTGGCGGCGATCAGCACGACGTACACGCCGAGCATCACGCCCTTGCGGCGCAGCACGCCGTTCACGCCACGGCCATAGCTTTCCGAGCCGCGATGGAACACCTTGTTGAAGCGCTTGAAGAAGCCGCCGAGCACGCGATTCATGCCGCGCGTGAGCCAGTCTTCCTTCGCACCGTGACCGCGCAGCAGCAGCGCGGAAAGCGCGGGCGACAGCGTGAGCGAGTTGAACGCCGAGATCACCGTGGAAATGGCGATGGTCATGGCGAACTGCTTGTAGAACTGGCCCGTGAGACCGCTCATGAACGCGAGCGGCACGAACACGGCCACCAGCGTGAGCGCGATGGCGATGATCGGCCCGCTCACTTCCTGCATGGCTTTATACGTGGCGTCTCGCGCCGACAACCCGCTCTCGATGTTGCGCTCGACGTTTTCCACGACCACGATCGCGTCGTCGACCACGATACCGATCGCGAGCACCATCCCGAACAAGGACAGCGCGTTGATCGAAAAACCGAACGCGAGCAGCAGCGAGAACGTCCCGACGATCGACACCGGCACGGCGATCAGCGGAATGATCGACGCACGCCAGGTCTGCAGGAACACGATCACGACGATCACGACCAGCGCGATGGCTTCGAGCAGCGTGTGAATCACGGCTTCGATACTCGAACGCACGAACTGCGTCGGGTCGTAGACGATCTTGTAGTCCACGCCGGCGGGCATGTCGGCCTTCAGGTCCTTCATCGCCGCGCGCACCTGGTCGGAAATCGCGAGCGAGTTCGCGCCCGGCGCCTGGTTGATCGCGAGCGCCACGGCCGGCTTGTTGTCGAGCAGCGAACGCAGGCCGTACTCCGAGGCCGCGAGTTCGATCCGCGCGATGTCGCGCAGATACGTCACGCCGCCGTCGGGATTCGTCTTGACGATGATGTTGCCGAATTCGCCTTCCGTGCGCAGACGGCCGCGCGCGTTCACATTCAGCTGCAACGGCGTGCCCGGCACGCTCGGCGAGGCGCCGATCACGCCCGCCGCGACCTGCACGTTCTGCTCGCGAATCGCGTTGACCACGTCCTGCGCGGTGAGATTGCGCTGCGCGACCTTCTGCGGGTCGAGCCAGATACGCATGGCGTAGTCGCCCGAACCCCACAGCTGCACTTCGCCCACGCCGCGAATATTCGACAAGCGGTCCTTGACGTTGAGCAGCGCGTAGTTGCGCAGATACGTCATGTCGTACTGGTTGTTCGGCGAGATCAGGTGCACCACCATCGTGAGCGTGGGCGAGCTTTTGATCGTGGTGATGCCGAGCCGCTGCACGTCTTCCGGCAGGCGCGGCAGCGCCTGGTTCACGCGGTTCTGCACGAGCTGCGTGGCCTTGTCCGGGTCGGTGCCCAGACGGAACGTGACCGTGAGCGTGAGATTGCCGTCGCTATTGGCTTGCGACTGCATGTACAGCATGTTCTCGACGCCGTTGATCTGCTCTTCCAGCGGCGCCGCCACCGTTTCGGCGATCACCTTCGGGTTTGCGCCCGGGTACTGCGCGTGCACCACCACCGAAGGCGGCACCACTTCCGGATATTCGGAGATCGGCAACTGGAACAGCGCGATCACGCCGGCCAGCAGGACCAGCACGGACAACACGCCCGCGAAGATCGGCCGGTCGATGAAGAATTTCGAAATGTTCATGGGTTGCTCACAGACTTTGACACTTAGGGTTCCTTAGCGATGACGGGACGCATCGCGCTCTGCAATGCGTCGTGCGATCGTCAGGACGTCTTCGTGCCGGCGTTGTCCTTCGCGACCGAAGCCGCGTCGGCATCGGGATCGCCGTTCATCGGCACCATATGCGAGCGCACCGCTTCGCCCGGTCGCACGCGCTGCGTGCCGTTCACGACCACGTTTTCGCCCGCCTTCAGGCCGCCCACGATCACGCGCAGGTTGCCCTGCTGGCCGCCCGTCTGCACGATGCGATAACCGACCTTGCCCGCGCCGTCCACGACATAGACGTACTTCTTGTCCTGGTCCGTGCCGATGGCGGCTTCGTCCACGAGCAGCGCCGGATGCGGAGCGCTGCCGCTCACCTTGATGCGTGCATAGAGGCCCGGCACCAGCGCGCCGTCGGTGTTGTCGAAGCGCGCACGCACGCGGATCGTGCCCGACGAGGTGTCGAGACGGTTGTCCACCGACTCGATCGTGCCCGTGCGCGAGTAACCGCTTTCGTTCGCGAGACCGAGTTCCACCGGCACCTTCGAGCCCACCTTCATGCGGCTGATATAGTCGAGATAGGTTTGCTCGTCGGCGTCGAATTCGGCGTAGATCGGCGATACGGAAACCAGCGTCGTGAGCGGCGCCGAACTCGCGCCCGCGCTCACCACGTTGCCCACCGTGATCTCCGCACGCGAAACGCGGCCCGCGACCGGCGCGACGACACGCGTGTAGCCGAGGTTGATCTGCGCGGTTTCCAGCGCGGCTTGCGCGGCCTTCAGGTTCGCGCTCGCTTCGCGCGCGCCGTTCTGCTTCTCGTCGTAATCGCGTTTGGCGATGGCGTTATCGCCGATCAAACGTTGCGCGCGTTCCCAGTCGCTTTGCGCGTAACCCGAGCGCGCCTGCGCAGCGGCCACTTGCGCGGCGGCCTGATCGACGGCGGCCTGATACGGGCGCGGGTCGATCACGAACAGCGTGTCGCCCTTCTTCACGAGCGCACCGTCGCGGAAATTGACGGAGACGATCGTGCCCGACACCTGAGGACGAATCTCCACCTTCTCGACCGCGGCCATGCGGCCGGAGTAGCTTTGCCAGTCGGTGATCGTGCGATTCGCCACGGTGGCGACGTCGACTTCCGGCGCGGGCGGCGCCTCGGCGGCCACGGCCGGATGCGAGTCGAGGCGGATCGCGCCAAACGTGCCGAGCCCCGCGACAACGAGCACGCCTAGCACCGCGAGCGCGATACGTGAGCGGTTTTGCGAAAAAAGTGACATGTCGAACTCCAGAAAATAATGGTTGATTGTTCTTGACTGGTTCGGTCGCGCTACGGCGTCAGCACGATGTGCCGGCGTCGAAGCAACATTGGAAAAAGCGCACGGCTTCGTTCAGGGAACTCGTGTGCGTGGCAAGGTCCGCGTGCGAGACGCTCGGATACCGCATCACCTGCGTGCGCACGCCCGCATCGATGAGTCGGCTCGCGTACTTCTCCGCTTCGATATGCAGCACGTCGTTCTGCGCGGTCACGATGAGCGTGGGCGGCAGGCCCGCGAGACGCCGCGATTCGAGCGGTGCCGCGTACGGATGCATGCGCTGCGCGGCTTCGGGCAGATACGCGCGATAACAGGCCGCGCATTCGCTCGCGGTGATGTCGGAGCCGAGCCGCGCGGCGTCGCCGAGGCGCGTGAGGCTCGGGTCGAGCATCGGCGCGAACAGGGCCTGCGCCGCGAGCTTCACGTCGCCGCGATCGCGACCCATGAACGCGAGCACGTTGGCGATCTGACCGCCCGCGTCGTGGCCCGCCGCGATCAGGCGCTTTGCATTGCCGCCGAAGGCGCGCGCCCGCGCAATGGCCCACAGCGCCGCGCGATGCGCGTCTTCGGGCGCGGCGGGAAACGGATACTGCGGCGCGAGCGAATAGCCCACGCTCACCACGAGCGCAGGTAAGCGTTCTGCGAGAAAGCGGCCCGCGGGCTCCGCTTCCTCGATCGAGCCGCGCACGAAACCGCCGCCGTGGAAATACAGCAACACGGGCAAGCCGCTCACGCCTTCCGGGCGATACACGCGCAACTGGATCTGTTTCGCGTGGCCTTCGATCAGCACGTCGGTGGTGATCAGGCCGCTGGCGCGCGGCACGCCGGTGGCGGCCGGGGGCGTACTGGCATTGCCAGCGGCGTGCGCCACTTCCTCGGCGGAAATCGCGGACAACGGGCGTTTAAAGACATCCATGTCAAATCGGCGCAATGCGCGAGAGTAGATTCGAATGGAGCGAATTGTGGGTTCGGCAGACTTGCAAATAAATGCCTATAATCCGGCAACACAATTCGGCGCGCCTGAACAATCTGTCTCTTCTCGCGTGAGTACGCTGTGTTTCAGCGTGCGCACCAGGCGCCGAATTCCTTTTGGAGAGTGGCAATGGACCGCCTTCAGGCCATGCAGGTGTTCACCCGCGTCGTGGATACCAACAGCTTCACGCGCGCCGCCGAAACGCTCGACATGCCGCGCGCTTCGGTCACGACGATCATTCAGAACCTCGAAGCATTTCTCGGCGTGCGCCTCATGCATCGCACGACGCGCCGCCTTTCGCTCACGCCGGACGGCGCCGCGTATTACGAGCGCTGCATACGCATCCTCGCCGACGTCGAGGAAACCGAACAGACGTTCCAGGACCGCAACCGCAAGCCGCACGGCAAGCTGCGCATCGACATGCCCGGCTCCATCGGGCGGCTCATCGTGATTCCGTCGCTGTGCGAATTTCACACGCGCTACCCGGATATCGACCTGCAACTCGGCCTGACCGATCGTCCGGTCGACCTCTTGCAGGAAGGCGTGGATTGCGTGGTGCGCGTGGGCGCGCTGCAGGATTCGTCGCTCGTGGCGCGCAGAATCGGCCTGTTCGAAGGGGTTTCGTGCGCGTCGCCCACGTATCTGGAGCATCACGGCACGCCGCAAACGCTCGAGGATCTCGAGAATCACCGCGCGGTGAATTATTTTTCGAGCCGCACGGGCCGCGTGATCGACTGGGCTTTTCTGCTCGACAACAAGGAGGTCGAGGTCAAGCTCAAGAGCGTGGTGTCGGTGAACGATGCGGATGCTTATGTCACCTGCGGGCTCGAAGGTTTCGGCCTGATTCAGGCGCCGCGCTACATGGTGTTGCCGCATTTGCGCTCGGGCCAGCTCGTGGAAGTGCTGCCCGATTTCAAGCCGCTGCCCATGCCGATTTCGGCCGTGTATCCGCACAGCCGTCATCTGTCACCCAAAGTGCGCGTGTTCGTGGACTGGATCGCCGAAGTGTTCGACCGCTGCCCGCTGCTGAGCGGCCGCGCGTCGCTCGACAAGGCCTGCACGCTGCGCACGCTCGAGGAACGCGAACAGGCACCGGCACTCGAAACGCCGGTGATTTCGGAATGGGCCGCATAGGCCGGGCCGCATAGGCCGGGCCGCATAGGCCGGGCCGCGTAGGCTGGGCCGCGCAGGCCGGGCCGCATAAAACGAGCGGCGCGAGCAACGCGTCAATCGTCTGAAAGCCGCATCCAGCAAGACTTTGCCCGGATGCGGCTTTGTCGTTTTTGGGAATTGTTCTGGAATTTCGACAATTCCTTTCGCGATTGCGCGGTTTATCGCGAACTCACTCGCGACTACATTTCCTCCTGTCGCAGCGCCACACACGTGGCGACCCATAACAGGAGCAAATCATGAAACGCACTCTCGCAACCGCCATTGGCGCCACGCTGGTCCTCTCGCTCGCCGCCAGCGCATCGGCATTCGCGCAATCCACCGACAACGGCGCACCGAAAACGCGCGCTGAAGTGAAGGCCGAACTCGTCGCCGCATACCGCGACGGCACGCTGCCTTCGCTCAACAAGACGAGCTACCCCGAGCAAAGCCTGATTGGCCGCACGCAGGCGCAACGCATCGCGCGGCAAGAGCGGCATGCGCAGGCCACGAGCGTGGCGCGCGCCGGCGACTGAGTCTCCCAGGCTATCGGTTCGATTGAATTTATCGATTATTCAGGAGTCCATCATGAAATCTTCGGAACTCGATCACTGGGACACGACCACGCCGGTGTGGACGCCGTTCCGGCATTGAAGCACGACCCGCAGAAGCAAAAAGCCCGACGGTGCGGAACGCCGTCGGGCTTTTTGCGGATGCCGCCTGCGTGACACAGCCGCATTGGCGCGCGTTATCGACTTTATCGATTCACGAAGTCCGGCTCGAAGAACACCCAGCGCACCACGGGAAAGTGGGCCTGCAAATCGGCTTCGATCACGTTGATCGCTTCGACCATCGTGCGGCTATGGTCGTAATCGATCATCTCGCACTGCACCGCCACCATCACTTCCTTGCCCCATTGCAGCGTGATCAGGCTGATGATGCTGCGAATCTCGGGACGCGCGCGCAGGAAAGCGTCGATCTCGCGGCGCATCTCCGGGCTCGCAGATTCGCCCACGATCATCGACTTCACTTCGCGCGCAACCAGCAGCGCGATCAGCATCAGCAAGATGCCGATGGCGATCGAACCGCACGCGTCCCACACGGGATTGCCCGTGATCACGGTGAGCAGCACGGCAACGAACGCAATGGCCAAACCGGCGAGCGCCGCGATGTCTTCGCCCGCCACAACGAGCAGGTCGGAGTCGCGCGTTTCGCGAAACCAGCGCCACAGCGATTTGTTCGGCGTCCCCGCACGAATCTCGCGCATCGCGCCGTACAAAGAGAGCGCTTCGAGCACGACCGAAATGCCGAGCACGCCCAACGCGATATAAACGTATTGCAGCGGCTCGCGCGCGATCAGCCGGTGAATGCCCTCGTACACCGAGAACGCGCCGCCCACGAAAAACAGCAGCAGCGCCACCAGCAGCGAGTAGAAGTTGATCGCGCGTCCCGTGCCCATTGGGTGCAGCGGCGTGGGCGGTTCGCGGGACTGACGCAAGCCGAGCAGCAGCAACAGCTGATTGCCGCAGTCGGCCGTGGAGTGAATGGCCTCGGCGAACATCGACCCCGAGCCCGTGAACGCGGCCGCCGCGAACTTGATGATCGCGATGCCCAGGTTCGCGGCGAGCGCGTAGAAAATGGCTTTCGGCGACTCCGCGCTCATAGCACGTCGACGCGCGCGGCGCCTTCGGCCAGCTCGCCAATCACACGTGCCTCAGCGAAGCCTTCGGTGCGGAAGATCGCCAGCACGTCGTTCACGCTTTCGGGCGCGCACGCCACGAGCAGACCGCCCGAGGTTTGCGGGTCGGTGAGCAAGGTGCGCGCGCTTTCTGGCAGCGTGGGCGCGAGCTGGACGGCCTCGCCATACGAGGTCCAGTTGCGGCCCGAGGCGCCTGTGTACACGCCTTCGTCCACGAACTTCTGCACGCCCGGCAGCCACGGCAGATCGGCGTAACGCACCCGTGCGGTGAGATTCGCGCCGCGCGCGATTTCGAGCGTGTGGCCGAGCAGGCCGAAACCGGTGACGTCGGTCATCGCGTGCACGCCGGGCAGTTCGCCGAGCGCCGCGCCCGGCGTGTTGAGCAAGGTTGCGGCCGCAACCATCGCCTGGTAACCCGCGTCGCCGAGTAGCTCTTTCTTGAGCGCCGCCGAGAGCACGCCCACACCAAGCGGCTTGCCGAGCACGAGCACGTCGCCCGCACGCGCGGAGGCATTGCGCTTCACGCGCTCGGGATGCACGATGCCGATGGCCGCGAGCCCGTAGATCGGTTCGACCGAATCGATCGAATGGCCGCCCGCGACCGGAATGCCCGCCGCCGCGCACACGTCCTCGCCGCCGCGCAACACCTGCGCGATCACGTCGTGCGGCAATACGTTGATGGGCATGCCCACGAGCGCGAGCGCGAGAATCGGCTTGCCGCCCATGGCGTAGACGTCGGAGAGCGCGTTGGTCGCGGCGATACGGCCAAAGTCGTACGGGTCGTCGACGATCGGCATGAAGAAGTCGGTGGTCGCGACGATCGCCTGCTCGTCGTTGAGCTTGTAGACCGCGGCGTCGTCGGCGGTTTCGGTACCGACCAGCAGGTTCGGGAACGCGGCGGTCAGCGGCGTGGCGCGCGCGAGCAGCGTGGAGAGCACGCCCGGCGCGATCTTGCAGCCGCAACCGCCCCCGTGCGAAAGGCTCGTGAGACGCGGAACGGCCGCGCCAATGGCGGGAATGTCGTTCATGTTCGGAAACGTCCTGAAAGTGCCGGATTGATGCGTATTATGGGGCAATCGTGCCCCAAACGACAGGCGCGCGCTCAGGCGCGGCGGGTCGTATCGGCATCCACGCCGAGCGCCGCCGCGAGCCACTGCGGGTCGTCGTGCGGCAGGTCGTGCCCCGCCCATGGATGCTCGACGTGCGACGCGTTCCAGGCGCGCGCGAGCCGTGCCGAACAGACCGGATTCACGAGCCGGTCCGATTTCGACGAGACGATCAGCACGTCGCATGCCGGCACGCCGCGCGCGGCGTAACGCGCGGCCGCCGCCAACTGGCGCAACGCGTTCGCGCGGCTCACGGGCGCGCTCGCGCGTATCTCGCGCCACGCGTCGAGGTCGGCGGCGAGCGTGTCGCGGCGCGCGCAGGTAAGGCCGTGGATCAGCGTTTCGGCAAGGTCGTCGCCGTCTCGCGCCGGCCAATGCCGCGCGACGCGCAACAACGCGCGCCATGCCGAAGGCCGCAAGCGCTCCGGCGCACGGCTATACGGGCGCAGGCTCGTATTCACCAGCACGAGTCGCGCGATGTCGTGCGGATAGCGCAACGCCCACGCCGTGGCCACCATGCCGCCCAACGACATCGCGAGCACGCGATACGGCGCGCGCACGTTTTGACGCAGCGCTTCGGCACGGATCGCATCGACGTAATCCTCCACGTTTAGCGGCGAAGGCGAGTGCGCCTGCGTGCCGTTGCCCGGCAAATCGATCGGCACCACACCATCGCGCGCCGCCAGCAACGCGGCGAATGCGCCCCAGTGACGCGATTCGCGCGTCAAGCCGCGCAACAGGATCCATGGCGATGATGTGTGGTCGCGCGTCTCGTTCATCACGCGCCTGCGCTGCGATACCAATGCCCGATCGCGCTTTGCAGCACCTGGTCACGCGTCACGCCTTCGGGTAGCCAGCGCGGCGCGGAGTACGCGGCGCGCGTGAGGAATTCGAACAGGTTCGCGTGACGGCGCAGCACGCGCGCGGTGCGATGCTGCATCACCGGATTGAACATGCCCTGGCGTGAAAACAGTTGACGCGGGTTCTTCTTGATCCACAACCACGAACCGAGTTCGAGCGTGAGCGGCAAAAAGATATGACCCGGCGGCGCGCGATCGTACGCGCAATCCCACAGATCGCCGTGCAACAAATATTGATGACTCTGCGGCTCGAACGTATAGCCGTGATGCGGATGCGCGCGCTCGAACATTGTCTTGAGCACGTACATTTCCGGCAGGTGACGCATCAGGCGCCGCGTGCGCGCATACGGAAACCAGATGCTGTCGCTCCAGCCGTAACCCGAGTGACAGTCGAGCGCGAACGAAAGCGGGCGCGGCGCGAGTTCTTCGGCGACGATATCGAGCAGCGCATTCGCTTCCACTTCCATGGCCGCGCCGCGTTGTCCGCGATACCACGGCAACCACGATCCCACGCGCTGGCCGCCCGCGAGAAATGGCACGCGTTCGTCGGCGTCTTGCGGCGCGTTGCGCATGAGGTCCACGCCGTTCGGATTCGCGCGCGTGGCCAGCCACATGCCGCCGGGATTGAGAATGGGCGCGAGCACGATACGCACGCTTTCGAGCTGACGCATCAGCATTTCGTCCCACGCGAGCCGGCCCACGAGCGCGCGCATGTAATCGAGCACGAGTTGCGAGCCGATACGTTCGAGCCCGTGTATGCCGCCGAAGAAACCGATTGCCGGCGCGGCCGGATCGCGCGAACCGATCGCCGCCACGTAGAGCGAGAACGCGCGCCCGCGCACTTCGACTTCGCCCGCGCTGCGGATGTCGAACCAGCGCGCGCCGGCGTCGAGGATCGACTTGAGGTCCTCGTATTCGGCAAAGCTGTCGGGCAGGAAGCTCAGTGCCTGGCGCATGCGTCTCATTGTGATGGACTCGGCGTACTCGGGGCGCGGCTGTCGACAATAAGTCAGCAATAAGTCAGTGAAACCAGGGACAGCACGCGCAATGTTCATCAATATATCCGCTTCCCATGACGTTGCGCATGACACGTATTTTTCGTCACGCGCCTGTCATATCGCGAAGCGTTGCGTGCACCGTTATCGTCAACTTTATTGCCGACCAAAACATATAGTCGTCTAGACGTCGCTACCTTCACTCAAACGTCACAGTCGCTTTCTAGAATGACTTCGACTTCAACCGCGACGGATTGTTATGAACGCTGTCATGGACGCCATTCGCATCGAACGTTTGTCGAAGAGTTTCGACGGCGGACGCAAGGCACTCGACGAAATCAACCTGCGTGTCGGCACCGGCGAGATGGTCGCGCTGATCGGCGCGTCGGGCTCGGGCAAGTCGACGCTGCTGCGTCATATCGCGGGCTTCACGCCTTCCGACCCGCAGCCTTCGCGCATCGAGATTCTCGGCCGCCCGATCCAGCAGGACGGCCGTATCGTGCGCGAAGTGCGGCGCATTCGCCGCGACATCGGCTTCGTGTTTCAGCAGTTCAATCTCGTGCATCGGCTCACGGTGGAAACCAATGTGCTGATTGGCGCACTCTCGCGCATGCCGTTGTGGCGCCGCTTGATTGGCCGCTTTCCGCAGGCGGAGCGCGAACTCGCGGTGGCCGCGCTCGGCGAAGTGGGCATCGCCCATAAAGCCGCGATGCGCGCCGCGAATCTCTCGGGCGGCCAGCAGCAGCGCGCCGCGCTGGCGCGTGCGCTCGTGCAGCGCGCGCGCCTGATTCTCGCCGACGAACCGATCGCGTCGCTCGACCCCGAGTCGTCGCGCCGCGTGATGGACATGCTGCGCATGCTCAATCGCGAGCACGGCATGACGGTCGTGGTGTCGCTGCATCAAGTGGATATCGCCATGCAGTATTGCCCGCGCACGGTCGCGCTGCGCGACGGGCGCGTGGTGTACGACGGCGCCTCCGCCGCGCTCACGCCCACGCTCCTGCAACAGCTTTACGGCAGCACCGCGCGCGAACTGCTCGAACCCAACGCGAAGGCTGCCTCGTCGCAACGGTTCGGCGCCCAGCCGCGCGCAGCCTGAGTTATTCCGTAGTTCTAACGTTCATCTCACCACGGACCGCCTCACATGAAACTGCTTCGTTCCATGCTTTCCTGGTGCGCCGCCGGCGCCGTCGCGTTCGCAGCGCTCGGCACCTCGGCCGCGCACGCGGAAGACATCAACTTCGGCATCATTTCGACGGATACGTCGGCGGTGCTCAAACAACGCTGGCAACCGTTCATCGACGATATGAACCGCCAGACCGGCCTGAGCGTGAAGGCATTCTTCGCCACCGACTATGCCGGCATTATCGAAGCGATGCGCTTCAACAAGGTGCAGATCGGCTATTTCGGCAATGCCTCGGCCATGGAAGCCGTGGACCGCTCGAACGGCGAAGTGTTCGCGAAGGTGCTCTACGCGAACGGCGACGCGGGCTACAAGTCGGTGCTCATCACCAACGTCAACAGCCCGGTGAAAACGCTCGACGACGTGTTCAAGCATCCCAAGGATCTCACGCTCGGCTGGGGCGATCCGAACTCGACCTCTGGCACGCTGATTCCGGGCTACTACCTGTTCGCGCAACACGGTATGTCGGTGAACGCTTCCACGTTCAAGACCGTGCTGCCGTCGAGCCACGAAGCGAATCTGCTCGCCGTGGTCAACAACAAGGTCGATATCGCGACCAACAACACCATCGAGCTTGCCACGCTCAAGCAGAAGCATCCGGACAAGTTCGCGCAGGTGCGCGTGCTCTGGACCTCGCCGTTGATTCCGTCCGATCCGCTCGTGTGGCGCAAGGATCTGCCTGCTGCGACGAAGCAGAAGCTGCTCGACTTCTTCACGCACTACGCGAAGACCGACCCGAAGGAAAAAGCGGTGATGGCGAACATCACGGGTTACGCGGGCTTCGCCGCGTCCAGCGACGCACAGTTGCTGCCGATCCGTCAGGTCGCACTGTTCCAGCAAAAAGAAAAGATCGCCGCGGACACGCATCTCTCCGACGACGACCGCAAGAGCCAGATCGCGGCCATCGACGCGAAGATCGGTGCGCTCGGCGCGCCCGCGAAACCGTAATGGGCGCAATGGACTTCGACAGCACACGCGTTGTGGCGCACGGCGAAGGCTCGGGGCAGCCTGTGCCGGACGCGCACGTGACGCCCGCTGCGGTCACTCCTGCGGCTGCGGTCACGGCATCTGCCGCGACGAGTGCGCCGGTGGCCGCGAGCGCACCGTCAGCCGCACCGAAGCCGCTGGAAGCCGGGCCGAAGCGCAGCTGGTCTTCGCTGCTGCTCTGGGCGATCGTGTTCGCGATGCTCGGCTTTGCCTGGCACGGCGCGGACATGCGGCCGCTCGATCTGTTCTCCGACTCCGCGAACATGGGCACGTTCGCGCGCGGCTTCTTCCCGCCCGACTTCAGCGAGTGGCGCACCTACGTGCATGAAATGTGGGTGACGCTCGCGGTGGCGATGTGGGGCACGGCGCTGGCCATCGTCTGCGCGGTGCCGTTCGGCTTGATGTCGGCGCACAATCTCGCGCCCGCGTGGGTGCTGCATCCCGTGCGCCGCTTGATGGACGCGTGCCGCGCCATCAACGAAATGGTGTTCGCGATGCTGTTCATCGTGGCCGTGGGACTCGGGCCGTTCGCGGGTGTGCTGGCGCTCTGGGTGCACACCACGGGCGTGCTCGCGAAGCTCTTTGCCGAAGCCGTGGAAGCCATCGACCCGCGGCCCGTGGAAGGCGTGCGCGCCACCGGCGCCTCGCCGCTCGACGAGATCGTCTATGGCGTGCTGCCGCAAGTCTTGCCGCTGTGGATCTCGTTCGCGCTCTATCGTTTCGAGTCGAACGTGCGCTCGGCGATGGTGGTGGGCATGGTGGGCGCGGGCGGGATCGGCGTGGTGCTGTACGAAGAGATCCGCTCGTTCGACTATCAGCAAACCTGCGCGGTGCTCATCATGGTGATCGTCGTGGTCACGGCTATCGACCTCGTCTCCGCGAGACTGCGTGCACGCGTGATCTAACGCGCCATACTCACTCCGTCACTCCGCGCGAGCCGGTTAGAAAAAAGTTAGAAAAACTCACTCCGGCTCGCGCGAAATCCTTCGCTTCCCGAAGCATTCGCTGGAATAATCGAACGCTTTCCATCTCTACCCTCAGCAATCCCGATGGCAAGCTTCGTCGTTTCGCTGGTCCTGCTCTCGGCGCTCATGCACGCGAGCTGGAACGCCTTTCTGCATCTCTCCGGCGACCGTCTCTGGCTGCTCGGCATGTTCTCCATTCCGTACCTTGCCGTGAGCGCGGTCGGCGTGTGCGTGCTGCCGCTGCCCGCGCCCGAAAGCTGGCCGTATATCGCGGCTTCAGCGGTACTGGAACTGGCTTATTGCTTCACGCTGATACGCGCGTACCGCAGCGGCGACTTCGGGCAAATCTACCCGATCGCGCGCGGGCTTTCGCCGCTCCTCGTGTTCGCAGGCGCATTCGCGTTCGCGCACGAAGCGATGCGCCCGCTCGCGGCTTCGGGCGTCGCGCTGGTCTCGCTCGGCATCATGTCGCTGGCGTTCCGGCGCGGCATGCGCTTTTCCGGCGAAAGCGTGCCGTATGCGCTCCTCACGGGCTTGTTCATCGCCGTGTACTCGGTCATCGACGGACTCGGTGCGCGCCTCGCGGGCAACGCGCTGAGTTACATCATGTGGGTGTATCTGCTCTGGAACGTGCCGCAATTCATCATCGTGTGCAAGCTGCGCGGCGGCGTGGCGCAGATGTTCGCCTCGAAGTCGAACGCCGCGCGCGGCATGATCGCGGGCCTGCTCGCGCTGAGCGCGTATTGCCTCGTGATCGAAGCGTTCCGTTATTTGCCGATCGCGACGGTGTCCGCATTGCGCGAGCTTTCGTCGATTTTCGCGGTGCTGATCGGCTGGCTCTTCATGCACGAAAAACTCACGGCGCGCCGCATGATCGCGTGCGCGCTCGTGACGTGCGGCGCGGTGTTGATCCGGCTTTGAACTTACCTGGTTGCACTAAGCAAATTCCGGCAACGTTGCGTCGATGGCGTCGGCGAGCGTGTTGAACGCGGGCGCGATCTCCTCGTCGGGCACGCACGCATAGCCGATCAGCAAACCCGGTTCGGCCCGCTCGCGCGAGGCGTAATAGCCGGAGAGCGGCCGCACGACGATATTGCGCGCGAGCGCTGCTTCAGCCACGGCGCGGTCGTCGGCGCCCTCGGGCAACTGCATGACCACGTGCAGGCCCGCGTCGCCGCCCATCGCGGGCAACGCGTCGCCGTACCGGCGCGTTGCCGCGTCGAGCAACGCCAGACGCCGCTGGCCGTACAACGCGCGCATCTTGCGGATATGCGAGGTGAAATGCCCTTCGGCGATGAACTCCGCGAGCACCGCTTGCTGGAGCAATTGCCCTTCGCGATACAGCTCGGCGCTCGCCGTCGCGAAACTTTCCGCGAGCGCTTCTGGCGCCACGAGATACCCCACGCGCAAACCCGGAAACAGCGTCTTGCCGAAGCTGCCCACGTAGATCACCTGCCCCGCCGTGTCGAGCCCTTGCAGCGAAGCGAGCGGGCGGCTGCCGTAGCGAAACTCGCTGTCGTAATCGTCCTCGATGATCCAGCACCGGTGCTGACGCGCGTATTCGAGCAGCATGCGGCGGCGCGCGAGGCTCATCACCATGCCGAGCGGGTATTGATGCGACGGCGTGACGAGCATGAGCTTCGGCGGCGGCGCGGCGAAGTCGGCGGCGGACGGCGCGAGGCCTTCGCTATCGACGGCAATGGGCCGCGTGCTGAGCCCCGATACGTGCAGCACGCTGCGCACGCCCCAGTAACACGGGTCTTCGGTCCACATCGTATCGCCGGGATCGGAGAGCAGGCGCACGGCCAGGTCGATGGACTGGTGGATGCCGGTCGTGATGATGATCTGCTCGGGCGAACAGCGCACCGAACGCGAGGTGCGCAAGTAATCGGCGAGCACGTGGCGCAGCAGCGAGAGACCGCCGCCGGGCGCATAGGTCAGCAGATCGGGGCGCAGGCTGCGCCAGTACTTGTTGTGCAGACGGGTCCAGACGCGCGCGGGGAAGCGCGAGACGTCGGGCACGCCGGGCATGAACGCGCCGCCCTGGCGTTTGGAGACGCCCGCGCTGGACACGAGACGCGTGCCGCGCGCGGAGAGTGCGCGCGGGGTCGGGCGCGGAGTTTCGGCGATGCCGGCGGTCTCGGCGATCTCGGCGCTCGAGCCAATTGAGGCGATTTCGGCGTTCGTAGCGAAACCAGCGCGGCTGCCAATGCCAGCGCCTGCAACACGAACGCCCTTCGCGACGCCATCGGCCGCGCCAGCGCCCAACCCGAGCGGCGCGCGCACCGAATTGGCAGTTAGTTGCGAAGTCGCGCCCGGCATCGACACATTGCTTTTCGCTTTCGGCGCCAGGGCCACGCCCGTTTCCAACGCGCCCACGATCTCGTCCGGCGAAGTATCGGCGACATAGGTGCCGCGCCCGGTCGCCGAGGTCACATAGCCCTCGAGCACGAGTTGCTCGTACACCTGCGTGACCGTATTGCGCGCGATACCCAATTCCGCCGCCAGCAACCGCGACGACGGCACGCGCGTGCCCGCCGGCAATTCGCGCGACAGGATCGCCTGCTGCAACAGCCGGTGCAGCTGCCGATACACGGGCTGACCGCTGCCGCGGTCGAGCCGCTGGGCCAGCCAGTCGGAAAGCACGCTCGCACGCATCGAAATTGGCTCCTAAAGATTGCACCGAATGGCTCTGAAATTTAGAGCCAAACGTGAGTATAGTCGCCACATGGACCGAACGCCGGTCCGACCGACAATCTGCATATGACCCTCAAGGAGATGAACGTGTCGAATAACGCCGATCTGCAAAGCCGCAAGAACGCCATTACGCCGCGCGGCGTGGGCGTGATGTGCGACTTCTACGCCGAGCGCGCCGAAAACGCCGAGCTGTGGGACGTCGAGGGCCGCCGCTTTATCGACTTCGCCGCCGGTATCGCCGTCTGCAACACGGGCCACCGTCATCCGAAGATCGTTGCCGCCATCAAGGCGCAGCTCGACCACTTCACGCACACTGCCTACCAGATCGTGCCGTACGAGTCGTACGTCTCGCTCGCCGAAAAGATCGTCGCGCGCGCGCCGGGCAGCTTCGCCAAGAAGGCCGCTTTCTTCACGACGGGCGCCGAAGCCGTCGAAAACGCCGTGAAGATCGCGCGCGCCTCCACGGGCCGCCCCGGCGTGATCGCCTTCGCGGGCGGCTTCCACGGCCGCACGATGATGGGCATGGCGCTCACGGGCAAGGTCGCGCCGTACAAGCTCGCGTTCGGTCCGTTCCCGGCCGACGTCTACCACGCGCCGTATCCGAACGCGGTGCACGGCATCAGCACGGCCGACTCGCTCAAGCACATCGAGATGCTGTTCAAGGCCGACATCGATCCGAAGCGCGTTGCCGCGATCATCTTCGAACCGGTTCAGGGCGAAGGCGGCTTCTACCAGGCGCCGGCCGACTTCGTGCGCGGTCTGCGCAAGATCTGCGACACGCACGGCATCCTGCTGATCGCCGACGAAGTGCAAACGGGCTTCGCGCGCACCGGCAAGCTGTTCGCGATGGAACATTACGACGTCACGCCGGACCTCATGACGATCGCCAAGAGTCTGGCGGGCGGCATGCCGCTCTCGGGCGTGGTCGGCCGCGCGGAAGTCATGGACGCGGCCGCGCCCGGCGGTCTCGGCGGCACGTATGCGGGCAACCCGCTCGCCGTGGCGTCGGCGCACGCGGTGCTCGACATCATCGACGAAGAAAAGCTCTGCGAACGCGCGAACCGGCTCGGCGACAAGCTCAAGGCCAAGCTCGCCTCGCTCAAGGCCGACGTGCCGCAGATCGCCGACATTCGCGGCCCCGGCGCGATGAACGCCGTGGAGTTCTGCCAGCCCGGCACGAGCGACGCCGACGCCGACTTCACGAAGCGCGTGCAAGCCGCCGCGCTGAGCCGCGGCCTGCTGCTGCTCGTGTGCGGCGTGTACTCGAACGTCGTGCGCTTCCTGTTCCCGCTCACGATTCAGGACGCCGTGTTCGACGAAGCGCTCGCGATCCTCGAAGAGTCGATCAAGGAAGCCGTGGGCGTGCCCGCGTAAGCCGCGCGCGACATCCGCGAAACGGCACACCGGCACCCGGCCGCTGTGCCGTTTTGCATTCCAAATCCTTTCGCATCCCATTTGAATTCAGTCGGAGCACAAGCATGAATCTGAAAGACGCATCGCTGCTGAAGCACCACGCTTATCTCGATGGCGAATGGCAAGGCGCCGAAGACGGCACCACGCTCGACGTGATCAACCCGGCTACCGGCGCGCTGATCGGCACCGTGCCGCGCATGGGCGCCGCCGAAACCCGCCGCGCGATTTCCGCCGCCAACGCCGCGTGGCCCGCGTGGCGCGCGAAGACGGCCAAGGAACGCAGCGTCATCCTGCGCAAATGGCACGACCTGATGATGGAGAACGCCGACGACCTCGCGCTCATTCTCACGACCGAGCAGGGCAAACCGCTCGCCGAAGCGAAGGGCGAGATCGCCTACGCGGCGTCGTTTCTCGAATGGTTCGCCGAAGAGGGCAAGCGCGTGTACGGCGACACAATCCCCACGCCCGCGAGCGACAAGCGCATTGTCGTGGTCAAGGAGCCGGTGGGCGTGTGCGCCGCCATCACGCCGTGGAATTTCCCCGCGGCGATGATCACCCGCAAGGTCGGACCCGCGCTCGCGGCGGGCTGCACGATCGTCGTCAAACCCGCGGAAGCCACGCCGTTTTCCGCGCTCGCCATGGCCGTGCTGGCGGAACGCGCGGGCGTGCCGCGCGGCGTGTTCAGCGTGGTGACGGGCGACCCGAAGGCGATTGGCGGCGAACTCACGTCGAATCCCATCGTGCGCAAGCTCTCGTTCACGGGCTCGACGCCGGTGGGCCGTTTGCTCATGAGCCAGTGCGCGGCGACCGTGAAGAAGGTCTCGCTCGAACTGGGCGGCAACGCGCCGTTCATCGTGTTCGACGACGCCGATCTGGACGCCGCCGTGCAAGGCGCCATCGCCTCGAAGTATCGCAACAGCGGCCAGACCTGCGTGTGCACGAACCGCTTCTACGTGCACGACGCCGTGTACGACGCGTTCGCCGCGAAGCTGAAAGAGGCCGTCGAAAAGCTGAAGGTGGGTCTGGGCACCGAAGCGGGCGTGACGCAAGGTCCGCTCATCAACGAAGCGGCCGTGCTCAAGGTGGAATCGCACATCGAAGACGCGCTCGCGAAGGGTGCGCAAGTCATTACGGGCGGCAAGCGTCATGCGCTCGGCCATGGCTTTTTCGAACCGACGATCGTCACGAACGTCACGCCCGCGATGAAGGTCGCGCGCGACGAAACCTTCGGCCCGCTCGCGCCGCTGTTCCGCTTCTCCTCCGACGACGAAGTGATCCGGATGGCCAACGACACCGAGTTCGGCCTGGCCGCTTACTTCTACAGCCGCGACATCGGCCGCGTGTGGAAGGTGGCGGAAGCGCTCGAATACGGCATGGTGGGCATCAACACCGGCCTGATCTCGAACGAAGTGGCGCCGTTCGGCGGCGTGAAGCAATCGGGCCTGGGCCGCGAAGGCTCGCACTACGGTATCGACGACTACGTGGTCATCAAATATCTCTGCATGGGGCTGTAAAGCGCAGCTAACGCATTGCCGCTTTTCCATGCAAAACGCGCCGCGAGTTTTCGCGGCGCGTTTTTTTATGGCGGCTTTTATGACGTACGGCGTACGAAGCGCGATTGCCAGAGGTTACTGCGAAGCCCCGACCGGCGTGACCTGGGTGGCGTACGCGGAAACGAATACGGCGTGAATGGTATCGCCGACCTTGAGGGTCTTGAGGTCGACGTCGGGCGTGGCTTCGACCGTGACCGTCTGATACGCGCCGCGCAGCGTGACTTCGCGCTTCTTCGCGTTGATGTGCTGCACGGTGGCCTGCACCTCGACCTGACGCGCGGCGTCGTAACCCGACGACGCCGGCAGATACACGCTGGTATCCACGCGCTTGCGAATCCCCTTGTCCTTGCCCGTGACTTTCTCGGCCGTGACGAGCAGCGCGTTCTTGTAGAGCACGTCGACAGTATCGCCCACGTTGAGTTGATCGAAATTCGCCACCTGCTGGCTCAGCGCGATGTCGAGATCGTTGCCGCGCGGACCGCGCAGCGTGACGATGCGCGAGGCACGGTCGATACCCACGATCTTCGCCTGCACATGAACAGGCTGCACATTGGCGATCACGGCTTGCGCCGCGCTGGATAGCTCGGATTGACCTTGCGGCTGCGCGGCCGGTTGATTGGAAGATTGATCGTTTTGCGCGAAGGCGGGCAGCGCGACGCATGCGCTCAAAGTCCATACGGCTGCCAGAAACGAAGCTTTTTTCATTTGCAATTCTCCTTTGGCAAAAGCGCGCTCAGGTGCGCAGATGGACTGAGGATTCTACTCGCCCGCTTTGTTGGACGATGTTGAGGTGTGCCAAGGAAAATTGAAATGATCGAGGGAATTATTTCTGTCAGCGAAAAGAAGAATTCATCACCATTCGCAGACGGCCGGCCCGCGACGAAATCCGGCCACAAAAAAGCAAAAGCCGCGAACCTCAACGAGATTCGCGGCTCGATCACTCGTTCGAACGAACGGCGCTTACACCCGCTCGATCGCGATCGCGATCCCCTGCCCCACGCCAATGCACATCGTGCACAGCGCGAAACGGCCCTTCGTGCGATGCAACTGATACATGGCCGTCGTCACGAGGCGCGCGCCGCTCATGCCCAGCGGATGACCCAGCGCGATCGCGCCGCCGTTCGGGTTCACGCGCGCGTCGTCGTCGGCCACGCCCAGCATGCGCAGCACCGCGAGACCTTGCGACGCGAACGCTTCGTTCAGCTCGATCACGTCGAACTGGTCGATCGTCATGTTCAGGCGCGCCAGCAGCTTCTGCGTGGCCGGGCCCGGGCCGATACCCATCACGCGCGGCGCAACGCCCGCCGTTGCCATGCCGACAATGCGCGCGCGCGGCGTGAGGCCGAAGCGCTTCGCATTTTCTTCGTTCGCGAGCAGCAGCGCGCATGCGCCGTCGTTCACGCCCGAAGCATTGCCGGCCGTCACCGAGCCGTCCGGGCGCACGACGCCCTTGAGCTTCGCGAGCGCTTCCAGGCTCGTTTCACGCGGATGTTCGTCGCGCGAAACCACGAGCGGATCGCCCTTCTTCTGCGCGATCGTGACCGCGACGATTTCCTCGGCGAGCGTGCCGTCGGCTTGCGCGCGCGCCGCCTTCTGCTGGCTGCGCAGCGCGAACGCGTCCTGATCGGCGCGGCTCACGTGATAGTCGTCGGCCACGTTCTCGGCCGTTTCCGGCATCGAATCGACGCCATATTGTTTCTTCATCAGCGGATTGACGAAGCGCCAGCCGATGGTCGTGTCGTAGATCGCCGCGTCGCGCGCGAAGGCGCTCGCCGACTTGCCCATGACGAACGGCGCGCGGCTCATGCTTTCCACGCCGCCCGCGATCATCAGACCGGTTTCGCCCGACTTGAGCGCGCGCGCGGCAATGCCCACGGCGTCCATGCCCGAGCCGCACAGGCGGTTGACCGTCGAGCCCGGCACGCCTTCCGGCAGGCCCGCGAGCAGCGACGACATGCGCGCCACATTGCGGTTATCTTCGCCGGCCTGGTTTGCGCAGCCGTAGATGACGTCGTCGATGGCGGTCCAGTCCACTTCCTTGTTGCGCTCCATGAGCGCCTTCAGCGGCACGGCGCCGAGGTCGTCCGCGCGAACCTGGGCGAGCGAGCCCGCGTAGCGGCCGATCGGGGTGCGAATCGCGTCGCAGATGAATGCTTCCGTCATGTAAGTCTCCTTTTCGATCGCGGCGGACGCGCGAGCGCCGTGCGATCCCATGCCAATGGGTTGAGATGACGGACTGCGCGGGCGAAAAGAGCTTCGTTCGCGCTCGTCCTCGAAGTGTGTTGTTCGCCTAAAGAACTAATGATCGTTTATCGAACACTTTGGCGCCCATGATAGGCGTCGCGCGGGGCGAGGTCAAGTTAGGCGCTCCCGGGCTAACCGCGTCATGCGGGCGAATTGCCGACCCCGAAGCGTGCCCTAAAAACCACGAGAAACCAATGAAAAAAGGCCGCACGGACGTAAGTCCGTACGGCCTTTGGGGCGAGCGGGCGGCCAGACCGGCCGAAACTTCCCGCGAATGCCCTAAATGCGCCTCAAACGCTCAGCGCGACATCATGTTCATGCCGACGTTATGCATGACCCAAATAGTGCCGAAGATCAGGAACGCCGCCGCCAGCACCGTATAAGCCAGCGAGAGCTTATTCCAGCCCTGCCCCGGCGAATTCAGATGCAGGAAGAACACCAGATGCACAACGACCTGCACGAACGCGAGCACTGCCAGCGCGATCATGCCCGTGGATTCGCCGAGCGAACCGTGCAGCACGACGCCGAACGCACCCGCCGTGAGCAGCACGGAAAGAACGAAGCCCGCCACATAGCTGCCGAGACTGCCGTGGGCCTCCGAATGAGAATGCGCCATTTAGATCACGCTCCCGAGATAGACAAAAGTAAACACGCAGATCCACACGACGTCCAGGAAGTGCCAGAAGAGGCTCAGGCACGTGAGGCGGCGAATTTCCTGCTCGCCGAGTTGCGGCTTGCGCACCACCTGGATCATCAGCACGAGCATCCACAGCAGGCCGAAGAACACGTGGATTCCGTGCGTGCTGACGAGCGTGAAGAACGACGAGAGGAACGCGCTGCGCTGCGGGCCCGCGCCTTCGGCGATCAGGTGCGAGAACTCGCGCAGTTCGAACACGAGGAACAGCGCGCCGAGCACGAACGTAACGGCCAGCCAGCCGAGCACGACACCGTTCTTGCGGCGCTGCGCGCCGAGCATCGCGAACCCGTACGTGATGCTCGACAACAGCAGGATGGCCGTTTCGAGCGCCACGCCCGGAATGTCGAACAGATCCTTGCCCGAAGGCCCGCCCGCGAACTGATGGCCCAGCACACCGAAGGTGGCGAACAGCGCCGCGAACAGCACGCAGTCCGTCATCAGGTAGATCCAGAAGCCGAACACCGAATGGGCCGGCGGATGATCGTGATCGTGTGCGGCAAGGGGCGCCGCATGAGTGTTCTGTAACATCAATTCACCTCCAGGGCGACCATGTCGCGCTCATCCACGGTCACGGCGGCGCCAAAGCGCTGCTCTTCGATCTCGCGAACCTTCGCGGCCGGGATGAAGTAACCGTCGTTGTTGCCGAAGCTGCGGATCACGATCGTCAGCACCGCGCCGACGAAACCGATCACGCCGAGCCACGTGATGTGCCAGATGCCCGCAAAGCCGAGCACCAGGCTGAACATGCCGACGATGAAGCCCGCCGCCGTGTTCGAGGGCATATGGATGTCCGTGTATTTCGCCGCGAGGCCGGGCACGCGGCCCGTTTCCTTCATGTGCGCGAAGGCGTCGATATCGTCCACGTGCGGGATGACGGCGAAGTTATAGATGGCGGGCGGCGACGAGGTGGCCCATTCGAGCGTGCGGCCGTCCCACGGATCGCCCGTCACGTCCTGGCATTCCGCCTTGTTGCGGTTCACGAACGCCATCACCCACAGCACGACCTGGAACACGATGCCGAGCGCGATGATCGCGGCGCCAATGGCGGCAACGACGAAGTACGGCTGCCATTCGGCCACGTCGTAGTGGTTCAGGCGGCGGGTTGCGCCCATGAAGCCCAGCACGTAAATAGGCACGAACGCCACGTAGAAGCCGATGAACCAGCACCAGAACGACGCCTTGCCGAGCTTTTCGCTGGGCTTGAGACCGAACACCTTCGGGAACCAGTAGTGCAGGCCCGCGAGGTAGCCGAACACCACGCCGCCAATAATGGCGTTGTGGAAGTGGGCGATCAGGAACAGCGAGTTATGCAGCACGAAGTCGGCGCCCGGAATGGCCATCATCACGCCCGTCATGCCGCCGATCGAGAACGTGACCATGAAGCCGATGGTCCAGAGCACCGGTGCGGTGAACTGCACGCGGCCGCGGTACATCGTGAACAGCCAGTTGAAGATCTTCACGCCCGTGGGAATGGCGATGATCATGGTCGCGATGCCGAAGAACGCGTTGACGTCGGCGCCCGAACCCATCGTGAAGAAGTGGTGCGCCCACACGAGGAACGCCAGCACCATGATCGCGCACGACGCATAGACCATCGTCTTGTAGCCGAACAACGGCTTCTTGCAGAACGTGGCCATCACTTCCGAATAGATGCCGAATGCGGGCAGCACGAGGATATACACCTCGGGATGGCCCCACGCCCAGATCAGGTTCAGATACAGCATGGCGTTGCCGCCCAGCTCGTTCGTGAAGAAGTGCATGCCGAGGTAACGGTCGAGGCCGAGCAGCGCCACGGCGACCGTGAGGATCGGGAACGTGGCCATGATCAGCACGTTCGAGCACAGCGCGGTCCACGTGAACACCGGCATCTTCATGAGCGACATGCCCGGCGCGCGCATCTTGAGGATCGTGACGAAGAAGTTCACGCCCGTGATCAAGGTGCCCACACCCGAGAGCTGGATCGCCCAGATGTAGTAGTCGACGCCCACGCCCGGACTGAACTGCAATTCGGAGAGCGGCGGATACGCGAGCCAGCCGGCCTGCGCGAACTCGCCGATCACGAGCGACACGTTCATGAGGATCATGCTGATGGCCGTCATCCAGAACGAGAGCGAGTTCAGGAACGGGAAGGCCACGTCGCGCGCGCCGATCTGCAGGGGCACGACGAGGTTGAACAGGCCCACCATGATCGCCATCGCCATGAAGAAGATCATGATGACGCCGTGCGCCGTGAAGATCTGGTCATAGTGATGCGGCGGCAGATAGCCGGGCGAATCGAACGCGATGGCCTGCTGGATGCGCATCATGACGGCATCCGCGAAACCGCGCACGAGCATGAGCACGGCCACGATCATGTACATCACGCCGATGCGCTTGTGGTCCACGCTCGTGATCCATTCGGACCACAGGTACTTCCATTTGCCCATCACGGTCACGAGACCGAGCACGGCAAGGACGATCAGCCCCATGAACGCCGCGGCGCCCATGATGATCGGCTGATCGAACGGGATCGCCTCTAAAGTAAGTTTGCCTAACATGCGTTACCCCTTCGTACCGCAGGCAGCGTCCCGGAAATCCGTAACGTGGCCGTTGTTGTACTTCGCAATGATGTTGTTGAAGAGCTTCGGATCGACCGCCGAGAAGTACTGCACCGGCGCTTTCTCCTGCGGCTTCGACACCGAGGCGTACTGGTCCATCGAGAGCTGCGTGGAAGACGCCTTGACCTTCTGCACCCACGCGTCGAAGTCCTGCTGGCTCGTGGCGAGCGTGCGGAACTTCATGTCGGAGAAGCCCTTGCCGCTGTAGTTGGACGAGATGCCGGCGTAGTTGCCCGCTTCGTCGGCGATCAGGTGCAGACGCGTTTGCATGCCCGCCATGGCGTAGACCTGGGTGCCCAGCTGCGGGATGAAGAACGAGTTCATCACCGAATCCGAGGTGATGCGGAAGTTCACCGGCGTGCCGACCGGCACCGCCAGCTGGTTCACCGAGGCAATGCCGAGGTCCGGGTAGATGAAGAGCCATTTCCAGTCGAGCGCGACAACCTCGACGTTGATGGGCTTCACGTTCGACTCCAGCGGCTTGTAGGGGTCGAGCTCGTGGGACGTGCGGTACGTGAGGATGGCGAGGAAGAGAATGATGACGGCCGGAATGGCCCAGACCACCACTTCGATCGCCGTGGAATGCGACCACTTGGGCGCATAGGTGGCGTTACGGTTGGAGGCGCGATAGCGCCATGCGAACACCAGTGTGAGGATGATCACGGGCACCACCACGAGCAGCATGGCCCATGTGGCCGTGGCGATGAGCGATTTTTCGGCCACGCCGACGCTGCCCTTCGGGTCGAGCACGGCGAAATTGCCGCTGCATCCCGCAAGAGAAACGAGCAGCCCGCTGCCGAGGGGGATTAACCACCTTTTAAAGGCTTTTCTGTCCATGTTTGCCTGATTTCTGTTGACCACCAAAACACCACCACATTCGCATCGCAAAATCGCCACGCAAAATGCACCCGTATCGTATTCAGGGCGATTTTACGGAAAGGGATAATCCCGAAATTTGATCTTTGCCAAGTTTTAGCGCGCACCGGCAGCTTGTTCAGGCGAACGCGACGGTTCGCCGCGCTTATCTTTCTAAAACCTTACGTTTTACGCAAAGCCCCGTGTGGCGGGCGAACAACGGCTTTCAAAGGGCGTGAACGGACGATGAAAACGGCGTGACACGGCACCTGTCGCGCGAGAAACCTGTAACGCCGCACTGGATAGTGTCTGGCGAAAGGCTCAATTTTTATCCCGCTAAATAAATTTAGATAAAGCGAGTGAAATAACGATGATTAAAATCGCCGTCAATCTTCTGATCGCCCAATAAATTGACTTTTCGCAAATGAAGTACAAGGCAAACGATAAGCTGCGCGCATTCGCCGCAGCCTTCGTTTGTCGACCAGACGGATTGCTTTTAAAACGGCCGAAGCACGCCGCCGCGATGCGTATCGTGTTGGCGAATAGCCGCGCTTGCGCTATCTTGACTGGTTGTTCCCGCGCCGCAGCAAATCCAGCCGCCCATGACCTCTGCTTCCCGAGCCTCGACCGACCGTTCCGCCGAACCGGCGGAGACCCCCGAAAAGCCGGGCGACTCCTATGTGCAGTCATTCGCGCGCGGGCTCTCGGTGATCCGCGCGTTCAACGCCGAGCATCCCGAGCAGACGCTCACCGACGTCGCGGCGGCCACGGGTCTCACGCGCGCGGGCGCGCGCCGCATCCTGCTCACGCTGCAAACGCTCGGCTACGTGGAAGCCGAAGGCCGCCTGTTCCGGCTCACGCCGCGCATTCTCGACCTCGGCTTCGCGTACCTCACGTCCATGCCGTTCTGGAATCTCGCCGAACCGGTCATGGAGGAGCTGTCGCAGGAAGTGCACGAAAGCTGCTCGGCGGCCGTGCTCGACCGCACCGAGATCGTCTACGTGCTGCGCGTGCCCACGCACAAGATCATGACGATCAACCTCTCCATCGGCAGCCGCCTGCCCGCGTATTGCACGTCGATGGGCCGCGTGCTGCTGGCTTCGCTCGACGACGCCGCGCTCGACGAGGCACTCAACTCGTCACCGCTCTATGCGCACACGCCGCGTACCGTGACCGACATCGGCGAACTGAAGAAGATTATCGGCCAGGTGCGCGCGCAGGGCTGGGCCATCGTCGATCAGGAACTGGAAGGCGGCCTCATTTCGATCTCCGCGCCCATCCGCAACCGCCAGGGCCGCGTGATCGCCGCGATGAACATCAGCGGCAACGCGCAGCGCACTTCCGCGAAGCAGATGGCGAAGACCTTTCTCGAGCCGCTTCAGCAAGCGGCCGAGCGCGTGTCGAGCATGGTCGCGCGGCGCACCTGACGCTTTGGCGTGCTTTCACGCTTTCCGCCGACGCCAGCCAATGCCCGCCCGTATCAGTTGACGTCGGCGAATACCTGCACGAGCCAGTCGGCGAACGTGCGCACGCGCAGCGACAGCTGGCGATTCTGCGGATACAGCACCGAAACCGGCATGGGCGGCGGCGGCGTCGCGGCCAGCACCACACATAAGTCGCCCGCAGCCAGTTGCTCGCGCACACGATAGCGCGGCACCTGCACGATGCCGAGCCCCGCGAGCGCGCCGGCCGTGTAGAGATCGGCGCCGTTCACGGCCAGCGGCCCCGGCAGCGTGACGCGCTGGATGCCCTCGGGCGTGACGAATTCGAGCGGATGCGCGCGGCCCGAAGCCGGCGAAAGATAGTTGACGGCGCGATGCCCCGGCTTGCCCGCGCGGGCATCCGCCGGTGCGGCCAGCGCTTCCAGCGTGGCCGGGTCGCCGTGCCGTTCGAGATACGCGGGGCTCGCGCAGGTGACCTGTTCGAGCAGCGCCACACGCCGCGCGATCATCGACGAATCGGCCAGTTCGCCCGCGCGCAGCACGCAATCCACGCCTTCGCGCACGAGGTCCACGAACTGGTCGCCCGAGCCGATGAAGAACTCCACGCGCGGATACCGCTCGATGAATTCCGGCAAACGCGGCACCACGAAATACTGCGCGAGCGTGCCTTGCAGGTTCACGCGCAGGCGGCCTTGCGGGTCGGGGTCGCGAAACGCTTCTTCGGTTTCCTCGAGATCGGCGAGCAGGCGCATGCAGCGCTGGTAATAGATGTCGCCGTCTTGAGTGGGCTTGACCTGGCGCGTCGTGCGTTCGAGCAGGCGCACGCCAAGCCGCGCCTCGAGGCGTTTGATGGAATTGGTGACCGTCGCGCGCGGCAGGTTCAGGTCTTCGGCGGCCTGCGTGAAGCTGCGCCGGTCGACGATGCGCGTGAAGATCTGCATCTCCTGGAAGCGGTCCAAGGGCAATCTCTGTGTGATTCGCGGGAGAGTTGCATCTTAGCGTGGCGCCGCGCGTTGCCGAAGCGGTTGCAAAAATCGGCATGCCGATGCCAACCGCACACTCAAGGGCGTGCGCGCACTCGCGCTAGCCCGCCGCCACCCGCCTCACGACATCGACGAACGCCTCGCCCGCCACTTCCAGCCGCCCCGAATTGTCGATGCGCGCGAACGCCGCGCCCGCCGGCACTTCGAACGGCGCGCGCCGCGCGAGCCGCGCCGCGACCTGCTCGGGCGTCTCCCGCGCACGCGAGGCGAGCCGCGCGGCCAGCACGTGCTGCGCGGCTTCCACGTGCACCAGCGTCATCTGCGGATAGCGCGCGAGCGCTTCGCCCGCGTAGGCGCGCGAGCCGTTCACGACCACCGTGCAGCCCAGCGCGAGCCACTGGTCGATCTCCACGCCCACGCCGTAGCGCAGCGCGTGGCTGCCCCATTGCAGCGCGAACAGACCGCGTTGCGCGCGCGCTTCGAATTCGGCGTCGGAGAGCGAAATGTGATTCTCGCCGCCGCCGTCTTCGCGCGTGATGTAGCGATGCGCGAACACCACGCCCTCGCCCGCGAGCCGCTCGCGCGCGTAATGCAGCAGCGTGTCCTTGCCCGCGCCCGAGGGGCCCATCACGTAGATCAGGCCGCCCTTCATGCGTGCGCCCTCGCGAACGGCAAGCGGCGCCAGAGCACGAACGGCGCGCCCGGTTCCGGTTCGACGTAGAGCGCCGCGCCCGCCACGGGCAGCGCGCCCGCGTCGTGCATGCGCGCGTTCCAGCCCGCAACGAGTTGCGTGCAAAGGTTGGGATCGGCAAGCGAATCGGAGAGCGTCATGTGGAAGCGAAATTCGTCGAACACATACGGGTAGCCCCATTCGGTCACGTACTCGCGCTGGCGCGGCGTGAGCGGCGCGTCGAGCCGTTTGGCGATTTCCGAGGCGGTTTGGGTGGCGCGCAGCGAACCGAGCGTACGCAGCGCGTTGGCGGCGAGATCGCGCAAGGCGGCGTCGCTGGCTTCATCGGCCGGACGCAGCGCGACGAAGCGGCCCAGCGTGGCGGCTTCCACCTGCGCCTCGAATGCCGTGCGCTCCAGCGCCCACGCTTGCGCGGCGGCGAACAGCGCCGCGGGCGTCACGTCGGCGGCCAGGCGGAACGGCGGCACCAGCGTGGCGTGCCAGCCGTAGCGGCGCGGCGACTGCGTGAGCGTATGCAACGGCGTGCCGATCCCGTCGATGTCGGGTTGCAGCAGCGTTTCGCCGCTTTCGGCGTCGCGGCCGAGCCATGCGCTGCCCGCGCGCCACCAGGCCGATTCACGCGGCGGCGCATAGTAGAGCGCGAAGCGCGCGAGCGGGCTCCAGTCTTCGTCCGGCGCGCTCATACGTCGTGCTCCACCATCAGTTGCACGCGGTCGGCCGCGAAATGCGTGACGCCGTACTTGATGGGCACGCCGTCCAGGTCGACGTCGACGTTTTCCACCCACAGCACCGGCTGCTGGCGATTGATGTTCAGGCGCCGCGCAACCTCCGCCTCGGGCAGCACGCTGCCGATACGGCTCCACTTGCGCAAGTAGTCGCCCACGCCGAATTCGGCGAGCGCCTTCGAGGTGCTGTCCACGCGTTCCATCACCGCGGGCAGGTCGGCGAAACGCGCGGCCGGATAGTAGCTGCGCGCATACGTGAGCGGCACGCCTTCGGACTCGTGCAGCGTTTCGAGCCGATACACCAGCGCGCCCGCGCGCAGGCCCAGCGCCTTGGCGACCGTGGGGTCGGCCTTCACGCGCGAGGAAGCGAGCAGTTTGCCCACCGCCGAATGCTGATGCCGCTTGAGGTTTTCCGTGAAGCGCGTGCGCTTGCCGATCGAATAGTCAATAGCGCCCGGCTGCACGAAAGTGCCGCGCCCCTGCTCGACGCTCACGAGCCCGAGCGCCGCGAGGCCCAGCATGGCGCGGCGCACGGTATGGCGATTCACGTCGAAGCGGCGCGCGAGTTCGCCTTCGCTCGGCAGGCGGCCGTCTTCACCGAAGCCCTTCGCGGCGATCTCGGCAGCGAGAATCTGCTCGATCTGGCGCCACACCGCCACGCCCGCGCCGCGCTCGAGCGTGCTGGCCGCTGCCTCGTCGTTCGATGTCATGGTGCTGTCATTCCTCTCGGTTTCAATGGCGTTTTGTGCATTGTAGTGCGCACGGCGTGATGGAAATATGAAAACGTCGATCGCGCCTCGTTGGGACAACTGTACCACTAAACGTCTAGACGTTTAGACGAATAGATGCTTCAATGACGCAGTTCGCCGGGCGCGGTCAAGCGGCCCGAAATCGTCCACGAAACAGGAACTCCGATGAACGCTTCCCCCAGCCCATCTCCCGCTCCCGAGGCCCGGCGCGCCTGGATGGCCGTGCTCGCCCGCACGCCGCGCGCCGACCTCGAAGCGGCGCTCGACGCCGCGCTCGAAGGCGCCCCGGCACCGGCCTTCGACTGGCTGCGCGCGCCGCAAACCGGTCTGGCGATGGTGCGCGGGCGCGTTGGCGGCACCGGCGACGCTTTCAATCTAGGCGAAGCCACGGTCACGCGCGCGACGCTGCGCCTGCGCCACGGCATCGCCACCCACGAAGACGGCGCCAGCGCTGGCGCGGCGACCGTGGGCGTGGCGTGCCATCTGGGCCGCGACAAGCGCCGCGCCGAACTCGCCGCGCTCGCCGACGCCCTGCTGCAAATCCCCGCGCATCACGCCCGTCTGCACGCCCGGTTGATCGCGCCGCTCGCCGCGCGCCAGGCCGCGCAACGCGAGGCGCAACGCGCCGACGCCGCCAGCACGCGCGTCGAATTCTTCACGATGGTTCGAGGTGACGCATGAACGACGAACGCTCCGCCAAAGCGGCCACGCAAGCCCTGCTCGCATCGCTCGCGCCCGGTTTCGGCGATCCGGTCCACGACACGCAGGCCGTGTTCCGCACGCTGCTCGACGCGCTCGCGCGGCCCGGCACGATCGGCGTGATCGAAACGCCGCTGCCTTGCGCCGATGCCGCGGCAGGTTCGCCTGCCGCAGGTTCGCCTGCCCCGGAAAATCGCGCCGGGCTTGCCGCCTTTGCCGCGCTGCTGGCGCTGGCCGACTACGCCACGCCCGTGTGGCTCGCGCAGCCCGACGCCGCGCTCGCCGCCGCGCTGCGCTTTCACGCGGGCGCGCCGCTCGCGCCCGCGCCGCACGCCGCCGCGTTCGCCTACGTGCACGACGCGCACACGCTGCCGCCGCTCGACGCGTTCACGAGCGGCTCGCCCGAATCGCCGGAACTCTCGGCCACCGTGTTCGTGCGCGTGGACGCGCTCACGGGCGGCGCGCCGCTCACGCTGCGCGGTCCCGGCATCGCGACGACGCGCAGCGTCGCGCCCGCCGGTCTCCCCGAACGTTTCTGGCGCGAACGCGCCGCGCTCGCGCCGCTGTTTCCGTGCGGTATCGACTTCTACCTCGTGTGCGGCGACAGCCTGATGGGCCTGCCGCGCACCACTTTCGTGGAGATGCACTGATGTACGTCGCCGTCAAAGGTGGAGAACGCGCGATCGAAGCGTCGTGGCGTTTGCTCGACGAGGCGCGCCGCGGCGACACGCGCGTGCCCGAGTTGAGCGTCGCGCAGATCCGCGAACAGATGCGCCTTGCCGTCGCGCGCGTGATGGCCGAGGGTTCCGTGTACGACGAAGAACTCGCGGCGCTGGCGATCAAGCAGGCCGCGGGCGACCTCGTGGAAGCGATCTTCCTGCTGCGCGCGTATCGCACGACGCTGCCGCGCTTCGGCTACACGCTGCCCGTGGCAACCGAAGACATGGTCGTGGCACGCCGCATTTCGGCCACGTTCAAGGACGTGCCCGGCGGTCAGGTGCTGGGCGCGACCTACGATTACACGCAGCGCCTGCTCGACTTCGCGCTGCTCGCCGAAGGCGACGACAGCGCGGCGCTAGCCGCGGCGCAGGCGGAAAAAGCCGCCCGCACCGCGCCGCCCGAAGAAGCGATGCCGCGCGTGCTCTCGCTGCTCGACAAGGAAGGCCTGATCGAACAGGAAACGCGCAGCGCCGAGCCGAAAGAGCCCGGCGACCTCTCGCGCGAACCGCTCGCGTTCCCCGCCGATCGCAGCGTGCGTTTGCAGAATCTCGCGCGCGGCGACGAAGGCTTTTTGCTCGCGATGGGTTACGCCACACAACGCGGCTATGCGAACTCGCATCCGTTCGCGGGCGAGATCCGCTTCGGTTCGGTGTCCGTGGAAATGGTGCTCGACGAACTGGACGAAGCCGTCGAGATCGGCGAGATCGAACTCACCGAATGCCAGATGATCAACCAGTTCGCGGGCGCGAAAGACGTGCCGCCCACTTTCACGCAAGGCTATGGTCTCGCGTTCGGCCACGCGGAGCGCAAGGCCATGGCGATGGCGCTCGTGGACCGCGCGCTGCGCGCCGAAGAACTGGGCGAAACGATCGAAGCACCCACCCAGGACATCGAATTCATGCTCTCGCATAGCGACAACGTGGAAGCGTCGGGTTTCGTCCAGCATCTGAAATTGCCGCATTACGTGGACTTCCAGGCGGAGCTGGAACTCGTGCGCAAGCTGCGCGCGCGCCACGCCGCGGACACGCAAGGAGAAGCCGCATGAACGCGCCCGAAACGATGCGAGGCGACCTGCACGACAGCGTGACGTCGCACGAAACCCAGGCCGCGCAGGGCTACAACTTCGCGTATCTCGACGAACAGACCAAGCGCATGCTGCGCCGCGCGTTGCTCAAGGCCGTGGCGGTGCCGGGCTATCAGGTGCCGTTCGCCTCGCGCGAAATGCCGCTGCCGTATGGCTGGGGCACGGGCGGCATTCAGGTCACGGCGGCTATCATCGGCGCGAACGACACGCTCAAGGTCATCGACCAGGGTTCCGACGACACCACCAACGCCGTGAACATCCGGCGCTTCTTTGCGCGCACCACGGGCGTGGCGACCACGCGCCGCACGCGCGAAGCGACCATCGTGCAGACGCGCCACCGCATTCCCGAAACGCCGCTCACCGAGCAGCAGATTCTCGTGTATCAGGTGCCCATGCCCGAGCCGCTGTTCCGGCTCGAACCGCGCGTGGCCGAGGCCAAAAAGCTGCATGCGCTCGCCGACTACGGCCTCATCAGCGTGAAGCTTTACGAAGACATCGTGCAGCACGGCAGCATCGCCACCACCTACGACTATCCGGTCACGGTGAACGGCCGCTATCTCACCTCGCCCTCGCCGATCCCCAAGTTCGACAATCCGAAGCTGCACATGAACGCCGCGCTGCAACTGTTCGGCGCGGGCCGCGAGCGGCGCATCTACGCGATTCCGCCTTATACGCCCGTACGCAGCCTCGATTTCGACGATCACCCGTTCGAAGTGCAGCGCTGGGAGCACGCGTGCGCGCTGTGCGGCTCGCGCGAAAGCTTCCTCGACGAAATGATCGTCGACGATGCGGGCAAGCGCATGTTCGTGTGCTCGGACAGCGACTACTGCCACGAACGCCGCGCGAATCAGGACGAGATCGATGCGCGCGCAACGAATGTCAAAGGAGAACCCGCATGACGCCGCTTTTGAGCGCGCGCGCGCTCACCAAACAATTCGACGGCCGCAACGGTTGCCGCGACGTGAGCTTCGACCTCTATCCGGGCGAGGTGCTGTGCATCGTCGGCGAATCGGGCTCGGGCAAGACCACGCTGCTCAACACGCTCGCGCTGCGCACCGAAGCCGATGCGGGCGAGCTGCATTACACGAATGCGAACGGCGAGACGCTCGACCTGCGCACGCTCTCCGAGCCGCGCCGCCGCCTGCTCGCGCGCACCGAATGGGGCTTCGTGCAGCAGAATCCGCGCGACGGCCTGCGCGCGGGCGTCTCCGCGGGCGCGAACATCGGCGAGCCGCTGATGGCCGTGGGCGCGCGTCACTACGGGCAAATCCGCAACGTTGCGCAACAGTGGATGCAGCGCGTCGAACTCGACGCCACGCGTATCGACGAGCTGCCTTCGAAGTTTTCCGGCGGCATGCAGCAGCGTTTGCAGATCGCGCGCAATCTCGTCACGGGGCCGCGCCTCGTATTCATGGACGAGCCCACGGCCGGCCTCGACGTGTCCGTGCAGGCGCGTCTGCTCGACCTGCTGCGCACGCTCACCGGCACGCTGCATCTTTCCGTGCTGATCGTCACGCACGACATCGGCGTGGCGCGTTTGCTCGCACACCGGCTCATGGTGATGCAAGGCGGCACCGTCGTCGAATCGGGGCTGACCGATCAGGTGCTCGACGACCCGCAGCATCCTTATACGCAGACCCTGGTGGCTTCGGTGCTGCCTGTCTAGGAGGATCGACATGACTCTCTCTTCTCAAGCGGCCACGCACGCGTTCGTCGAACGCCCCGCGCTCATGCTGCGCGCCGAAGACGTGCGCAAGACCTTCACGCTGCATGGCCAGGGCGGCATCGGCATCGAAGCGCTCGCGGGCGTCTCGCTCGACGTGGAGCGCGGCGAATGCGTCGTGCTGGTCGGGCCCTCGGGCGCGGGCAAGAGCACGCTGTTGCGTTGCCTCTACGGCAACTATCTGGCGAGCGGCGGCTCCATCGCCCTGCGCGACGAAGGCGCGCCGCTGCAACATCTGGCGATCACGGGCGCGGCGCCGCACGACATCCTGCGCCTGCGCCGCAACGTGATGGGTTACGTGAGCCAGTTTTTGCGCGTGATTCCGCGCGTATCCGCACTCGATATCGTCGCGGCGCCGCTCATGGCGCGTCATGTCGACGAAGACGAAGCGCGCGAGCGCGCCCAGACGCTGCTCGCGCGCCTGAACGTGCCGCGCCGTTTGTGGCCGCTCGCGCCCGCGACGTTTTCCGGCGGCGAACAGCAGCGCGTGAACATCGCGCGCGGGCTGATCGCGCGGCATCGCGTGCTGCTGCTCGACGAACCCACGGCCTCGCTCGACACCGAAAACCGCGCCGTGGTCGCGAGCCTCATCACCGAGGCGCGCGAGCGCGGCGCGGCGATCGTGGGCGTTTTTCATGACGAAGATACGCGCGAGCGCGTCGCCACGCGCGTGCTCACGCTGGAAGCACCCGGATCGCAAGCGCCGCTGAACGAAGCGGCGTGAACCTCACAGCGTTCGCGCTGCCCAAACACTGAACGTCGATACCTGATACTGGAGCCCGACGATGTTGATCAAGAACGCTCGCATCGTGACGCGAGACGAAGTTTTCACCGGCACGCTGCGCGTGGAAGACGGCGTGATCCGCGAACTGTCGCACGGCGCGACCAGCGCGCCCGACGCCGAAGACTGGGAAGGCGACTTCCTGCTGCCCGGCCTCGTCGAACTGCACACCGACAACCTGGAAAAGCATCTCGCGCCGCGCCCCGGCGTGCACTGGAACACCGACGCCGCGTTCGTGATCCACGACGCGCAGATCGCCGCCGCCGGCATCACCACGGTGTTCGACGCGCTCGCCATCGGCACGCGCCTCGCCGTGGGCGTGCGCGGCCGCGACGTGCAGCTCGCGAGCGCCGCCGCGCTCTCGCGCTTCTCCGAGCGCAAGCTGCTGCGCGCCGACCACTTCCTGCATCTGCGCTGCGAGATCGCCACGGAAGACGTGATCGAACTGTTCGACACGCTGAGCGAGCACCCGCTGCTGCGCCTCGCCTCGGTGATGGACCATACGCCCGGCCAGCGCCAGTGGCACGACCGCGCGCAGTGGCGCCGCTTTCAGGAGCGCCACGGCAAATGGACCGACGAGCAGGCCGAAACCATGCTCGCCGAAATGGCCACCGAACAGCAGCGTTACGCCGACGCACACCGCCAGCAGATCGTCGAGCGCTGCCGCGCGCGCGGCATCCCGCTCGCGAGCCACGACGACACGCTCGTCGAGCACGTGGAACAGGCGGCCGAGGAAGGCATCGTGCTCGCCGAATTCCCCACCACGCGCGTGGCCGCGGAGGAAGCGAAAAAGCGCGGTATCGCCACGATCATGGGCGCGCCGAACGTGGTGCGCGGCGGCTCGCACTCGGGCAACGTCTCCGCGCTCGAACTCGCGCAGGCCGGCCTGCTCGACATCCTCTCGTCCGACTACGTGCCGTCGAGCCTGCTCACGGCCGCGTTCGATCTCGTGACCAAGGCCGACTGGACGCTGCCGCGCGCGCTCGCGACCGTCTCGTGGGAACCGGCGCGCACCTCGGGCCTCACCGACCGCGGCGCGATCGAGCCGGGCCTGCGCGCCGACTTCGTGCGCGTGACGATGCTCGACACGCTGCCGGTGCCGCGCGCCACCTACCGCGCGGGCGTGCGGGTGGTGTAAGCGGCTGCCCGCTTTCGTCGATGGCGCACTGGCCAACGGTGCGCCATCGATTCGATTTCAATTGCCCTTCAGCGCATGACACCGCCGCCTTCGCGCGGCTTTGCATTCCTCAGACTGTTGCGGCCGAGCATCGCATCCGGTGCGTTTGCTCGCGCCGCGCCACGCACCGGCCTCCACGCGCAAATCCTTATCCGACAAGGGTTTACGTTAGATCCGACAATCGCACGAACGTACGATCGAGGGCGCGATCTTTCGCCATCCGGTATTACACTAGCGACGCCGCAATTTTGACCGGGTAAGCTTGGCGCGCTTCGCTGGCGCTGGCCGGCGGGTCAAACGAAAAATCCGGCGCGAGCCGCGCCGGAGCATGCGCTGCGGCGGCACGACCGCACGCGGCGCGTCCTGAACCATCTCCGAGGAGTACCCATAGTGAAGAAACTGCTTGCCGCCCTGTCGGTTGCCCTGCTGGCCGTCTCGGCCGGTGCCGCCCACGCGAAGGACTGGACCACCGTGCGTTTCGGTGTCGACGCCAGCTACGCGCCGTTCGAATCCAAAGCACCCGATGGCAAGCTGGTCGGCTTCGACATCGACCTCGGCAACGAAATCTGCAAGCGCTTGAACGCCAAGTGCGTGTGGGTCGAGCAGGACTTCGACGGCATGATCCCGGGCCTGAAGGCCAAGAAGTTCGACGGCGTGCTGTCGTCGATGACGATCACGCCGCAGCGCCAGGAACAGATCGCCTTCTCGGCGAAGCTGTTCGACACGCCCACGCGCCTCGTCGCCAAGAAGGGTTCGAGCTTCCAGCCGACGGCTGACTCGCTCAAGGGCAAGTCGGTTGGCGTGGAACAGGGCACGATCCAGGAAACCTACGCGAAGGAAAACTGGGCACCGAAGGGCGTGAACGTCGTTCCTTACCAGAACCAGGACCAGGTCTACGCCGACCTGATCTCGGGCCGCCTCGACGCAGCGCTGCAGGATGAAGTGCAAGCCGACCTCGGCTTCCTGAAGACGCCGCGCGGCGCCGGCTTCCAGTTCGCGGGCAAGGAAATCCCGACGGGCGCCGCCGCTATCGGCCTGCGCAAGGAAGACACGGACCTGAAGGCCAAGATCGACAAGGCCATCGCCGACATGCTCAAGGACGGCACGTACAAGAAGATCGAGAAGAAGTACTTCGACTTCGACGTGTACGGCGCGAAGTAATCTCGCGGCAGTCCGCAAGGCCCGGACTTCGGTCCGGGCTTTTTTTGCGCGCATTTGTTTCGGCATCCTGATGATTCGCGTGAGCCGATGATCGGACGAATGGGTTGCGCGCGCCGGTTCCGGCGCCAGGCCGTTTCCGCTAAGATCGTGATTTGGCCCGTTTGCGGGCGCATCTCGCGGCCCTCGCACCCATCATGCAAACCCGAAACCATTCGCTGATCGCGCCCGCCCTCGGCACCGCGCGGCAAGTCACCAGTTTTCATTACGGAAAGCCCGGCGGCGGCCCGAAGGTCTACATCCAGTCGTCGCTGCACGCCGACGAACTGCCGGGCATGCTCACCTCGTGGGTGCTGCGGCGCAAGCTCGCGGAACTCGAAACCGCCGGCCGCCTGCGCGGCGAAGTCGTGATCGTGCCGGTACCCAATCCCGTGGGGCTGAATCAGCACTGGCTCGGGCATCTGATCGGCCGCTTCGAGTCGAACACCGCGCAGAACTTCAACCGCAACTTCCACGAACTGACCGCGCTCGTGCTGCCCGACATCGAGCCGCGTCTGGGTGCCGACGAAGCCGCGAACCGCGCCGCCATCCGCACCGCCATGGGCGAAGCGCTCGCCGCGCAGCGTCCCACCAACGAACTGGAGTCGATGCGGCTCGCGCTGCAAAAGCTCTCGTACGACGCCGACATCGTGCTCGACCTGCATTGCGACTGGGAAGCCGCCATGCACATCTACACGAATCCCGACCTGTGGCCCGAGGTCGAGCCGCTCGCGCGTTACCTGGACGCCAAGGCCTCGCTGCTCGCGCTCAACTCCATCGGCAATCCGTTCGACGAGATTCACAGCTTTTGCTGGTCGGAACTGCGCGAGCGCTTCGGCACGCGCTACCCCATTCCTTACGGTTCGATTTCCGTGACGATCGAGTTGCGCAGCCAGCGCGACGTGTCGCACGAATACGCCGAGCACGACGCGCAGGCCATCGTCGAGTATCTGGTCACGCGCGGCGTGATCGAAGGCACGGCCGCGCCGCTGCCGCCGCTCGCGCACCCGGCCACGCCGCTCGCGGGCACGGAACCGATCGTCGCGCCGCACAGCGGCGTGCTGGTGTATCGCGTGGAGTGCGGCACGTGGGTCGAGCGCGGCGCGGCCATCGCCGACATCGTCGACCCGCTCGCCGACACGGTCACCACGCTGCACGCCAGCGTGAGCGGCGTGATGTACGCGCGGCACAGCGCGCGCTTCGCCACGGCCGGCATGGAAGTGGCGCGCGTCGCCGGCGACACGCCCATTCGCGGCGGCTCGCTGCTTTCGCTCTAAGTCACTGGCGCAAAAGGATAAAACGGGCTCGCTCCCAACTGGGGGCGAGCCCGTTTTAACGTTTGCGCAATTCCGCTTCAATTACTTTGGTATGCTAATTTTCATGGGCCGTAATTGTGCTTGAAAGCAGGGTCGAAAAAAGCGTTGAAGCGGCTTTAATGCGCCATTGAAATCAATCCAGTCCGCCATGAAAACGGACTCAAAAGACGGATTAATCCGTTTCTCACGAAAAAGCTTAGAACGAATATTTATATGGCCGATTGTCGCAATCGCGGCAATGAAAGTGATACGTAAATTTCCCGCAAAGCCAATACCCACGGGCTTCGCGGCGGATTCACGGTGCGCGCAAGACGGTTGTGGCATCTACACAACAGACAGGCGACATTTTCGTTGCCGACCCTTACTGTCACATTCGTTTCGTTGTGAGCCCTTAAATTTCAGCCCGTCACATATCAACCGGTCCATTCGAGACCGGAGTAGTCATCTATCCTTTACCCGGAGAAACAGTTGAAAAACAAAATCCTGACCACCGCTATTCTGGCCACGATCGCAGGCGCAGCCCACGCACAAAGCAGCGTTACCCTCTACGGCGTGATCGACGCTGGCGTGAGCTACATCAGCAACACGAAGAACGCAACGGGCGGCAGCTCGCACCAGTTCTCGTACGGTGACGGCGTTGCCCAAGGCAGCCGTTGGGGCCTGCGCGGCTCGGAAGACCTCGGCGGTGGCCTGAAGGCTATCTTCGTGCTCGAAAACGGCTTCAACAGCGGTAACGGCACGGCAGGTCAAGGCAGCGCCATGTTCGGCCGTCAAGCCTACGTCGGTCTGACGAAGGACGGCATGGGCTCGCTGACGCTCGGTCGTCAATACGCGTTCACGACGGACATCCTCGGTTCGCTGTACTCGACCGGTGGCAACACGGTTTCGGGCAACTGGGCCTACCACGTCAATGACGTCGACCAGCTGACGTCGAGCCGTATCAACAACGCGATCAAGTTCCAGAGCGCCAACCTGTCGGGCTTCACGTTCGGCGGCATGTACGGCTTCTCGAACACGACGTCGTTCGCCGGCGCACCGTCGACGAGCACGACGTCGTCGTCGCGCGCATACAGCTTCGGCGCGAACTACGCATACGGCCCGTTCAGCCTCGGCGCTGCTTACACGGACATCACGTACCCGGCATCGGCATCGCCGACGACGTTCTCGACGGCTCTCGCCAACATCGACACGAAGGGCACGAGCACGATTCGTGACCTGCGTTCGTTCGGTATCGGCGGCCGCTACATCTACGGCCCGGCAACGGCATGGCTGCTGTGGACGAACACGCGCTTCGAACCGATCACGGGTTCGTCGACGCTGTACAACGCGTACGAAGCAGGCGTCAAGTACGCCTTCACGCCGGCTATCACGGGCGGTCTGGGCTACACGTACTCGCGCGCTTCGGGCCTGTTCGCAGCGCACTGGAACCAGGTCAATGCATCGGCTGACTACGCTCTGAGCAAGCGCACGGACGTCTACGGCCTCGTGTCGTACGAAGACGCTTCGGGTTCGGTCGGCACGACGAAGGTCCAGGCACAGATCGGTGACTCGGCTTCGGGCATCTTCAACACGTCGGGCACGGGTTCGCAGACGCAAGTCGCCGTTCGCGTCGGTATCCGCCACAAGTTCTAAGCAGCACACAAGGCAACAGCGGCCGGTGGCGCAAGCCGCCGGTCCAGCTCGGCGCGCGGAATTCGTTCGGTGCGCCGCGCCTTCCCAAACGGGACATCCTCGAGGATGTCCCGTTTTTTTTGTTGGCCGCGTGGAAGCTGCTGCCTTGGGAACGAGCGTCGAACACGACTGCCGGCGAGCACGCCGATGACCGCCAGCCGCGCCGCACCCGCGCCGCACCGTCACCCGCCGTTACCCGCCGTTACCCGCCGCAACCCCGCGACGATGCGCTCGCTGCGGTTCCGGCCGCGCTTCTGGTACGCTGCGCTGTTTCCCCTTGCCGCTTTCGAACGATGGAACTCCCTTTTAACGAAGCCGCCGTCTCGGTCACGCGCAGTGCGCTCTCGGCCGCGGGCCAGGTCTTTCCGCTGCGCGAGATCGACGACGTGCGCATCGTCGCGGGCCGGCGCAATCGCGGCCTGCCAATCGCCATCAGCCTCGCGGGCGTCGTGCTCGCGGCCGTGGGCGGCGCGTTCGGCTCGGCGGCCGGGCTCGCGATCGGCGTGATGCTGGTGGTGGTGGGCTGGCTCGCGTGGATCTGGCAGGAGTCCGTGCATCGCCTCTACGTGGTGATGGGCGGCGAGCCGCGCGAGGCGGTCACGAGCGGCGACCGCGCGTTTCTCGACCGCGTGGAAGCGGCCGTGCGCGCGGCCAAGGCGGCGCAAAACGCGCAAGCCACGCCAGGCGCATCGGGCGCCTCGAATGAAAACGGCGGAGCATCGCGCCCCGCCGCTTCGTAAGTCCCTACCGGGCAACGCCAGCTCGCGCCAACCCGCGCGAACCGGCGCTAACGCTCACACGATCTCGACCGACTTCACGCCCCAGATGTCGCGTGCGTATTCCGCGATCGCGCGGTCGGACGAGAACTGCCCCATGCCCGCCACGTTCTCGATCGCGCTGCCCGTCCACGCGGGCACGTCCACGAAGCGCTCGTCGGCGGCCTCCTGCGCCGCGATGAACGCCGAGTAGTCGGCCAGCACGAGGTAGTGGTCGCCCCAATCCACGAGCGTGTGGAAGATGTCCGAATAGCGCGCCGGGTCCTCGGGCGAATAGAAGCCCGTGCGAATCTGGTCGAGCGCGCGGCGCAGCTCGGGGTTCTCTTCGTACACCTGACGCGGCCGATACCCCGACGCGCGCAGCTGATCGACCTGATCCGCCGTGTGGCCGAAGATGAAGATGTTGTCCTGCCCCACGGCGTCGCAGATCTCGATGTTCGCGCCGTCGAACGTACCCATCGTCAGCGCGCCGTTGAGCGCGAGCTTCATGTTGCCGGTGCCCGACGCCTCGGTGCCCGCCGTCGAAATCTGCTCGGAGAGATCGGCGGCCGGAATCATCGTTTCCGCCACGCTCACGCCGTAGTTCGGCACGAACACGACCTTGAGACGATCGCCCACCACGGGGTCGTTGTTGATCTTCGCGGCCACGTCGTTGATGAGGCGAATGATCATCTTCGCCATGCGATACGCTGACGCGGCCTTGCCCGCGAACAGCACCACGCGCGGCACCCAGTCGCTCGTGGGCGATTCGAGAATGCGGTTGTAGCGCGTGATCACGTGCAACACGTTGAGCAACTGGCGCTTGTACTCGTGTATGCGCTTGACCTGCATGTCGAACAGCGCGTCGGGGTTGATCGCAATGCCCGAGCGTTCCTGCACGCGCTGCGCGAGGCGAATCTTGTTGGCGCGCTTGGCCGCATGGAACGCGGCTTCGAACGCGGCGTCGCCGCGCAGCTTGCGCAACGCGCCCAGCTCGAACAGATCGCTGCGCCAGCGCGGCCCGATGGCTTCGTCGACGAGATGCGCCAGCGGCGGGCTCGCCTGCGCGAGCCAGCGGCGCGGCGTGATGCCGTTCGTGACGTTCGTAAACCGGTCGGGATAGAGGCGCGCGAAGTCGGCGAAGATGTCGCGCGTCATCAACTGCGAATGCAGCTTGGAGACGCCGTTGACCTTGTGGCTCGCCACGATCGCGAGATACGCCATGCGCACGCGGCGCTGGCCGTACTCGTCGACGAGCGAAATGCGGCGGATCAGATCGAGGTCGTGATCGCCGCGCTCGCTTGCCTCGCGCAGGAAAGCCGCGTTGATGTCGAAGATGATTTCGAGGTGGCGCGGCAGCAAGCGCGCAAGCAGCTCCACGTCCCACGTTTCGAGCGCTTCGGGCATCAGCGTGTGATTCGTGTACGAGAACACGCGGCGCACGTGGCCCATCGCTTCGTCCCACGGCAGATGATGGATGTCCACGAGCAGGCGGATCAGCTCGGGAATCGCGAGTACCGGGTGCGTGTCGTTCAGGTGCACCGCCACCTTGTCGGAGAAGCGGCCGAACGTGCTGTGCGTACGCAGATAGCGGCGAATCAGGTCCTGCATCGTCGCCGAAACGAAGAAGTATTCCTGGCGCAAGCGCAGCTCGCGGCCCGCCATCGTCGAATCGTCGGGATACAGCAGGCGCGAGACGTTCTCCGAGCGATTGCGCAATTCCACCGCGCGCTGATAGTCGCCCTGATTGAACGCGCCGAGATCGAGTTCCTCGTCGGCGCGCGCCGACCACAGCCGCAGCGTGTTGGTCGCGTTGGTGGCGTAGCCGGGAATGACCGTGTCGTACGCCATGGCGTTCACGTGCTGCGTATCGACCCATTCCGAATGGCCGTCGCGCTGGATCGTGCGCCCGCCGAAATGCACGGAATACTGCACCTCGGGCCGCGGAAACTCCCACGGATTGCCGGAGCGCAGCCAGTAGTCGGGCGCCTCGACCTGCTCGCCGTTGACGATTTGCTGACGGAACATGCCGTAGTCGTAACGGATGCCGTAGCCGAAGCCGGGAATGCCGAGCGTGGCCATCGAGTCGAGAAAGCACGCCGCCAGCCGGCCGAGACCGCCGTTGCCGAGCGCGGCGTCCGGCTCGTAATCGATCACGGCGTCCATGTCCACGCCGACGCTCGCGAGCGCCTCCTTCATCTCGTCGTGAATGCCGAGCGCGATGAGCGCGTTGGAAAAGGTCCGGCCGATGAGGAATTCCATCGACAGGTAATAGACGCGTTTGACGTCCTGCTCGTACTGGTTGCGCGTGGTGATCATCCAGCGCTCGACGAGACGGTCGCGCACGGCGAGCGCGGCGGCGTGCAGCCAGTCCTGCGGCCGCGCGGTGACGGCGTCCTTGCCGACGCCGTACATCAGGCGATTGGAAAGGGAACGGCGCAGCGCCTCGACGCTGCTCTTCAACTGGTCGAATTCAAGACCGACGGCTGTCATCAAATGCCTCCCGGAAAAAGCAGAGCGCCCGCGTATGGTGCACAGCGTAGGCACGGCGAGTTGCGCGGGCGCGCGTTGTTCTGGGGCTGCGTCGCGCAAGGGCGATGCCACCCGGCGGCACGACGCCTGGCGGCAACGAAGCGGATAGCGAGGCGGTAAAAGTCACATCGACGAGATAGCGACGACGCATCCGCGACGTGGCGCGATGACTTCGGCGATGAATTCGATGGGTCGATACCGCCCGCCAGCGAGCGCAGATCAGTTGTCAGAGTAGGACATTTTGAGATCTCGTGCGGCGACGCGGCAGAGGATCGGTCGCGATATCGGCTGCCGGGTGCGCGGGGCTGGCGTGGCGCGATGCCCCGCCGCGCGCCGGTTTTCGCGATACTGGGCTGGCCCGCGCCGCGCCCTTCCCGGCGGTCGCGCGAAATTGGCTGTTAGTTGCGATGTCGATGGCGGTGCGAACCCACGTGAGCGCCGGCGAATGCCGTTCGCATGCGCCGCGCGATCGTTATCGGCATGGCGGGGCGGCCTGCCTTACAAACGCCTCACGCTGTGAAGCGGCGCCTGCAAAACCGGGCGGCCTCTGTAACAATCTCGGGGTTCGTCCGTGCGGCCCGTGCGCGGCCGGTTCGTCGTTACCACCCGTCGTTCCAACCTTCCGGATCCGCCTTGTCCGAAACCCGCTCCGAGCCGCGCGAAAGCGAGCACGGCGACGCGCCGATGTCGGCGAAAAACCGTCGCGCGATGGCCGCCGTCATGCTGACCGTCGCGCTCGCCACGCTCGACACCGCCATCGCCAATACCGCGTTGCCCGCCATCGCCGCCGACCTGCACGCGGCGCCCGCCGCCTCGGTCTGGATCATCAACGCGTACCAGCTCGCGATGGTCGCCACGCTGCTGCCGCTCGCGGCGCTCGGCGACATCATCGGCCACCGCCGCATCTATCTTGCGGGCCTCGCGATCTTCACGGTGGCCTCGTTCGCCTGCGCCGTCGCGCCCACGCTCACGGCGCTGGCAGGCGCCCGCGTGCTGCAAGGCCTGGGCGCGAGCGCGATCATGAGCGTCAACACCGCGCTGATCCGTTTTCTCTATCCGCCGCACCGGCTCGGTCAGGGGCTCGGCATGAACGCCCTGGTCGTGGGCGTCTCGTTCGCCGTGGGCCCGACCATGGCCTCGCTGATCCTCTCCGCCGGCAGCTGGCCGTGGCTGTTTGCGATCAACGTGCCGCTCGGCCTGCTCGCTTTCGTGTTCGCGCTGCCCGCGCTGCCGCACACGGAGCGCGGCAAGCACGCGTTCGACCCGGTGGCGGCAGCGCTCAACGTGGTCACGTTCGCGGCGCTGATCTTCGCGCTCGGCGAGGCCGCGCAGCGCGCGCCGGGCGTGGAAGTGGGTATCGCGGCCGTCATTGCCGTGGGGTTCGGCTTCTTGCTGATGCGCCGCGAAGCCGGCCATCCCGCGCCGATGCTGCCGGTCGATCTGTTCAAGCGGCCCGTGTTCGCGCTCTCGTCGCTCACGGCCGTGTGCTCGTTCGCGGCGCAAGGGCTCGCCTTCGTCTCGCTGCCGTTCTACTTCGAAACCGTGCTGATGCGCAGCCAGGTCGAAACCGGCTTTCTCATGACGCCGTGGCCCGTGGTCGTGGCCGCCGCCGCGCCTATCGCGGGGCGGCTCTCCGACCGCTATCCGCCGGGTCTGCTCGGCGCGATCGGTCTGGCGGTGCTCTCGGCCGGCATGGTGTCGCTTGCGCTGTTGCCCGTGCACCCTTCGGTGCTCGATATCACGATCCGCATGACGATCTGCGGCGCGGGCTTCGGCTTTTTCCAGTCGCCGAACCTGCGCGCGATCATGACGAGCGCGCCGCCCGAGCGCAGTGGCGGCGCGAGCGGCACCATCGCCGTGTCGCGTCTGCTCGGGCAGACCACGGGCGCGGCGCTGGTCGCGCTGTGTTTCGGAATTGCCGGTACGCATGGCCCGACGCTCGCGCTTGCGCTCGGCGGCGCGTTCGCGGGCGTGGCGGCCGTGGCGAGCGGCCTGCGCCTGTTCGCGCCTTCGCACCGGGCGGTGGGCGGATGATCGGCGGTTGATCGGCGGTTGATCGGCGGTCGAGGGGCTGCTGATTGGCGGTTGATGCGCGGCGCGGGCGAATCGCGTCGTACGCCGGGTCACATCGACCCAAATTTCGATGCAAACAAAAAGCGCGCGGGTCGTGACGAACCCGCGCGCTTTCGCTTGCCGCTACAGGGCGCGTTAGCGCGCGAAATAGCGCTTCACGGCGCCGACGAACGTGTCGATATCGGCCTGAGTCACATCCAGATGCGTGACGAAACGCGATGCGTAAAGCATCTGCGTGAGAATCCCGCGCTCCTTCAGATACGCCTCCAGCGGCGCGCAATGCTCCTGCGGGAAATGCGCGAACACCATGTTGGTGGCCACCGAAGCGACCTTCACCCCGTCGATCTGCGCGAGACCTTCGGCGAGGCGCGCGGCGTTCGCGTGGTCGTCGGCGAGACGCGCGACGTTGTGATCGAGCGCGTACAGGCACGCGGCCGCGAGCACGCCCGACTGGCGCATGCCGCCGCCGAGCACCTTGCGCCAGCGATGCGCGACATCGATCAGCGCCTTGCTGCCGACCAGCACGGAGCCCACCGGCGCGCCCAGGCCCTTCGAGAAACAGATCGACACGCTCTCGAAGTTCGCGGCGAGCGCCTTGAGCGGCTGGCCCGATGCCACGACGGCGTTGAACACGCGCGCCCCATCGAGGTGCGTGGCGAGGCCGCGCTCGTGGGCGAGCTGCGTGGCTTGTTCGACGTACGCCGCGGGCAGCACCTTGCCGCCGATGGTGTTTTCGAGCGCGAGCAGACGCGTGCGCGCGAAGTGATCGTCGAGCGGCTTGATCGCGGCGGCAATGCGCTCGAGCGGGATCGAGCCGTCCGCGGCGTTATCGAGCGGCTGCGGCTGGATGCTGCCGAGCACCGCCGCGCCGCCGCCTTCGTATTTGTAGGTGTGCGCGGCCTGCCCGACGATGTATTCGTCGCCGCGACCGCAGTGCGCCATCAACGCGGCGAGGTTGCTCTGCGTGCCGCTCGGGAAGAACAGGCCCGCTTCCTTGCCCGCCTCTTCCGCCACGCGCGCCTGCAAACGCAGCACGGTGGGATCGTCGCCCCACACGTCGTCGCCGGTTTCGGCGCGGGTCATGGCGGCGAGCATGGCTTCGCTCGGACGGGTGACGGTGTCGCTGCGCAAATCGATCATTGCGATGAAGTCCTCGTTGAACTCGGGATGGCGCGCGCGACGCACGAACGCCGTGCGGCCGCGATGCGGTAAGTCATCGAGTGTATTTTCAAACCGAGGCACTGCGCAATGCCGGACGAATTAACCGGTTGGCCGGGGCCGCGCGGTGGGCGTGCGTGAAGGCGCGAAGAGGCATGGAAACACCGGGCAACGCGCGTAAACGCGATGAGGCGCGCGAGCGGATCGCGCGCCTCATCGGCAAGACAGCTCAGCTAGAAGGATAGGCAGCGGGGATCAGCGCGGCAGCAGCGGCAGCGGATCGACGGGTTTGCCGTCGCTGCGCACTTCGAACTGCACGCCGCTGTCGCCCATTTCGGCGATGGGCTGGCCTTGCGACACGGCGTCGTCTTCCTGCACGAGCAGCCTGCCGTTATGGCCATAGGCCGTCACGGTCTGGTCGTTGTGCTTGATGATGACGAGCGGACCGTAAGCGGCAATGCCCGTGCCCGCGTACACGACGCGGCCCGCGGCGGCGGCCTTCACCGGCTCGCCGGCCGGACCGCCGATCACGATGCCCGTGGACTTGCCCGCCTGGAAGCGCTGCAGGATCGGACCGCGCACGGGCCACGCGAGCGCGACGGACGTGGCGACCGGCGCGGGCATGGCGACGCCGTTGGCCGCGGGCGCCGAAGACGAAGGCGGCTGCAGCGGCGGCGTGGCCGCGCCGTAGCTCGGCGGCGGCGCGACGCGCAGCACCTGGCCGGGCAGCACCTGGGCATTGGCGCCCGGCAGCTGGTTCCAGCTCGCGATGTCCTGCGGACGTTGACCGTACGCCGAAGCGATACGCGAAAGCGTGTCGCCGGGGTTGACGCGGTAATAGCCCGCGGGCACGCCGGTCGTGGACATGGCAGGCGGCTGCGGCGTGGTTTCCCACGGCGTGTAAGTGCTGGTACAGGCGCTGCAAACGAGCGTGAGCGCGGCCACTGCCGCGTATGCGCCCGGGATTCGCCGTTGTCGATTCATATTGCTGTTCCTCGCTTGGTCCTCGCTGCGTAACTCGAAGTACGCATGTTGGAAGCGCGGCGGGCCGCAGGCGTTCGCTTGCGCCACTCTCCGCAGGAAGCCGGAATTGGCGAACGTCCCCCATTATATCGTCCACACCGCGATGGCCTTTTTTCGACGTCACCGCCGCCCCGCCAACGCTCGCACGGGGCCTCGCCTATACTGAATTTCACGTACTCTGATAATTAAACCGAAAGCCTCTCGCTGCAGTCCACGCCCCTGAGGAACCCGAGGATGAACAAAGCTACCTTCCTTTCCCTGCAACTCAGTGTCGAAGACGTTGCGGCATCGCCTGGCCTCGTCGAATTGTTGAACAACCATCTCGTCTTCGCCGCCGACGTGGCCGAGGCGGCCGATGAGCTGATCCAGCACGCCAGCGTCGCCCGGCTGTCGGGCGGTGTGCGGGCGACCGTGGAAATTCCCGCCGTGGTGATCGAGCGTTTGCGCGATGCGCTCGATACCTTGAGCGGCTATGACGAAACCTGGCTCTTCGCGCTCGAACCCGGACGTGCACTGTTCGACGACATCGCACGCCGCCCTCGCTTGCTCCACTAGGCGAGCCCGGAGCGGACGGCGCGTCGCGCGCCGCGCCCGCCCCGCATTACCCGCCGCCACGACCCCGGCCCGGCGCTTGCGCATACGGGCCGTGTTCATTCTGGCGCGCCATTCTGGGGGAAACGCCGTGAAAACCTTTTTGAACCGCCGTCCCGCCGCGCAAATGAGCGGCACCTCGCGTCTCGTCGCCGTCGTTCGCGGCGCCACCGCCGCGCATGAAGCGCAATCGCAGGACAGCCGCGAACCGCGCGCCGCCGAAGCGCCGGAATCCATCGCCGATTTCGAAGCCCGCGCCGACCATGGCGCGTCTGGCGCGACGGCGGAACCGCGTCCGGCCGCCAGCCCCGTTTCCACGCTGCACGCCGTGCCGGTCATGCCCGCGCATCTCAACGGCCGCCCCGTGCAGATCGCCGAAGGCGCAGCCTTCGAGGCGCTCGACGCCGAAAAGGAACTGGCCACCTTCCGCACCTACCGAAGTTTTGGCTACACCGTGACGATGTACTTCCACGCGCACTCGCTCGGCTTTTTCGTGGCGCTCCATCAGGATGGCGCGCTATGGCGAGCGCTCAAGGCCAACGACATCGACGCGGCCGGTTCGGCGTTTCATCTGCTGCAAGAGCAAGCGACGCGCCTGGCCGACAGCGAGGCGCGCCGCATCCAGCTCGTTGCGCAAAACGCCGAGCTGGCTCGCATGATCGAGGAATCGGAAGCGCAGGCCGAACGGCTGCGCGTGGACCTGCAACGGCACGCACACCAGGAAAACGTGGTTTCGGGTCGACAGCATCAGGTGCGCAAGGAGGTTGCGCAACTGGAGGCGCAGCGCATTGCGGCGCAGGCCCAGCTGAATAAGGCGCATCGCTCGATCCACCAGCTGAAGGTGGCGAGCAACGAAGGCGTCCCGCGTATGTCCGGCCGCTGACGCGGCGCGGATCGCCCGCATCAGCTCACGCAGGCGGCGCAGAAAAAAGTTCGGGCCGGTGAGAACCGGCCCGCACTTGTACTGCCTGCTGCTTGTTGCTGCTTTTTACTGCGTTGCTTCTGCTTCGGTACTGCTGTACTGCAACTGCATGCTGCGGTGACTTCGTGCTGCTTACTACAGACTGCAACTACCAGGGCTGCACCTCTCACTGCGACAGCCAACTGCAACAACTTGCTGCAACTACCTACTGCACCTGCCAACTACACTAACCTGCTGCTTAACTCACTGCGGATTCACTGCTGATACTGCAACTGCCGGTACTTCGACTGCGTGCTGCAACTGCCACTACGAGACTGCGGTACTGCGCACTGCAACTTCGACTACACCAACCACTGCTCTCTGTTCTCTACCACCACTACACGGCACTGCGTGATGCCGCTTCCTCAACTGCCACTGCAACTGCCACAACAACTTCCACTACCTCTCGCTGCAACAACCACTACTACGACAACTGAACTACAGGGGGTTCTTTCGCGAGCGCCCCGCTCGAGCGGCTGGCGCCCGCCATCGGCTTAGTGGCCGAAATACACGGCTTGTTGCGCCGCGGTGTGCGCGGGCTGAACCGCCGCGCCCGACTGCGACGAACCCGTTGCCGGCGAGCCGTAGCCGCTGGTGTTGCCGGCGGCGAGCTGTTCCTGGCTGACGCGCGCTTGCGCGGCTTGCAGTTCTTGCGGGTAGTTCACGTGGTCGGCGCCCGGGTTGTAGCCAGCGGCTTCGAGCTGCACGAGCTGGGCGCGAACCTGCGCGCGGGTCAGGCCCTGGTCGTTCGACTGGGCGAACGAGATTGCCGGAACGGCAAGGGCGGCGGCAACAGCAACGGCGGAAATGAGCTTGTTCATGATCGGACCTCCATCTGTTTTTGTTTCGCCTGGAACACGATGTTCGTCAGCGATTGATGACAAGTGTAGGACGCGAACTCGCCTAGGGAAAACCCTAATTTGAAAAAAGTCTGTTGCAGATTTGGCAATAAAAAAGGCGAACCGTGATGGTTCGCCATTTTTGTCCACAAAGACCGCAATGACGCTGCGGTCTTTTACCTTTCGATTTTCTTACGCGCTTGCGCTCACGCCCATTCGGCGTGGAAGCTGCCCGGCTTGTCGATGCGCTCGAACGTATGCGCGCCGAAGAAGTCGCGCTGTGCCTGCACGAGATTGGCCGGCAGACGCTCGGAGCGATAAGCGTCGAAGTACGCGATCGCCGAAGAGAACGCCGGCACCGGCACGCCCAGGGCCACGGCCTGGATCACCACATCGCGCAGCGCGGCCTGGTAGTTCGCGGCGATGTCGCGGAAATACGGGTCGAGCAGCAGGTTGTCGATCTGCGGGTCCTTCGCGTACGCGTCGGTGATCTTCTGGAGGAAGCGCGCGCGGATGATGCAGCCCGCGCGGAAGATCTTGGCGATCGTGCCGTACTGCAGGTCCCACTTGTACTCGTCGGAGGCGGCGCGCAGTTGCGCGAAACCCTGCGCGTACGAAATCACCTTGCTCAGATACAGCGCGCGACGCACCGACTCGATGAACGCTTCGCGGTCGCCCGAGAACGGCTTGGCGTCCGGACCCGCGAGCACCTTGCTGGCCGCCACGCGCTGCGTCTTGAGCGACGACAGCACGCGCGCGAACACGGCTTCGGTGATGAGCGGCAGCGGCGCGCCGAGATCGAGCGCGTTCTGGCTCGTCCACTTGCCGGTGCCCTTTTGCGCGGCGCGGTCGAGAATCACGTCGACGAGATCCTTGCCGCTTTCCTCGTCTTTCTTGCCGAAGATCTTCGAGGTGATTTCGATCAGGTAGCTGTCCAGCTCGCCCTGATTCCATTCCGTGTAGACCTTGCCGAGCTCTTCGTTCGACAGGCCGAGCACCTGCTTGAGCACCGCGTAGCTTTCGGCGATCAGCTGCATGTCGCCGTACTCGATGCCGTTGTGCACCATCTTCACGTAATGGCCCGCGCCGTCCGGGCCCATGTACGCGACGCACGGCTCGCCGTCCGGCGCTTTCGCGGCGATTTCGGTGAGGATCGGCGCGACCAGATCGTAAGCGTCCTTCTGGCCGCCCGGCATGATCGACGGACCTTTCAGCGCGCCTTCTTCGCCACCCGAAACGCCGGTGCCGATGAAATGCAGACCCGACTTCGCGAGATCCTGGTTACGGCGGATCGTGTCGGTGAAATGCGTGTTGCCGCCGTCGATCAGAATGTCGCCCTTTTCCAGCAGTGGCTTGAGCTGGTTGATGGTGGCGTCGGTGCCTTCGCCGGCCTTCACCATCAGCAAAATGCGGCGCGGCTTTTCGAGCGACTCGACGAATTCTTCGAGCGTGTAAGACGGCACGAGCTTGCGATCGGGGAACTCAGCGATCAGCTCGTCCGTTTTCTCACGGCTGCGGTTGAACACCGAGACCGCATGGCCGCGGCTTTCGATGTTGAGCGCGAGGTTGCGCCCCATCACGGCCAGACCCACCACGCCGATTGCCTGTTTGCTCATGTTGTTTCTCCACTTCAATCAATGACGGCGCCGCGAGGGCGCCAACCGTGCAAGCATAAGGGAAACGCCCGGGCGCTGCGCTTTCGCGCGCACGCGGCGCGCGTCAATCCGCGCGTTCGTCCGCGTTCATCCGCGTTCCTCAGCCGCTCGCGCGCTTTCGAAACACCAGCATGAAATTGTTCGCCGGCATCGCCACGCGCGCCTCGCACGCGAAGCCTTGCGCCGCGGCCAGCGCCTCCACCGCTTCCATGTCGCGCACGCCCCACGACGGGTCGCGCGCGCGCAGATCGGCGTCGAAGGCCGCGTTGCTCGGCGCCGTGTGCGCGCCATCGCGCCGGTACGGGCCGTAGAGCACGAGCGCGCCGCCTTCCGCGACATGCGTGCCCGCGCCCTGCATCAGCGCAATGGCCGCTTCCCACGGTGCGATGTGAATCATGTTGATGCAGACGATCGCCTGAATTTCGCCGATCGGCCAGGGCGTGGCGCGGACGTCGAGATCGAGCGGTTCGCGCAGATTCGGCAATGCGGCATGCTCGCGCCACGCGGCGATCGAGGCGCGGGCGCGCGCGTCGGTGTCGCTGGGTTGCCAGTCGATGCCCGGCAACGCGGCCGCGAAGTGTACGGCATGCTGGCCCGTGCCGCTGGCGATTTCGAGCACGGTGCCGCGCGCGGGCAAGGCCTCGCGCAACACGTCGAGAATGGGCGTGGCGTTGCGCCCGGCGGCGGGCGCGTTCAGACGTTGGGCAAGAGGTTCGGTCATGCGTGAAGGTTCGTGGATATCGTGATGGCGCGCGTCATGCGGGCGATGCCACTGACGCGCGTCATGCCGATGAGGTTTGCGAAGATCAGTACAGCGTGGCCTTGATGCGCTCGGGCAGGTTGGCCTCGTAGCTTTCGGCGTCGAAGGCCTCGCCGTAGTGCTCGGCGTTCACGCGCCGCAGCATCTCGCCCGCGCTCGGCAGCGACTTGCGTTCGACCTGCGCAGCGGCGTCCCAGAGCTTCGAGCGCACGATCGCCTTCGAGCAATGGAAGTACACGCTTTCCACGTCGATCACAAGCACCGAGCGCGGCGGTTTGCCATCGACGGCGAAACTCGCGAGCAGATCGGCTTCCGTGCTCACGCGCGCGCGGCCGTTCACGCGCAGCATTTCGCCCACGCCGGGCACCATGAACAGCAAGCCCACCTGCGGCGCGGCCACCACGTTGCGCAAGCTGTCCACGCGATTGTTGCCGGGCCGGTCGGGCAGCGCGAGCGTGCGCTCGTCGACGATACGCACGAAGCCCGGCGCGTCGCCGCGCGGCGAGCAGTCGAGACCTTCCGGGCCGCCGGTCGCGAGCACCACGAACGGCGAGCTTTCGATGAAGCGCCGGTAGTCGGCGTTCACGTAGTCGATTTCCTTGCGCAGCGCGCGCTCGTGCGGCGTGCCGTAATGCGCTTCGAGGTCGGTCAGCGTGGTCAGCATGGCTTCGGTTCCGGTTGGGTCGAATGTCGATCGAGTCGTGCAACAGTGCGCGCGCTTCGCGACGAAGCGCATGGGCCGGCGCCGTTTCGTGCCGTTTCGTGCCGTTTTGCTCCGCGCCCGCGCGACGTCAGGCGGCGAGCCTTGCGTCGAGCGCGTCGAGGACGGTCGCGCACGGCGCCTCGACCTTGAGCGCGAGCAAGGGGTCGGCGCGGGTCTTGCCCATGTTGATGGCGGCCACGGGTTTGCCGCGCTGCTGCGCCCACGCGCAGAAGCGGTAGCCCGAATAGACCATCAGCGACGACCCGACGACGAGCACGGCATCCGCCTCGTCGAGCGCGTTCGATGCAGCCTCGACACGCGCCTTCGGCACGTTTTCGCCGAAAAACACCACCGACGGCTTGAGCATGCCGCCGCACGCCGCGCACGCGGGAATGTGAAAGGCGTTGGCGCCGTCGAAGTCGAGATGCGCGTCGCCGTCGGCGGCCGGTTCGGCGATGGCATCGGCGAGCGCCGGATTGCGCGCGACGAGTTCGGGCTGGATCGATTCGCGCGAAAACTGCGCGCCGCAATCGAGGCAATGCACGTGCGAGATGCTGCCGTGCAGTTCGATCACGTCGCGGCTGCCCGCGCGCTGATGCAGGCCATCGACATTCTGCGTGACCAGCGTGCGCGCGTAGCCCGCCGCGCCGAGCCGCGCGAGCGCACGATGCGCGGCGTTGGGCTGCGCGAGCCCCACGGTCGGCCAGCCAATCAGGCTGCGCGCCCAATAGCGGCGGCGCGAGGCTTCCGAACCGAGAAATTCCTGCAGCGTGATGGGCGGCGAGCGCTTCCAGGCGCCGTTTTCGTCGCGATAGCCGGGAATGCCCGAGTCCGTGCTGATGCCCGCGCCCGTGAGCACGAACAGACGCGGATGGCGCTCAACGAAGTCTTGCAGCGCGTCGATCGTGGTCGCCGCGCCCAGCGGGATGGCGGCGAGATCGG